>JAUXXW010000013.1 GCA_030684775.1 Pseudomonadota bacterium
CCCGCTCGCCGGCAGGGAGGCCGGCGCTACAGGGTTTGCTCATGCCTGTTCCTCCATTTCGATATGGGTAAGCACCCCGACATAACGCGCCAGCATGCCGAGGAAGCGCAGCCGGTCCGGGCCGGCGATGGCGCCTTGCCAGGCGAGGCCGTCGCCGTCGCCGACGAGGCCCCATTCGGCGAGTGTTTTGGCGATGGCGGGTTCAGCGCGGCGCAGGACCAGGCGGCAGCGCACTTTTCCGGCGAGGGCGACGTCGTCGGCGACCCGGTCGTCCAGGACGATGCGGCCCATGTCCAGTTCCAGCACCCGGTTGACCAGGGGCGCCACCTCGTCGAGGCGGTGGCTGGAGATCAGCATGGTGGCCTGGCCGAGGCGCTCGGCGAGGAGGTCGAAGAAGGCGTGGCGCGCTTCCGGGTCGAGGTTGGCGGCGGGCTCGTCGAGGATCAGGAGTTCGCAATCGCGGCCGAGGGCGACGGCGATGAGAATCTTCTGCTTCATGCCGCCGGAGAGCTTGACGAAGGGCAGGTGCCGCACCTTCGCCACGTCCAGGCCCAGTTGCGCGGCGACCGCGTCGAAACGCGCCGCGTCGCAGCCGGAGAGTTCGGCGGCAAAGCGCAACAGATCACCCACGCTCATGCGTAGCGGCGGCGGCAGTTGCGGCACGAAGCCGATGCGGCGCAACAGGTCCGCGCGGTTCTGGCGCGGGTTCAGGCCAAGCACGGACAGTTCGCCGGCATGGACGTATTCCCCCAGCAGGCAGCGAATCAGCGTGGTCTTGCCGGCGCCGTTGGAGCCGATCAGGGCGATGCGCTCGCCACTGGCGACGCTGAGGTTGAGGTCGTCGAGGACGACGCTCTTCTTGAATTGCTTGCTGACGTGGCGAAGTTCGATCACAGGGGGGTTCCTACGGGAGGGGGCGTGTAGGTTGGGCAAAGCGCAGCGTGCCCAACACGCTCGGCAACGTTGGGCACGCCTGCGGCTTTGCCCAACCTACGAATTCAGGTTCGGGTTTGTTCACAGCCAATTGCTCAAGCCTTTGACCTCGAAATTCAGGGCGCCGCTGGGGCAGACGTCCACGCACAGGCCGCAGCGGGTGCAGTCGGCGCCGATGTCCATCTTTTCGTCGGTGGCGCGGCCCTTGATCACGCATTCCAGCACATGCGGCACCAGGCAGACCTTGCGGCAATCGCCCTCGTGGAAGCAGTTTCCCAGCCGATAGCCGACCTGCAACGGGGTGGCCAGGCCGACCGCGCCGTAGGTGAGGCCGATGGGGCAGAAATAGCGGCACCAGGCGCGGCGCGAGTAGACCACTTCGAGCAGCAGCCAGAACAGCACCCAGAGCAGGCCAAGACCCGGGCCGTAGATCAGGGCGCGCGAGAGGATGCCGGTGAGCGACAAGGTCTCGAACACGGTGTAGCCGGTGGCAAACGCGAGGGCCGCGAACAGCAGCCAGAGCACGGTACGCAGGCCGCGATGGAAGGCGTGGTCGCTGACTTTCTTCTTCTTGACCAGGTAGAGATGCAGGCTTTCCGCCCATTCCGCGAGCAGGTGGTAGGGGCATACCCAGGAACAGAACGCGCGCCCGCCCAGCAGCACCCAGAGCACGAACACGGTGGCGGTGCCGATTACCAGGTTCACCAGGATGTGCTTGTGCGCCAGCATTACTTGCAACGCGGAGTTGAGGTCGATGAGGTGGAAGCCGAGGAAGCGCGAGGCGGTGAGCGCGCCTTCGAGGATCTGGATGTCCAGCCAAAAGGAAAACACGAACAGCAGGTTCACCGCGATCAGCACCGCCCAGCGCCGGTTGCGCCAGCGGTTGCGGTGCGGGTGGCCTAGTTTGGCGTGTTCCTTGAGCTGGCGTTGATGCTCGACATCCATGCGTTTGAGTTCATGCACCTGGCGCGCGCCGGGGCTGTAGTCCTCGGGCGCGGGTTTGCGTGTCTCACCGCCGAGCAGGAGCCGTGCCGATTCCTTGAGTGACATCACGCCTCCCAGCCGCGACGCGGATCGATGACGATGGCGGCCGGTTCGGTTGGGCAGGCCATTTCGCACACCCCGCAGCCGACGCAGGGTTCATGCACCACCGGGGTCATGTGCCCACCGGGTAACGGCTCCAGACTGATCGCCCCCTTGATCGGGCAGGTGCGCACGCACAGGTCGCACACCGCCACGTCGAAGGGATGGTCGTTGAGCGGGATTGGTTGCCAGCGGTCCACCTCCATGAAGCGCAGCATCCCTTCGTAATCCGCCGCCCGCGCCGCGCCCTTCCAGCCTTTACCCTGGCGCGCCAGGCACAGGTCGGGTCGGGCCAGGCGCGCCACGCCGATGCGTTCTTTCAGGTTGAGGGTGGGCTCCGGGTCTTTTTCCTTCGCCAACAGGATGGGCGCGGCGGCCATGAGCATGGCGCCGCGCGTGTCCAGGTGTTCAGGTTTCGTGTAGGTCAGGGCGCCGGTGGGGCAGGCGAGGATGCACTGCACCGCGTCGCAGGAGAAGTCGCAGGCCTGGGCGCGCGCGTCGATGTAAGGCGCGCCGATGCCGTGGCCGTCGCCCAGGTCGGCGAGTATCAGGGCGCTGACCGGGCACACCTGGACGCACTGGCCACATTTGATGCAGGAAGCGAGGTAGTCATCCTCTTCCAGGGCGCCGGGGGGGCGCAGCCGCGTTTCGCCGCCATAAACCAGCGGCAGCCAGCCAGCGCCACCGGCGGCAAGCAGGGCGCCGCCGCCGATGAGGGCGCGCAGGAAGCGGCGGCGCGCCTGTTCCGCTTTATGTGGGAGTTTGGCTGCCATGAGGTGCCGGTTCCGTGAAGCGCGGGTTCGGTTTCGTAGGTTGGGTTAGGCGCGTGCGCCGTAACCCAACGGTGCCATGTTGGGTTTCCCCTTCGGGGACGATGACGCCGACATGAAGACGTCGGCTAAACCAACCTACGTATTTAGGAGGGACGCTGGACGCCATAACGTGCGGGCTTGGTGAAGCGCGGTGTGTCGTCGCGCAGGATCAGGTTGGGGGTGGAGAAGGGGGCGAGGCGTTCCAGGAAATCCAGGGCCTCCATCAGTGGCGCATTCTTGAAGAACAGGGCATGCGGCCGTTCCATCCAGATACGGTCGGCATAGGCATAGGTTTCGTAGGCGTTGTCGCCGCGCCCGTCGTTATCGCGGTCGAAGCCCTGGTAGTCGTCCCAGTAATTGCCCCGCCAGGTATTGCCGCGCACAGTGCCGGCGCCGTTCACCGCGACATGGGTGAGATTCCCCTCGAACACGTTGTCTGTGACGATGTTGCCGACCCGCTCGTTGTTGAACAGCATGCCGATGCCGTTGTAGGCGATGCGATTGTTGCGGATCCAGATCTTGCTGTCGGGCTGGTAGGGTGACAGGTCGGAGGCGATGCCGGTGGCGCAGTAGATGATGTCGTTGTTCTCCACCACCGTGTTGCTCGCCTCCTTGAAGCCGATGCCCATGCCGGTGGCGCCGGTGGCGTGCGAGATCAGGTTGTTGCGGATGGTGATGCCTTCCGTGTACATGACATAGATGCCCACGGCGTTGTCGTAATAGCGGTTGCCCTCCACCACGTTGGACTGGGCGAACATGAAGTGCATGGAATAGCGGCTGCGCCGGCCGATGTTGTTGAGGATTTTGTTGCCGTTGGCATACCAGACCACGAAGTCGCGGGTGTCGATCAGGCTGTTGCCCTCGATCAGGTTGTTCATGCTGTACCACAGGCGCAGGCCGTCGCCGCGCACGCCGAGATCGGCGGGTTTGGAGGAGATGTGGTTGTTGCGCACGATGTTTTCGTTGGACTGGCGCAGGTCGATGCCGAACAGGCAGTTGTCGATGACCAGGTTCTCGACGACGTTGCGGTGCCCGCGTATCTCCAGGCAGGCGTCTTCCGTATCGTGCACGTCGCCCGAGCCGGTGAGTCGCACGCCGCGCAGGACGGCACCATCAGTGCTGATGGTGAATACGCTGCCCTTGTCGCCGGCGTCAATGCTGACCTTGCCGCCGCCGTCGATGGTGAGCGGCTTGGTCAAATTCACTGGTCCGGCATAGTTTCCCGGCGGCGGACGCAACACCGAGCCGGCGGGGGCGGCATCCACCAGCGCCTGAAACGGTTTCAGCCCGTGGATGCGTTTGTCGCGCATGTAGAGAGGGAATACCGGTTTGGGCGCGTTCACTTCGGTGCGCACGGCGGCGTGCTCGGTTTCGCCGCGTACCGGTTCCTGTTCCGGCGCGAAGCCGACCGAGGCAGTGGCAGTCAGTGCCAGCACGGCGAGCAGCGCCGTAGGTTGGGCAAAGCGCGGCGTGCCCAATAAACCGCCGCGATGTTGGGCACGCCGCACTTTGCCCAACCTACGCCTGAGCCATCGATCCGGCAGGATCACGCCTGGCCTTCGCGCATCGCCTTGCGCCGCAGCAGGATCGCCGGCAACAGCAGGCCGGTCACAAGCAACAGCATCCCGTAGCCGATGTAGGGGTAGGAATAGGTGGAGAACTGCGCCACCTTGCCCTCGCCGAACACCGTGGGCATGAAGGCTTTCACCGTGAACGCGCCCCAGGGGTGCAGGTTGTGGCCGAAGAACCAGAGCCAGCCGGCGTAGTCGATGAGGAAGAAGATCGGCAGCAGGGCCGGTATCAGGGCCAACAGCAGCGAGAACGGGCGCGAGTACCAGACGCCGGCGAGCACGACCAGCATGGCCGCCACCAATCCCGCCATGGTCACTTTCAGCGCCAGTTCCAGGTTGGCGGTCCAGCGCGCGATGATGGCTGGTTCGTTGAAATAGGCGCCGGCGGCGACGCGGTAGTGTTCCAGCACCTCCCCCATGCGCCCGGCGCCGAGCATTTCGCCGCCCATCCAGGCGGCCACCGCGAGGAAGCCCAGCGCCAGGACGGTGGTTTGGGTTTTGCGCGCGGGGAAGGCAAAGGCTGCCAGCATGGCCGCGAAGAAACCGAAGAAATAGCGCGACAGGCCACGTTCCACCGGCGCGCCGGCGTCGATGGGGTACATGCCGACGTAGTGGTTGATGGTGTTCATCTCGTGCACGCAGTCCAGCGACTGCTTCTGCGAGGACTGGCCGCGAAATTCCTCCTCGCGCTCATCGCCCAGGTCACCCTGATAGATGTCGCTGTCCTTGATGACGGTGCCTTTGCAGCCGTTGAACACACCATCGAAGTGAAAATGGATGCGGATGCCGTCGGGGAAGGCGTCGGGCGGGTAATTTGGGGCGGTCAGCGAGACCCACCAGATCGGCGCGAAAAAGGTCGCCACCAGCACCAGCAGGGCGCCGAGCGTGAGCAGTCGGGTGGTCTGGGTGGATGAGCGCGCCATGATGGGTTCCTGAGAGTGTTAAAAAAGAACGTGGATGAAGGCGGGCGCCGACGCGCCCGCCGCGGGCATTACTTCTTGGGAATCGGCAGGCGTGACATGGCGTCGCTGACCGCCTCGATATCGGCATCGCTATAGGACTTGATGACCTTGAGCATGTCCTTGTCGGCGTTCTTGCGTTTGCCGGCGCGCATTTCCGCGAGCTGGCGCTGCATGTACTTGAAGTGCTGGCCGGTCAGCATCGGGATGAGCTTGGCTTCGTTGCCTTCACCCTTGGCGCCGTGGCAGGTTTTGCAGTCCTTGTCATACAGCGCCATACCTTGTTTCGCATTCTTGCCGGAACCCTTACCGTTTTTCGGCGAGAGCTTGAGCGTGGTCATGTAGGCGGCCGTGTCGGCCATTTCCTGCGGCGTCATGGACTGCGCGAATGGCAGCATGGTGGGGTTGTCGCGGTGGCCGGTGAGGATGTCCACCATCTGTTTGACCAGTACCGCCTTGTGCTGGGCGGAGACCACCGGCAGCGTGCCATCCGGACGGCCGATGCCGCTGGCCAGATGGCAGGCGGAACAGACTTCATAGACTTCCTCGCCATTCTTGGCGTCGCCCTTGAGTTTGAGCGGGTCGGCGCCGCCGCCCGCGCCATGCGGGCCGGCCCAGGCGGTCGTGGCGGCCAGGGCGAGGCAGAGGGTGAGCAACTTTGCGGTTTTCATGTGAAGGGCTCCTTGGGTTCGAGTATTCGGGTTTGTGCGGTGGGCGATTTCGGGCGTTTGGCGCCTGGCCGTCATGGAATGCCAAAGCCGGAAATGTGGCCTTGATGAACATCAAAAAGTTGATCTTCATCAAGCATTTTTACGAAACAAAAGGGGGAGCCGAGGCTCCCCCATGTTGCGCGTCAAACGCTTACTTCACTTTCTTGGCGCCGTTCTGCTCCAGGAAGGTCTTGGCGCGCAGGCCCAGGTCGGCGGTCTTGACCTGGTACTGCCACCATTGGCCGGCCCACAGGGTGGCGTTCTGCCAATCCTGCGCCTTGACGGCGGCTTCCATCTTCACCTTGACGTCCTTGGTCTTGCCCAGTTGGTCGAAGGCGTCTTCCACCATCGCCACGACTTCCGGGAAGTCCTTGTAGTTGACGCTGGTGATGTAGCCCACGACCTGGTCGATGACCGCCTGGGTGTCCAGGTTGGTCTTGTACTGCTTGTCGTAGTCGGCCTTGGTGTAGGTCTTGGCTTCCGCCTTGCTCACCTTGCCGGGTTTCCAGCCCTTGGGCTTGACCAGCAGATAGCCCTGCATCTCCAGGTGCAGCGCCGAGCAGAACTCGGTGCAGTAGTACGGGAAGACGCCCTCGCGGTCGGCCTTGAACTTGACCGTGGCGGTCTTGCCGGGTTCCACCGAGGCATGCACGTTGAAGCCGCTGATTGTGAAGCCGTGGGTCTCGTCCTGGGCGCGTTCCAGGTTGGTGAGGTGGATGGTCACTTCATCGCCCACGGTCACGTTGTCGACGATCTCGGGCGTGATGTGCGAGCGGATCATGGAGGCGTAAATCGTCACCTTGTTGCCCTTCTTGACCACCTTCTCTTCGCCGCCTCTGACCGCGCCGGGGTGCTTGGTGTCGGTACGGCTGTCGGTGCCCAGCTTGTAGCGGATGCCGGGCTTCAACTTGCTGGCGGCGATGGCCACGGCGTAGTGCGGCTCACCCAGGGGAACCGGCATGTCATAGAGCAACTGCATCTTGTCGCCGCTGATGTCGATCAACTGGTGGCTCTGCGGGTGCAGGGGGCCGACCGGGTTGAAGCGGTCGATGGCCAGCTTGTTGAGCGCGACCAGGTACTTGCCCTTGGGCGACACGGAATCGCCTTCCATGGTCATCAGATGGCCGATGTTGTAGTGCACGGCGATCTTGTCGAGCACCTTGCCCTTGCAGTAGTCCCACTTCGCCACCTGGGAGTCCACGTACAGCGACGTGTAGGCCTCGCAAGGAGTGGAGTCGAACTGGGTATGCAGCGGGCCGAGGCCGAGTTGCACCTGCTTGTCCAGGGCGTCCTTCATGCCGATGATGGGAATGCCGTAGGGGTCCCTGCCCTCGAAGCGCCCGGCTTTGATGGCCGCCAGAATCTTCTCCATGCTGTAGACGGAGACATGGGTGTCGAGCTTGCCGGCGACGATGATGAACTTGCCGTCCGGGGTGACATCGACGCCGTGCGGGCTCTTCGGCTCGGGGATCAGGAACAGCGCGCCGGCGGCTACCGCCACGTCCATCGGAATGACCTTGTGGCCATTGATGGTCTTGGCTTTGCCCTGGGCAACCAGCTTCTCGCCGAGCTTCCAGTTGAGGACGTGCATGTAGTCGGTGTCCTTGGCGGAACAGCCCGCCTCGAACGGCGGCCGGCCACGCTCGATGCCGCCGACATAACGCTCGGAACAGAACGAGTTGGTGAAGGCCCAGCCTTCGGACGGACCCTTGCCGGCGTCGGACAAATCCTGGCTGTAGGGCGGCAGTTCGAAGGAGAACGATTTGCCGGCGTCGATACGGCCTTTCTGGCGGTCGAACTTCCAGAAGGTCATGCCGCCGCGATATTTCTCGTTGAACTCTTCCAGGGGAACGAACTTGTTTTCCAGGGGCGCCGCGTACTGCGATGCCTCGATCACATATTCCGTGTTGCTGGTGACGAAGGCGCCGCCGTGCTCGGACTTGAAAATCGGGTTGGCGACGATCTGCTTGGTTTCGAAATCACGCAGGTCGATGACGGCGATACGCGGGTTGGCCTTGTCGTTGATGAACAGGAATTGACCATCGTAATTGCCATTGGTCTCGGAGATGGCCGGGTGGTGTGAATCGCCCCAGGTGACCTCCCTGCCGTTGATCCACCCGCCCTTCAACACCTTCTTGGATTCCTCGTCGTAGCCATAGCCCTGCCAGGGCTCGGGCGTGAACACGCCGATGAACTTGAGGATACGCATGGACGGGATGCCGTAGACCATCACCTGGCCGCTCTGGCCGCCCGAGCTGAAGGCGAGATAATCGTCGCGCTTGCCAGTGGGTACGTAGGTTTTCGCGGCGGCGAGCAGGTCTTGCTGGGATAGCCCGCGTTGCTTCATGACGTCCTGCAGGGAATCCGCCGACCAACTGGTGCCGGCCGACAGTCCCAGCGCGGACGCCACAAGCAGCGACAGGGCGTGGAGGGTAGCGCGCTTCATGATGCCTCCTGGAATGTAAGGGTGGGGGTGCGACAAAATGTCACACTGGACTATTTAGACCATTCAGGAACGATTGATCTTGATGATTGTCATGAAGCGCGCAAAAAGGCACCTGTAACAGTGTGGGATTTGGTGATAAGTGATCGGTCCCACCCCGCTTCTACCTCGACGCATCGGGTATGGCGTTTGTGTTCCGGTGGGCGCCTTGTTCTTCGTGGCGCGCGCCGCGCGCGCTCAGCGTAGCAGCAAGGCGATGCAGGCGACGATCAGCGCGACCACGGCGATGGTTGCGAGCGTGGTTTCCCGACGCCGGACGCCGTCACCTTGCTGTTCGAACCCGTCGACGCGCGCCTGCAAGGCCGCCGCCACGCTTTCCGCCCGGGTCACCTGAGCTTGCGCCAGGTTGGCGGTGCTCTCGCAACGCGCGAGCGCTTCCTGCAAGGTGGTCAATTTTTGCGCCTGGTCGGTCTCGCCGGTCGCGATTGCCGAGAGGGCTTGTTCAAGCTGTGCCGCAAGCCCTTTCACGGTCTCCGCATTGCTGGTGACCGCCTCCTGCAGTTCGGCGATCTGGCGGCCGACCAAGTCACCCGTAGCATCCTGCCCACGACGCGAGGTAAAGACGGGTAACGCCGCCGCCACGATGTTGCTGACATAGGGCAAAGCGGCTTTCAGAACGGGGAGCCAGGCGGCCATGGGCGGGAAATCCGAATATTGGGGGGCTCAAGGGGGGAAAGCAATTCGCACAGGGCGGCCCATCGGGCCGCCGAATGCGAAGGAGCCGAGAAACAATAACTTGAACATTCTGGCCGTACTGACGGGCACGCTGCGGCGTTGCCGGCCGCTTGCAGGGAATGGCCATGCAGCGCGACCGGCGCCTTGCATCGTATCCCGCCAGCACACCCATATTTGTCCAACTTATTATTTCTCGGCTCCTTATTGCCGCTGTTTTTCCTCTTTCTTGACTTTCTTGTCCGCCTTCTTTTCCTTCATGGTCTTGGCGGGCTCTTTCTTCGCGGTTTTCTTGCCTTCTTGGCCTTTCATTGTCTGCTCCTGAAATCTCGGCTGGGTGGCCGGTGAAAAGGGTTCGGCTGCGGCGCAGCGGCGATCTGGTTAGGGTGAAAGATGTCGATTCGTGTTTGACCCAGCGGAAACAGCGCTGGATCAGCACGGCTCACATGATAAGCGTGGACATTCATCCGGGCACGCTCATTTCCGGGCAGGTGTCACTCAGGATTGGTGATGCGACAGAACGCACATGTGGGAGTGGCCTCCCCCTTTATCAAAGGGGGAATGAGGGGGATTTAGCGACCTTTGCCTGGGCAGCCGCCTCAGAAATCCCCCCTACCCCCCTTTGATAAAGGGGGGAACCGCTGCGCCGACCGCATCACCTAGTAACTAGAAAAGCGCCTTTCGAAAGGACGGCAAGCTACCGCAAAAACGCGATCCACGCCGGTAAGGTCAACAGGAACAGCAGACTGGTCCAGCTCGCGGTGAGCGCCGCCGCGCGCACGTCGAGATTGAAGCGGTCGGCGAAGGAGGCGGCCATGAGCATGGTGGGCATGGCGGTTTCCAGGATGGCGCCGATCTGGGCGGGGCGCAGGTCGCCGAAACTGGCGCGCGCCAGGGCGTAGACCAGGAACGGGGCGATCAGCAGTTTCACGGCGACGGCGGCGAGGACCGGGCGGGTGGGTTTGAGGTCGCCCCAGGGGATCGACAGGCCGAGGGTGAACAGCATGATCGGGATGGTGGCCTGCCCCATGAACTTGGCGGCTGTGATCAACGGCGCGACTTCGAGTCCGGAGAGATTGACCGCGAAGCCGAGGACGAAGCCCCAGATCGGCGGCAGCGCCAGCACGGTGCGGAACAGGCTGATGCCTTGGCCCCCTTCATGCCCCAGGCGGGTGGCGACCCAGACCCCGAAGGTCCAGACCAGCGGGGTGGAGGCGAGGACATCGGCGAAGGCGGCGTAACTGCCGCCGATGTCGCCATAGAGAAAAGTGAGGGTGGGGTAGCCCATGAACAACACATTGCCGAAGGTGCCGGCAAGCAGGATGGCGGCGCGGGTTTCGCGCTTGAGGCCACGCCCGAGCGCGGTATGCCAGAGCAGGGGATAGAGCAGGGCGAAGCTGATGGCGATGCCCGCGATGGTCAGAACCGGCACGGTGAGCAGTTCGGGGCTGATCGTGGCTTGCGCGGACAGCGCGAACAGGAGTGGCGGCGCGAACACGTCGATAACCAGGCGGTTCAGGTTGACGCGCAGGGCATCGGCCGGGTATTGCGGCCGGAAGCGCACCCAGGCGCCACCGGCCGCGACCAGCAGGGCGATGGGCAGCCAGACTTGCAGGAGGAGCTGAATGAAGAAGTCGGGGGTCATGGAAACAAGTTACGGGATAGGTAGCGCGTAGGTCGGGTTAGTGAAGCGTAACCCGACATGGGCGAGGTTATGAAAGACAAAGACGCCGGCTGGAAGCCGGCGCTACATCAATCCTCGCCTGCTTCCATCCCCAATTCCTGAATCTTGCGGGTGAGGGTGTTGCGGCCCCAGCCGAGCAGGTTGGCGGCTTCGATCTTGCGGCCACCGGTGTGGGTCAGGGCGACGCGGATCAGGGTGCGTTCGAATTCGCTGGTGAGCTCGTTGAGGATGCCGGATTCGCCCCGCGCGAGCTGTTTCTGGGCCGTGCGGGCAAGGGCATCGGCCCAGTCCAGCGCGGTCATGGCGGCTTCCGGATGTTCTTCCGGCGGCAGGTCCTTGGCTTCGACGACCTGGCTGGGCGCCATGACGGTGAGCCAGTGGCAGAGGTTTTCCAGTTGCCGCACATTGCCGGGGTAGGGCAGGGCGGCCATCGCCTGCATCGCTTCGTCGGACACCTGTTTTACTTCCACGCCGAGTTCCTGTGCGCTCTTCTGCAGGAAGTGGCGCGCCAGGAGCGGGATGTCTTCGCGCCGTTCGCGTAGCGAAGGCAGCTTGATGCGGATGACATTGAGGCGGTGGAACAGGTCTTCCCGGAACAGGCCGGCGCGTACCCGCTCCTCCAGATTCTGGTGGGTGGCGGCGATGACGCGCACGTTGACGCGTACCGGGGCATGGCCGCCGACGCGATAAAAATCGCCATCGGCGAGTACACGCAACAGCCGCGTTTGCAGGTCGGAGGGCATGTCGCCGATTTCATCGAGGAACAGGGTGCCACCGTCGGCCTGTTCGAAGCGGCCCCGGCGTGAGGCGGTGGCGCCGGTGAAGGCGCCGCGTTCATGGCCGAACAGTTCCGATTCCAGCAGGTCTTTCGGAATGGCGGCGGTGTTCAGCGCGATGAACGGCTTCTCGCGGCGTGGGCTGTGCCGGTGCAGGGCGTGGGCGACCAGTTCCTTGCCGGTGCCGGTCTCGCCGGTGATGAGCACGGTGGTGTGGCTTTGCGCGAGACGGCCGATGGCGCGGAACACGTCCTGCATCGCCGGCGCCTGGCCGAGCATGGCCTGGCCGGCGGGGCCGACTTCCAGGCCGCCCGGGCCGTCGACGCGATTGCCTTCCTCCAGGGCGCGATGGATCAGCTCCAGCGCGTGATTCACGTCAAACGGCTTCGGCAGGTATTCGAAAGCGCCGCCCTGGAAGGCCGATACCGCCGAATCGAGGTCGGAATAGGCGGTCATGATGATGATGGGCAGGCGCGGGTGCTCGGCCTTCAGGCGCTCCATGAATTCCAGCCCGCTCATGCCGGGCATGCGGATGTCGGACAGCACCGCGCCCGGCGCTTCCTTGTCCAGCGCGCGCAGGGCGGCTTCGGCGCTGTCGAAGATGCGGTGCGGCAGGTTTTCCCGCGTCAGGGCTTTTTCGAACACCCAACGAATCGAGCGGTCGTCGTCGATGATCCAGACTGGTTTCATGTGGGCGGCCTTATTTGATCGGTAAGAAGATGGAAAAGCAGGTGCGGCCGGGCTGGCTGTCCAGGTGGATGGCGCCTTCGTGCCGCTGTATCAGGGTCTGCGCCAGGGTGAGGCCGAGGCCGCTGCCCCCTTCGCGCCCGGAAATCAGCGGGAAGAACACCTGATCGCGCATGTCTTCCGGAATGCCCGGGCCGTTGTCGATGACGTCGATACGCAGCGCCAGTTTCCAGCGTTTCATGGCCAGGGTGACCTGGCGCGCCACCCGGGTGCGCAACACGATGCGGCCTTTCAAGTCATTCGCCGGGCCGCCCCAAGAACGACTTGGCCCCCTTGGGGGGTGGCCCGGTTGCTCTTCCCGGGCAGGGGGCCGTATCACTCCTTCGAGCGCCTGGGCGCCGTTGCGGGCAACGTTTAGCGTGGCCTGGATCAATTGTTCCGGGTCGCCTTGCAGGTTGGGCAGGCTGATGTCGTAGTCGCGGTGAATCTCCAGGCGAGGGTATTCGGCCAGGAGCAGGCTGCGCACCCGCTCCAGCACTTCGTGCAGGTTCACCGTTTGCACCACCGGCCGCTTGGCCGGGGCCAGGAGACGGTCGAGCAGCGTCTGCAGGCGGACGGTCTCCTGGATGATGACCTGGGTGTATTCCTTCAGCTCACTCTCTTCCAGTTCCGCTTCCAGGAGTTGCGCCGCGCCACGGATGCCGCCGAGAGGATTGCGGATTTCATGCGCCAGTTGCCGCAGCAGGGTCTGGCTGGCCTGGCTTTGCGCCATCACCTGTTCGTCGTGGGCGATGCGCGCGCCGCCGCCGGCCGCGCATAGCTCCAGCACGGCGGAGCCGGTGGCGGTTTCCAGGGGGGTGACGGTGGCGCTCAGGGTGAGACTCTGGCCCGACAGGTTCAAGGTCAGGTCATGTTCGGTAAAGCTGACGCCCTCATGCAGGGCAGATTTCAAGACGCGCACCAGATCGGTGCACTCACCCAGCGTGCTGCTCAGGGGCCGCTCCAGCGCGTGGTAGGCGGAAACCCCCAACAAGTTCTCCGCCGCCGGGTTGAGATAGCGGATGAACTGGTGTTCATCGACTATGAGCACTGCGGTGGCCAGCAGATCGAGGCTCGGAGCGGCGTAGTTCATGGGCGTGGTGGAGTGGGCGGTGCTTCTATTCAGCAAGAATCGGGCCAGAAGCGCCGTAGGTTGGGCAAAGCGAAGCGTGCCCAACAAACCGCCACAACGTTGGGCACGCTTCGCTTTGCCCAACCTACGGGCGCACCAGGTGGCCGATGCGCGCCGGCACCGGCCACAACGTTGGGCACGCTTCGCTTTGCCCAACCTACGGGCGCACCAGGTGGCCGATGCGCGCCGGCACTGGCCACAACGTTGGGCACGCTTCGCTTTGCCCAACCTACGGCCCCATCAGCGAATATGCGACAACTCCTTGTTGAGCATTTCGATGTTCTTTTCGTGCAGACGCACGGCATCCATCAGGCGGTTGATGTCGGCGCCTGGTTGTCGGCGGCCGTTGGCGTACTCGGATTGGGCGGCGTTGAGATTGCGTTGCTCGCTGCTCAGTTCTTCCACCAACAGTTGCCGGCGCATGTCGTCCCGCTTGCTCTGGGTGCCGGAGTCGACGCGCGGGAAGGTGGAGGGTGTGGGATTGCGGGAAGACGAGGGCTTCTTCGCGCGTCTGCCCTCCAGCGCGGGCGTCGTGTCCTTGCTCGGCCCCAGGTCGATTTTCTTGGCGCCTGGGCGCGGCATGTTGGTGTAGGTGACGTGGCCGTTGTCGTCGACGAACTTGTAGATTTCAGCGTGCGCGGCCTGCGCCCATATCAGGCAGGCCAATCCAGCCGCAATGGCGCTTCGGTACGGAAATGAGAGGGGATGTGGTGGCGTGGGCATGGCGCATCGGGGTTCTGAATTCCACGCGATTATAGGGAGCCGGCGGGTGGGGTGGTTGCCGCTACCCTAATTGGAAGCGGCTGGCCGCCGTCGTCAGTCGGGTGGACAGGTCGCCCAGGGTGGCGGCGGCGCTGGCGGAATTCTCCGCGGTCATGCGGTTTTCACCGGCCATGTGCAGGATTTCCTGGACGCGCAGGCTGATGTTTCGACTGGATTCATCCTGCCGGGCGCGGATGCTGTTGATGGAGTGGATCTGCTGGCTCAAGCTCACTACCGCCTGGTTGATGTCGCTGATGGCACTTTCTCCCTGGTTGGCTTTCTCCACGCCTATGGTGACGGCTTGTTGGGCCGATTCCATGGCCTGCATGGCCTCGCTGGTCTCGCTCTGGATGGTGCGTACCGTGGTGGATATTTCTTCCGTGGCACCTGCGGTGCGTTCGGCCAGTTTGCGCACTTCGTCGGCGACCACGGCAAAGCCGCGCCCCTGCTCGCCAGCGCGCGCGGCTTCGATGGCGGCATTCAGCGCGAGCAGATTGGTCTGGTCGGCGATGTCCTTGATGACGCCGACGATGCGGCCGATGACATCCGAATGGCTACCCAGGGAAGCGATGACGCTGGAGGTCTGGTTGACCGATTGCGAGATGGATTCGATGCCGGTCGCGGCCTCGCCGATGACTTTCTGGCCGGTGTGGGCGAGTTCGCTGGCCTGATCGGCCGCCCGCACCATGCCGGTGATGTTTTCGCCTACTTCAGCCAGCGCCAGGGTGAGCGCGTGCGCGGCTGAACTGGCGTTGTCGGCGCATTGCTCCTGGCGGCTGGAGGCAGTCGCGACATGCTGGCTATTGTCGGCGGCATGGATGGCCGCGCCGCTGATCTGATCGGCGGCATTCCGGATCTCGCCGATGATGCCGCTGAACTCGTTCGACATATGGTTGAAAGCACCGGCGACCTGGGCGAATTCGTCGTTGCCCGAGACCTTGACGTTGACCGTCAGGTCGCCCTGCGCCATGCGTGTGGCGGCTGCTTCCAGGCTGGCGACGCCATGCATGATGGAGCGTCGAATCACCAGGCCAAGCGCGATGGATAGTGCCAGGCCGATGGCCACGCCGATGATGGCCGCCAGATTGAGTATCTTCGCCAGGCTTTCCACCTGTTGCCGGTAAGCGCCGGCCTCACTGGTCAGATGGTCGATGAGCGCATCGGTGGCCTTGAGCACGGCCGCGAACGTGGGGGCCATGACTTCGCGGCTCAGCTTGTCGGCGCCGTCCAGATCCTCGCCGCTCAACAGATCGCGCATCTTGTTGATGCCTTTGACACCGAACTCCATGCGCGCGGCCAGATAAGCATCCAGAAGCTGCTTCTCCTGAACGGAAAGGGGTTGCTTCTGATAGGCGTCCAGAGCTTCGCTGATCTGGCGAATACGTTTGTCGATCTGGTCGAACTTCTCCTGGGCGACGAAAGCATCTCCCGCCAGGCGCGCCTCGAAGATGTCGTTGCGGATCTGAAACTGGCCGACGCGCACGCCTTGCAATTCGTTGATGGAGGTCAGGTGGCGGTCGAAGACCTGGGACAGCGCCTTGCTGCTCTGCTGGATGCCCCAGACGCCGACCAGGCCGACCGCGAGCAATAGCGCGGAGGTGATGATGGTCAACGCAATCAGGCGGGTGCCTATTTTCAGATTGTTGAGGAGGTTCATACCTGTCTCCGGGCGGTGCTGTTGACGTGCCCGCCACTCAGACAAAAAAAGGGCGGGATGCTATCCCGCCCTATTGATCGGCATTTTGGGCAAAAACTTTAATCCGCTCCGTGCATTACAGCCGCGTAGGTCGGAAAAGCCGGCCTCATCGCGCCTTCCGCCGGGGTTGTCGGAAGGCGCCGGCATGAAGACGCCGGCTTTTCCGCCCT
Source organism: Pseudomonadota bacterium (assembly GCA_030684775.1). Lineage (GTDB taxonomy): Bacteria > Pseudomonadota > Gammaproteobacteria > Burkholderiales > Thiobacillaceae > PFJX01. The sequence goes on from JAUXXW010000013.1 coordinate 16,190, forward strand.
ACGGCACGGGTGTTGATGAGCGCCCAGACAAAAAAAGGGCGGGATGCTATCCCGCCCTCTTGATCGGCTTTGGATTGAAAACTTCAATCCGCGCCGTGCATTACACGCTGTAGTACATGTCGAATTCGATGGGGTGGGTGGTCATCCGCAGGCGGGTGACTTCTTCCATCTTCAATGCGATGTAGGCATCGATGAACTCGTTGCTGAACACACCGCCACGGGTCAGGAACTCGCGGTCCTTGTCCAGTTCTTCCAGGGCCATGTCCAGGCTATGGCAGACGGTCGGGATGGCGGCGGCTTCTTCCGGCTCCAGGTCATACAGGTTCTTGGTGGCGGGGTCGCCGGGGTGGATCTTGTTCTGGATGCCGTCCAGGCCAGCCATCATCATGGCGGCGAAGGCCAGATAGGGGTTGGCGATGGGGTCGGGGAAGCGCACTTCGATGCGGCGCGCCTTGTCGGACGACACATGCGGAATGCGGATGGAGGCGGAACGGTTGCGGGCGGAGTAGGCCAGCATCACCGGGGCTTCGAAGCCGGGAACCAGACGCTTGTAGGAGTTGGTGCCGGGGTTGGTGATGGCGTTCAGCGCCTTGGCGTGCTTGATGATGCCGCCGATGTAATAGATGGCCATCTCGGACAGACCCGCGTAGCCGTTGCCGGCGAACAGGTTTTTGCCGTCCTTCCAGATGGACTGGTGCACGTGCATGCCGGAACCGTTGTCGCCGACGATGGGCTTGGGCATGAAAGTGGCGGTCTTGCCGTAGCTGTGGGCGACGTTGTGGATCACGTATTTCTGGATCTGGGTCCAGTCGGCGCGCTGCACCAGAGCGGCGAACTTGGTGCCGATTTCGCACTGGCCGGCGGTGGCCACTTCGTGGTGGTGCACTTCAACCGGAACGCCCATATCTTCCATGGCCAGGCACATGGCGGAACGGATGTCCTGCAGGGAGTCGATCGGAGGAACCGGGAAGTAGCCGCCCTTGACCTTGGGACGGTGGCCGATGTTGCCGGCTTCGGTCTGCTCGCCGGAAGACCAGGCGGCTTCTTCGGACTTGATCTTGACGTGGCAGCCGGACATGTCGTCACCCCAGGTGACGGAATCGAAGATGAAGAATTCGGGTTCCGGGCCGAAGTAGCAGGTGTCGCCGATGCCGCTGGACTTCAGATAGGCCTCGGCGCGCTTGCCGATGGAACGCGGGTCGCGGTCGTAACCCTTGCCGGTGTCCGGCTCGATGACGTCGCAGGACAGGATGAGGGTGACTTCATCCATGAAGGGGTCGATGTTGGCGGTGTCGGGGTCCGGCATCAGCAGCATGTCTGAGGCCTGGATGCCTTTCCAGCCGGCGATGGACGAACCGTCGAAGGCATGGCCTTCGGTGAATTTTTCCTCGTCGAAGTGAGAAACCGGCACGGTGACGTGCTGTTCCTTGCCCTGGGTATCGGTAAAACGGAAATCGACGAATTTGACGTCGTTTTCCTTGACCATCTTCATTACATCGGCGACCGCCATTTCGAACTCCTTGTCTGACTGGTTTGCGTGAGTGGTTTATCCACGGGGCGCAGTCAAGCAAGCTTTATGCCACGCACCGTAAGGGGACAAAACATTGTGCCACAAGGGCCTGCTCCGGCGCGGGGAAAAAATGGGCCGAATGGCTGCGCCATATTGGTGCAATAGCGCACTATGTTGGTGCGTTATTGTGTTTGTGCGCTACGGTTTCTGGAACCGCGAACGTCAGGTAGCCTTCGCCACCCTGATTGACGCCTTCTCCGACCATGACTGACCGTTACGCCGTTTTCGGCAACCCCATCGCCCATTCCAAATCGCCGCGCATCCATGCCGCCTTCGCGGCCCAGACCGGGCAAAACCTGACTTATGAAACCCGCCTCGCGCCGCTGGACGGTTTCGCCGAAGCGGTGCGGGCGTTTCGTGAAGCTGGCGGGCGCGGCGCCAATGTCACTGTGCCGTTCAAGGAACAGGCTTATGCGATGGCCGATCGCCTGAGCGAACGCGCGCAATCTGCGGGCGCGGTGAATACCCTGACCTTCGATGCGACGGGTGTGCATGGCGACAACACCGATGGTGTCGGCCTAGTCAACGACCTCGCCGGTAATCTCGGGCTGGAGCTTGCCGGCAAGCGCATTCTGCTGATGGGGGCGGGCGGCGCCGCGCGCGGGGTGGTGCTGCCGTTGCTGGAGAAAGCGCCCTCGGAGTTGTTCATCGTCAATCGGACGGCGGCGAAGGCAAGGGAACTTGTAGCGCCGGCGCCACGCCGGCGAGGCGCCGGCGCTACATTGGCGGCGGGCGGTTATGCGGACATCAGCGGCCAGTTCGACCTGGTCATCAACGCCACCGCCGCCAGCCTGGCCGGCGACCTGCCACCGCTGCCGGCCGGGCTGTTCGCCGAAGGCGCGCTGGCTTACGACATGATGTACGGCCGTGACACACCGTTCCTGGCCTTCGCTCGCGGTGAGGGTGCGCGCTGCGCCGATGGCCTGGGCATGCTGGTGGAGCAGGCGGCGGCGGCGTTCTTCCTTTGGCGCGGTGTGCAACCGGCGACGGCGCCGGTCATCGCGATGTTGAGGGGCTATCCATGAATAACTTGAACATTCTGGCCGCACTGTCGGGCGCGCTGCCACGTTGCCGGCCGTTTGCAGGGAATGGCCATGCGCACGTCCGGCGCCTTGCATCGCATCCCGTCAGTACACCCATAATTGTCCAGGTTATTCATGGACAGCCCCTGAGGGCCGGCTGATGTTTCGTCTGATCTGGAAAGGTCTGCTCCTGCTGGCGGTGCTGTTTCTGCTCATGCAACTCTGGTATGTCGGCCATGTGCTCTGGTGGAAGGCTTTCGACCCCTCTTCCACCGCCTTCATGGCGGCCGGTCTGGAGCGCATGCGGGAGAAGAACCCGGACGCCGAACTGCGCCATCGCTGGGTGGATTACCCGCGCATCTCCATGCATCTGAAACGCGCGGTGGTCGCGGCCGAGGACAGCAAATTCATCGCCCACGAGGGCTTCGACTGGGAGGCCATGGAAAAGGCGGTGGAGAAGAACATCAAGAAGGGCCGTTTCGCCGCCGGCGGTTCCACCATCAGCCAGCAATTGGCGAAGAACCTGTTCCTGTCCGCCTCGAAGAACCCCTTGCGCAAGGGGCAGGAAGCGATCATCACGGTGATGATTGAACAGCTCTGGAGCAAGCGCCGCATCCTGGAGGTGTATCTCAACGTCATCGAATGGGGCAACGGCATCTACGGCGCCGAGGCCGCCGCGCGGCGTTATTTCAAGGGTTCCGCCGCTTCGCTGGGGCCGGGTGAGGCGGCGCATCTGGCGGCGATGATTCCCAACCCGCGTTACTACGAAAGCCACCGCAACGCGCGCGGCCTGCAGAAGCGCCAGGGCATCATCGCCGCGCGCATGTGGCAGGTTTCGGTGCCGCGTTGATGTTCTCCCCTCTCCCACCGGGGGAGAGGGCAAGCGCGCACGCCGCCGGCTACCGGCGGCGGTTAGAATTCGCCCGCCTTTTTCCCGCGTAGCCATGTCCGACCAACACGAACCCCCCGCGCAAGCCCCCGTAGAGGATAGCCTGAAGCAGGTCAAGGACCTGCTCGCGCGGCATCGTCTGGTGGAAGGCCTGGTGCACAAGCAGAACATGCCACGCCACGAGCTGGTCGAGTCGCTGGTGCACAAGCAGAACCTGGTGGAACTCCAGAAGAAGCTGGACAAGCTGCACCCGGCGGATGTGGCTTACATCCTGGAAGCCCTGCCGCTGGAAGATCGTCTCCTGGTCTGGAATCTGGTCAAGGCGGATCGTGACGGCGACATCCTGCTGGAAGTCTCCGACGCGGTGCGGGAATCGCTTATCGCGACGATGAACATCCATGAACTGGTGGCCGCCGCCGCCAGCCTGGACACCGACGAGATCGCCGACCTGGCGCCGGACTTGCCCAAGGACGTCGTCCAGGAACTGTTGAAATCCCTCGACCACGCCAAGCGCGTCCAGGTCGAGTCTTCGCTGTCCTACGACGAGGATTCGGTTGGCGGCCTGATGGATTACGACTTCGTCACCATCCGCGCCGACGTGACCCTGGAAGTGGCCCTGCGCTATCTGCGTCGTCTGGGGGAGTTGCCCAGCCATTCCGACAAGCTGTTCGTGGTGGACCGGAACGAGCGCCTGATCGGCACCCTGCCGCTGAAACGCATGCTGGTGCACGACCCCGACGTGCATGTGGCGGCGATCATGTCGGACGACCCGGTGAAGTTCAGTCCCTCCGATCCGGCCACCGACGCGGCGCAGGCGTTCGAGCGTTACGACCTGGTGACCGCGCCGGTGGTCGATGCACGCGGCAATCTGGTCGGGCGTCTGACCGTCGACGTGGTGCTGGACTTCATCCGCGCCGAGGCGGAGGAGGATATGTTGCAAGCCGCCGGCCTGCGCGAAGAGGAAGATCTCTTCTCCACCGTCTGGAAAGCGGCCAAGAACCGCTGGCTGTGGCTGGCCATCAACCTGTGTACCGCGCTGTTCGCCTCACGCGTGGTCGGCGCTTTCGAAGGCAGCATCGAAAAACTCGCCGCGCTCGCCGCGCTGATGCCCATCGTCGCCGGCATGGGCGGAAATTCAGGCAGCCAGACGCTGACTTTGATGGTGCGCGGCCTGGCTCTGGGCCTGATTTCCAAGGAAAACACCAAACGCCTGCTGATCAAGGAACTCGGCATCGCCGTCCTCAACGGGGTCATGTGGGGCAGCATGATGGGCCTCATCACCTGGCTGCTTTACGACAATATTGGGCTGGCTCTGGTGATGGCGGCGGCGATGCTGATGAGCCTGATCGTGGCGGCATTGGCCGGGTTCGTGGCGCCGATCATCATCGTCCGCCTCGGCCATGACCCGGCCTTCGGCGCCCATGTGCTGCTGACCTTCATCACCGACAGCATGGGTTTCCTCATCTTCCTCGGGCTGGCGACGCTGGTGCTGCTGTAGGAGCGGACCGCGTCCGCGATTGCCGGCGCCGAAATCGCGGACGCGGTCCGCTCCTACACCAATCCTTTCGGCAACGGGAAATTGACGTTTTCCGCGCCCCCCTCCAGCGTCAGCACCTTGCTCGCGCCGAGTTCGCGCAGCCGCTGGATGACTGGTACTGCTGTAGGAGCGGACCGCGTCCGCGATTGCCAGCGCAGAAATCGCGGACGCGGTCCGCTCCTACGCCAATCCTTTCGGCAACGGGAAATTGACGTTTTCCGCGACGCCGTCGAGCGCGACCACACGGTCCGCGCCGAGTTCGCGCAGACGCGCGATGACGCCTTCCACCAGCACTTCCGGCGCCGAGGCGCCAGCGGTGACGCCGACTTGGGCTTTGCCGTCCAGCCACTCCGGCCGCAACTGGCCGGCGTTGTCCACCATGTAGGCGGGCGTGCCGGCCTTGGCGGCAACTTCGCGCAGGCGGTTGGAATTGGAACTGTTGGGCGAGCCGACCACGATCACCAGATCGCATTGCGCGGTCAGCGTCTTCACCGCGTCCTGGCGATTCTGGGTGGCGTAGCAGATGTCGTCCTTCTTCGGGCCGCGTATCTCCGGGAAGCGCGCGCGCAGCGCGTCCACCACGCGGCTGGCGTCGTCCACCGACAGGGTGGTCTGGGTGACGTAGGCCAGTTTTTCGGAATTGGCTACATCGAGGCCGGCGACGTCTTCCGGGGTTTCCACCAGATGCATGCCGGCGTCCGACTGGCCCATGGTGCCTTCCACTTCCGGGTGGCCCTTGTGGCCGATCATCACGATCTCCAGGCCGGCTTCGCGCATCTTCTTCACTTCCACATGCACTTTGGTGACCAGCGGGCAGGTGGCATCGTAGACATTGAAGCCGCGCGCCTCGGCCTCGTTCCGCACCGCGAGTGACACGCCGTGGGCGCTGTAGATCAGGGTGGCGCCGGGCGGCACGTCGGCCAGGTCTTCGATAAAGATCGCGCCCTTGGCCTTGAGGTCATCCACCACGAATTTGTTGTGGACGACTTCATGGCGCACATAGATGGGCGCGCCGTATTTTTCCAGGGCGCGTTCGACGATGGTGATGGCGCGATCGACGCCGGCGCAGAACCCGCGCGGGTTGGCCAGAAGAATGGTTTTCGGCATGGTTATTTCGGTGTGATGGCGAGGATCTGGACTTCGAAGTTCACCGGCAGTCCGGCCAGCGGATGGTTGAAATCGACGCGCACGTTGTCGGCATCGATCTCCAGCACAGTGCCGGACACGGTCTGGCCGTTGGGCAGGGCGAAATCGACACCGTGGTTCACGGCGAGCTCCAGGCTGGAGGGAAAATCATCGCGCGGCAGCGTATGGATCATGGCCGGATCATGCGGGCCGAACGCCTCGCCGGGAGCCAGATCGAACAGACGCTGGTCGCCGACGCGCAAGCCGAGCAGCAGGGTTTCCAGGCGCGCGTCGATTTCGCCGTGGCCGAGGGTGAATGTTTCCGGTCCCTCGGTGAACGTGTCGACCAGAATTTCGCCCTGGCAGGACAGGCGGTAATGCAAGGTGGCCTGGTCACCCAGGTGCAGGGAAGCGGAATCGGTCATAAGAGAGGCAAGACAAGCGAACAGCGCGCGAGTTTACCGCCCACCCAGTCCACATTCCGAAATCCGAAGGGGCTATAGCGCCCTGATTTGCAGGCTGCCTCAGCAGTCGCATGGTTTGAGGCGTAGGTTGGGCAAAGCGAAGCGTGCCCAACAACCCGTCGCCATGTTGGGCACGCTTCGCTTTGCCCAACCTACGGCTTCAATCGTTGATGACGGCCCGGTCTCGTCCGCGCTGCTTGGCCAGATAAAGGCGGCGGTCGGCGAGGTTGAGTAAATCGGCGGGGGGCAGGGGGGCGTCGTTTTCGAACAGGGCGACGCCGATGCTGCAGGTGACCGCGCCGATGGGCAGGCCGCCCAGGCTGCTCTGGCGGGTCTGGCGCACGATGCGCTCGGCCACCTCGTGGCTCAAGGCCTGATCGCAGCAGGGCAGCAGCATCAGGAACTCCTCGCCGCCGTAGCGCACCACGATGTCCGACTCGCGCACCCAGAGGGTCAATTGCCGCGCAAGATCCCGCAGCACGCGGTCGCCGACGGGATGGCCGTGGCGGTCGTTGATGGCCTTGAAAAAGTCCACGTCCAGCATCATGGCGGCGATCTGATATTGGTGTCGCTGTGCCTGGCGTTGTTGATGATCCAGCCATTCCCACATGAAGCGGCGGTTGAACAGGCCGGTCAGCGGGTCGCGGTTGACGTCGTGTTCCAGGCGCTGCGCCACGTCGGTGAGCGCCTCGGTGCGCAGCACGCTGCCGGTCACGTCGATCACGCTGACCAGGGCCAGGCACTCGCCGCGCCGCTCGTAGGCCTCGATATGCACATGCTGGCGCATCAGGCCGAAGCCGTGCCGGGCCAGGTGCGGCAAGTCGATGGGAATCAGATAGCGATGCAGGGCCTGCGACAGAATCTGCGGCCCGCCGTTGCGCAGAACCTGTTCCACGGCTGTCTGAAAGCGTGGATTGCGAAAGCCGGGAAACAGGTCTTCCAGTCGCTGTGAAATGGCGCGGGTGTCGGGTATGCCGGTGTGCTCGACCAGCCAGCGGTTCCAGGCGCGAATCCGCATCTGGCCGTCCAGCACCAGGACGCCGATGGGCAGGGGATCGTAGGGTTTTCCGTGCATGGTCGTGTCCATGAAGTCAATCCGCCGCCAGGATCAGGGCTTGAATCGCGAACATCACCTTTTCCGCCGCCGCCGCCGACAGCAGCAGCATGATCGAGCCTTCCAGGTCGCGTCGCGCGGCGGTCAGGCGGGTGTGGATCAGCAACGCCGGCGCTTCCTCGCGATCCGGCGCCGTGTCGTTGAACAGATCCTGTGCGGTGGCCTCGGCGAAGCGCGGCACGGAGACGTCGATGCGCAGTTCCAGCATGTCGGCCATGGCGCTGACGCAGGAGGAAATGAGGATGTTGCCGATCTCGGTCATCGCCTCGTGTTCGAAAGCGCGCAGATCCAGCCCCTGCAACGGCGCGGCGTGCCCGAGCAGGTCATGGAACAGGAGGTGGCTGCCGCCCGAGGGCAGCAACAGGGCGATGCGGCCGGTCAATTCGCCGGACATGCGCTGGTAGACGCAGGCCAGCTCGCCGCCCTTGCTGTCGAGGTGCGCGCCGGCTTCGCTCGCGGTGCAAAGTTCCACGCGCGGCACCGCGATACGAATCGGTTCATCGAGCAGGATGGAAAGCTGGCGCGCGGCCCGGCTGATGCCGATGTTGCCCAACTCGGTGAGCACGTCGCGTTGCGCGTCAGACAGAGGCATCGGCTTCATGGCATTCGTAGCATTCGTAGGTTGGGCAGCGGAGTCGTTGTCCGCTTTAGCGGCTTACGAATCCGGCGTGCCCCTTGCGGGTGCAAAGCGAAGCGTGCCCAACACCGCGGCGGTTTGTTGGGCACGCTTCGCTTTGCCCAACCTACTGTATGAATTTTCATCGGCTTATGTCCTGTGTCGCCATGCGCAGCGCGCCGGCGATCTTGTCGCGGCTCACCGGCTTCTCCAGCACCCCGGCGAAACCCGCGTCGCGCGCCTCGTCGAGAATCGCCTGCTGCACATTGGCGGTGAGCAGGATGCAAAACGGGTCGAGACCGGCCTCGCGCAGCTTATAGGCGATCTCCACGCCATTGCAGTCGGGCATGTTGTAGTCGAGGAACACCACGTCCGGCCGGACTTCCCGCGCCACCCGCAGCGCGCTTTCGACCCCCTCCGCCTCATGCACGACATGGCCGTCGTCCGCCGGCATATGGATGCGGAACAGCATGCGCGAGGTGGAGGAATCGTCCACCACCAGCAGCACCAGTGGGCGCTTGGCGAGTACGCAAGGGGAAAGCTCGTCCAGGCTGGCGCGCTGCATCAGGCTTTGCATGTTGTTCAGCATCTCGCGCATCGGCATCTCCGGTTCATTTTCTGTGAGTAGTTCGGCCAGTGGCGTCCTGCGGCAATGCTCCACCAGCGCGGCGACGGCCTGGGTGAGCAGCGCGTGGGTTTCCTCATGCTGGCCGCCGCGTTTCAGGTGGCGCAACAGACGCGCGTAGCCCGCCACCACCCGGCTGTAGTGTTCCAGCCAGGGCAGATCCACCGCGCGCGCGCCGCCATGCAGGCTGTCGAACTCCTGATGCACCTGATCGTAATCGCAGCCTTCCGGGCCTTGCTCCAGGCTGGCGAGCGCTCGCGCCAGGCGTTCCCGCGTCTCCTTGCAGAAGACATCAAGAAGGGCTTCACGCGACAGCGGGGCGTCTTGGGGATTCGGCATCGTCAACTCCTTGCCAGTTCGATGAGATGAATGGGAATGCGTGCCAAGGGAACCACCTGATCCACGCAGCCGGCGGCGCGGGCGGCGCCGGGCATGCCGTAGACCACGGAACTCTCCTCGTCCTGGGCGAAAACATGGCCGCCGGCGCGATGCAGGGCGACCAGACCGTCGCTGCCGTCCGAACCCATGCCGGTGAAGATGCCGCCGATCGCGCCCGCGCCGCAGCAGCGCGCCAGGGAATGGAACAGGGCGGTGGCCGAGGGGCGGAAGCGATCGACCGGCGGCTCCGAGGACAAGCGCGTATGCAAGCGGCCATCACGGCGCGCGACTTCCAGATGGTGGGCATCCGGCGCGATATAGACGGTGCCGGCCTGCAAGGGTTGGTTTGTCGTGGCCAGACACACCTCCAGCAGGGTCTGGCCGCGCAGCCAGTTCACCATGCCGCCGACGAAGCCGGGTGAGATGTGCTGCACCACCAGGAGCGGCAGCGGATAACCGACCGGCATGCCGGCCAGCAGCGTGGAGAGCGCCTGCGGCCCGCCGGTGGACAGCGCCAATCCGACCACCTCGCGGCCGCCACCGGCGCGTCGTGGCGCCGGTGGCGGCGCCTGGAAGACCGCCATGTTCGGCCGCGGATGGCGACGGCGCACCACCTTCACCTCGGCCATCGCCCGCACCGTTTCCACCAGATCGCGCCGTATCCGCTCGAAATCGGGATGGCTCAGGCCGCGCGGCTTCTCGATCACCGCCAGCGCGCCTTCCTCGATGGCGCGGAAGGTGATGCGCAATTCCTCGTCGTCGACGCTGGAACTGATTACCACGATGGGCAGAGGCTGCGTCGCCATGATCATGCGCGTGGCCTCGAAGCCATCCATCACCGGCATGCGGATGTCCATGGTCACCAGATCCGGCTTCAACTCATGCGCCAGCGTCACCGCCTCGCGGCCATCGCGCGCGCGCCCGACCACTCGCATGTCCGGTTCGGCCTGGAATATCCCGCGCAGCAGGGCGGCGACGACGTCGGAATCTTCGGTTATCAGAATATCGATCATGGGGGGGCGGGGTTACACGCGTTGGCTGTGGTGGGGAAGCGCCGTAGGTTGGGCAAAGCGCAGCGTGCCCAACATCGCGACGGTTTGTTGGGCACGCTGCGCTTTGCCCAACCTACGCCTACGCCACACAATGGTGCGCGCGGCGCACCATACGGTTGTAAAACCATCCGAAATCATAAGAGCTGCCCCACCACTTCCAGTAAGCCGCTAAAGGGCCGTAGGTTGGGCAAAGCGCAGCGTGCCCAACATCGCGACGGTTCGTTGGGCACGCTGCGCTTTGCCCAACCTACGGCGGTTACACCATCCGAAATCATAAAAGCTGCCCCACCACTTCCAGCAGCTCCCGCGTCTCGAAGCTGCTTTTCACGACATAGGCATCG
>JAUXXW010000026.1 GCA_030684775.1 Pseudomonadota bacterium
GAAGGACAGAGCGAGGTGTTCAGTGCCCTCCGGGTGAAAAAACCAGTCGCCACGCAGCAGTTGACCCTGTTGTAGTGGAGCGTTTTGAATTCGTGTCTAACGAAATCAAGGAGTTGTCGGATTAACTGTCGAACCCCGGGGAGCAGCCACGATGACCTTCCCGCTGCAGGAACTCACCCGCCTCATCGCCCCCGACCCCACCCTGGTCGGCGCGGTCGTGGGGGTCGAGGGCGCCCTGGTGCGCGTGGCCACGGAACGTGGCGCGGTGACGGCACGTTCCCTCGATGCCCTGGCCATCGGTGACCGCGTGCTGGTTCGCCACGGCATGGCCACCCGCGCGCCGGTGGCCCGACACGTTTATCCCGTCTGAAGGAGACACCATGAGCACATTCAAGGAACGCATGCAGCCGGTCATCGATGGCCTGCCCGCGGGCGAGGACAAGGACACCCTGGTAGCGTTGATCGACACCCACGACGCCATGGAGCAGTCCGGCTTCAGTCCGGGCCGCAGTGCACGGGCGATGCGCCAGTACCTGCGGCAGAACGCCGACAAGGAAGCCGATGGCCATGCCAGGCGCCCCCACGGCGCCTTCCCTGGCAAACCGTCTGGCACCCGCAAGAACACCCAATAGCACCCACTTATTTCCCATCCCTGGAACCCGCCCTCGTGGCGGGTTTCGCATTTATGGAAAGCAGAAACATGAGCGAACAACTGATCGAGCGTCGCAAAGCGGTGACGCTTCCCCAGGAGGAACTGGAGAAATTGCTGGAGTGTGCCGCAGCGCGGGGTGCGAAATCCGCCCTGCATGGCGTGGGCCTGGACGGCGAGGATGCCGCCCACGACATTCGCGAACTGCGAGGGCTCCTGGACGCCTTCAACGAAGCCAAGCGCACCGCCGGCATCACCATCGTGAAGATGCTGGTCACCGGCCTGGTTCTGGCGGTCGTCGCCGGCACCGTCTTGAAACTGAAGGTCTTCGGGAGCGCGCCATGATCGAGACCCTGCTGGGTGGATTGCTGGGCGGGGCGTTTCGACTCGCGCCCGAGGTGCTGAAGTGGCTCGACCGCAAGGGCGAACGTGGCCACGAACTGGCAATGCAGGACAAGGCGCTGGAGTTCGAGAAGATCCGTGGTGCGCAGCGCATGGCCGAGATCGGCGAGAGTGCCGAGGCGGCCTGGAATACCGGGGCCATCGAGGCGCTAAAAGATGCCGTGCGCACCCAGGGTGAGAAAACCGGTGTGGCTTGGGCGGATGCGCTGTCGTCCAGCGTGCGGCCGGTCGTCACCTACTGGTTCATGGCCTTGTACTGCGCCGCCAAAACGGCGGCGTTCACGGCAGCCATCAACGGCGGGGCGTTGTGGAGCGTGGCGGTGGTCCATGCCTGGACGGATGCCGATCAGGCGTTGTGGGCCGGGGTGCTGAATTTCTGGTTTCTTGGCCGCGTGTTTGATCGGGTGCGGTGATGCAGGTGCCCCAAGCGGCCATCGATCTGGCCAAGCGATTCGAGGGGTTTCATCGGGTGCCAAAGGCGGACCCGCTGCGTCGGGCGCATCCGTACATCTGCCCGGCGGGGTACTGGACGATTGGTTACGGCCATCTCTGCGATCTGAAGCATCCGCCGATCACTGAGGCCGAAGCTGAGGTCTACCTGGCGCACGACCTGATAACGGCGCTGGCCGCCACGCTGCGCTACTGCCCGGTGTTGGCCACGGAACCTGAAAAGCGGCTCGCGGCCATTGTGGACTTCACTTTCAATCTCGGTGCTGGGCGGCTTCAGACCTCCACACTGCGGCGGCGGATCAACCAGCGGGACTGGCCGGGCGCGATGCAGGAATTGCGTCGTTGGGTGAACGGCGGCGGAAAAGTGTTACCGGGGTTGGTGGCAAGGCGTGAGGCGGAAATAGTGCTGGTTGCCTGATCTGATCTGAAGCTTAGCGTGCTCGTGTCCCTCAGCGTACATATATCTGTCGCACATGAGCTGTTCAATAAAATACCTGTTGGTATACATCGGGCAATCCTAAACCAAGGCCGCTGGCTCTGACCTGAGAGATGCCGTTGGCGAATGGCTGATTCCTTGATCGACGGCTACCTCTTGATGACCCGTTGCAGTCGGTAACCGGAAACAGCGAGGCCCCGCATGGAACGTCCCATCATTTGGTTAGCTCAAAACATCAGATGTAGTCGAGCCATTCCTTGGAGGGCTCTCGGCCGGCCAGACGGTCGCGTTCGTCCCAAGCTTGTTTCGCGGCCTGAAAGGTCTTCCATTCAACCTCACGCAACTTCTTCGCTCGCGGGCCATCAAGGTCGAAATGGCCGTACTCGTTGTATCCCCAGCTGCCCTTGTCGCCACCGCTAATGATAGCGGTTGTAAAGCTGACCAGGCGTGGATCTGCTTGCAGGGCAAACCTACTTCCTCCGAGCTTTGGCCATTTCCGTTCAGTCAGAGCTTTCTCTGGATATAGCCATTCCTGGTTTGTTGACGCAATGTATCTATTGGCGTGGGTCTTCAAGATGTAATTGATTGCCACAACCTCTTGTTCCTCTAACGCGTGACCGCGCTGAACTTTACGCAGATCGAAATGCGCCGGAGCGTAGTAGCGCGGATTTTCGCGGATGTTGAGCGCGTTGCCTTTAGGGTTGCGGACGTACTGAAGGTTTGTGATGATCAAACAATGATCGCTGTCCAGCGGAAACAATGTCTGGGTGCCGATCCGCTCGATGTGCGCCATGCCAAAACTACGAATTTCGTCTGAGCTGGGATACACCTGACGGTTGTACGTCGTCACCGGGCTGTCGCTGATGATCAGTTTTGTCGGTGAGTCCTTGCAGTGCTTTACCGCCCATACGCTCTCGATCCAGATCGTGTGATAAACCTGCCCAGCGATGCTGAGTGTCTTCAAAGTTTGCTGATGATCCTCACTCTTGGCCAGCGCCTGCAGCATGCGTAGCCCCTTAGGCGTCCGAAAGAGTTGTGCCGATAGGTAGTTGATCATTCCGTTGAAGGCTTCATGCACACCCTCCCGCATCCCGTAGTCGGAGAAGAAAGTTACCGCCTTCTCACCAGTCGTATCCACCTTGCCAAAGAACGACTTTTCTAGGACGTCAGTCTCGTATGGTCCGAAGCAGAGCGTGTAGAGGTGATCCTGCAGGAAGCAATTCACCGGCCCTAGGTGGCGCAGAGCCTTCCGAGTTGTGGTTGTGCCATCAGGGCGCCTAATTGGATCTGGCCTCAAATCAAGATACCAGAGCTTCGACTGACCAATTGGCAAAAACCGGCGCTGGTACCACTGCGGCACGTAGTGATTGCGGATGGTAAAGGTCATACGACGTTATGCTGTTGATCGCCTGGTTGAGCTTGTAGCCGGGCTGGAGTTGGGATGACGGAAGTTCTGGGTATGGCTTGCAACCCCTACACTAGCGGCACACTCTGACTCATCGCCCAGAATTAAGAAGGCAAATCATGATGAAAAAACTCACAGCCCTCACCATAACAGCTCTGTTTTTCGCTCTCTCAGCACAGGCGGGATTCGAGGAAGGGCTGGCGGCCGCCAAACGGGGAGACTACACCACAGCGCATAGGGAATGGCGGCCACTTGCCGAGCAAGGGTTTGCCTCCGCCCAATCCAGCATCGGCCAGATGTACGTCGATGGTCAGGGCGTGCCGCAGGACTACAAGAAAGCTGCAGCTTGGTTCCGCAAGGCCGCTGAGCAGGGTGATGCCATCGCCCAACACAATCTCGGTGTTAGGTACGACAAAGGCCAGGGCGTGCATCAGGACTACGAGGAAGCCGCTGCTTGGTTTCGCAAAGCTGCCGAACAGGGGGTAGCCCCTGCCCAATACAATCTCGGCCAGATGTACGCCAAAGGACAGGGCGTGCCACAGGATTACAAGGAAGCCGTAGCATGGCACCACAAGGCCGCCGAACAGGGGAATGCCTTCGCCCAACACAACCTCGGTGTAATGTACGCCAACGGCCAGGGCGTGCCGCAGGACTACAAGCAAGCTACCGCTTGGTACCGCAAGGCTGCCGAACAGGGCGAGGCCTCAGCCCAACACAACCTCGGTGTGATGTACACCAACGGCCAAGGCGTGCCGCAGGACTATAAGCAAGCCGCATCTTGGTTCCGCAAGGCTGCCTAACAGGGCGAGGCCTCAGCTCAACACAACCTCGGTGTGATGTACGCCAACGGCCGGGGCGTGCCGCAGGACTATAAGCAAGCCGTAGCTTGGTTCCGCAAGGCTGCCAAACAGGGCGAGGCAACAGACCAATTCAACCTCGGTCTGATGTACGCCAACGGCCAAGGCGTGCCGCAGGACTACAAGCAAGCTACCGCTTGGTACCGCAAGGCTGCCGAACAGGGCGAGGCCTCAGCCCAAC
>JAUXXW010000037.1 GCA_030684775.1 Pseudomonadota bacterium
GTTGGGCACGCTGCGCTTTGCCCAACCTACGGCTACGGCTTGTGTTCATGTCTTCTCTCCCAATATGAAGCGCCGATACAGCACCGGCAGCACCAGCAAGGTCAGCACTGTGGAGGTGAACAGCCCGCCCATGACGACGATGGCGAGCGGCTTCTGGATTTCCGAGCCGGGGCCGCTGGAGGTAAGCAGGGGCAACAGGCCGAAGGCGGTGATGCTGGCGGTCATCATCACCGGGCGCAGGCGGCGCAGGGAGCCCTCGCGCACCACGCCGGCGGCGGGCAACCCCTCGTCGCGCAACTGGTTGAAGTAGGACACCAGCACCACACCGTTCAAGACCGCGATGCCGAGCAGGGCGATGAAGCCCACCGAGGCCGGCACCGAGAGGTATTCGCCGGTCACGCCCAGCGCCATCACTCCGCCGACCAGGGCGAAGGGGGCGTTGGCCATGATCAGCGCGGCCACGCGCCAGGAGCGGAAGGTGGCGAACAGCAACAGGAAGATCAGCCCCAGCGCCACCGGCACCACCACCGCCAGGCGCATGGCGGCGCGTTGCTGGTTCTCGAACTGGCCGCCGTAGACCACGCTGTAGCCCTGCGGCAGGCGCACCTTGGCGGCCACTCCGCGCTTCACGTCCTCGACAAAGCCGACCAGATCACGCCCGGCCACATTGCTCTGGATCACCACATAACGCGCGCCATTTTCCCGATTTACCGCCACCGGGCCGTCGGCGCGCGCCAGGTGCGCCACTTCGGCCAGGGGAACGGCGAGACCGTCCGCCGTGGGAATGCGCAAGCGTTCGAACAGGGCCGGCGAGGCGCGCACGTTCTCGCCGGCGCGCACCACCAACGGCGTGCGGCGCACACCCTCCTGCACCACGCCGACCTTGACGCCTTCCAGATGCGCCTTGAGGAAATCGGACACCTCATCCGCCGTGAGGCCATAACGGCCTAGCGCCAGACGGTCTATTTCCACCCGGAAATACTGCACGCCGTCGTTCTTCACCGAGAACACGTCCTGGGCGCCGGTGATGCCGCCCAACAGGGTTTCGATCTCGCCGGCCAGGCGGTTGAGGGTGGACAGGTCGGGGCCGAACACCTTCACCGCCAGGTCGCCGCGCGAACCCGTAAGCATTTCCGAAACGCGCATGTCGATAGGCTGGGTGAAGCCGAAAGTGACGCCGGGGAAATCCGCCATCACCTTGCGGATTTCCTCGGTCAGCCATTCCTTGTCCGGCTGGCGCCATTCGGCCTTGGGCTTGAGCACCAGGAACGTGTCGGTCTGGTTGAGGCTCATCGGGTCGAGACCGAGTTCGTCGGACCCCGCGCGCGCCACCACGCCCTTGATTTCCGGTACCCGTTCCAGCAAAGCGCGTTGCACCCGCAGATCGATGTCCAGGCTGGCTTCCAGGCTGATCGAGGGCAATTTTTCCAACTGGATCAACAAGTCACCCTCGTCCAGCGTCGGCATGAAGGATTTGCCGATGAACGGGTAGATCGCCGCCGCCGCCAGCAACAGGACGAGCGCGCCGGCCATGACCAGGCGGAAATGGCCCAGTGCCCAGTCCAGCAGCGGCCGATAGGCGCGCTCCAGTTGCCGCATCAACCAGGGTTCCTCATGCGCGCCTTCCTTGATGATCAAGGCCCCCAGGGCCGGCACCACGGTCAGCGAGAGCAGCAGCGCCGCGCCGAGGGCGAACACGATGGTCAGCGCCACCGGGATGAACAGCTTGCCTTCCAGGCCCTCCAGGCTCAGCAGCGGCAGGAACACGATCAGGATGATCAGCACCCCGGCCGTCGTCGGCGCGGAGACTTCCCGCACGGCGCGATAGACCTCGTGCAACTTGGGGGGTCTTGCATACCCCCCTTTCTCAAAGGGGGGCAGGGGGGATTTGTCGAGGTTTGCGCCGGGCTGATGTGAAGAAATCCCCCCCGGCCCCCCTTTGGAAAAGGGGGGAGCAGACAGCCTTGTCACGATGTTCTCCACCACCACCACCGCCGCGTCGACCAGCAGGCCGATGGCGATGGCCAGACCGCCCAGGCTCATCAGGTTGGCGGAAAGACCGAAACGGCGCATCAGCCAGAACGCGGCCAGCGCCGAGAGTGGCAACACCACCGCCACGGTGAGCGCGGCGCGCGCGTTGCCGAGGAACAGGAACAACAGCACCAGCACCAGCACCACGGCCTCCAGCAGCGCCTGTGAGACCGTGCCGATGGCGCGCTCGACCAGGTCGGAGCGGTCGTAGAACGGCTGCACCGTGACACCTCGCGGCAGGCGGGGCGCGATCTCCTTGAGCCGCTGCTTCACCAGCGCCGCCACATTCTGGGCATTGGCGCCCTTCAAGCCGAGAACCAGGCCTTGCACCGCCTCGCCCTGGCCGTTTTTGGTCACGCCGCCATAGCGGGTGAGGCTGGACATGCGCACCTGGGCGATATCCGCCACCCGTACCGGTATCCCCCCTACCCTTTTCACGACGATGGCGGCGATGTCGTCGAGGTTCTTCACCGCGCCCTCGATGCGCACCACCCAGACCTCCTCGCCCTCGGCCAGGCGCCCGGCGCCGTCGTTTTTCAGATTGGTTTCCAGCGCCGCCATCAGTTCCGGCAGGGTGACGCCACGCGCGCTCATCGCCGCGTTGTCCGGCGCCACCTCGAAAGTGCGCGCGAAGCCGCCCAACGAGTTCACATCGGCCACTCCCGCCAGGGTGCGCAACTGTGGCCGGATCACCCAATCCAGGATCGCGCGCAACTCGTCCAGCGGCAGCGGCCCTTCCACGGTGAACATGAACATTTCCGAGAGCGGCGTGGTGATCGGCGCCAGACCGCCGGTAACGCCGGCCGGAAGGTCGCCCATCACCGCGCTCAGACGCTCCGCCACCTGTTGCCGCGCCCAGTAGATATCGGTGCCGTCCTCGAAGTCGATGGTGATGTCGGTCAGCGCGTATTTCGCCACCGAACGCAGCAGACGCTGTTTCGGGATGCCCAGCATCTCGGTTTCGATCGGCGCCACGATGCGCGCCTCCACTTCCTCCGGCGTCATGCCGGGCGCTTTCAGGATCAGCTTGACCTGGGTGGTGGAGACATCGGGAAAAGCATCGATGGGAATCTCCCGCCACGCCTGCACCCCCGCCGCTATCAGCAGCAGGGTGAACAACAGGGTGAGCAGGCGCTGAGTGAGGGCGAACTCGGCGAGTTTATTGAGCATGCTCTTCTCCCCCCTTTATCAAAGGGGGGCCGGGGGGGATTTTTGAGACGGATAACCAGGCAAACCCCACGAAATCCCCCTCAATCCCCCTTTGGAAAAGGGGGGTGGCCTTATTCATGTCGCGCCGGTTACTTGGCATCTTCCGCTCCCAGCCAGACCGACTTCAGCGCGGCGATGCCGCCCACCGCCACCAATTCGCCGTCCTTGAACTCGCCCGCCAGCGATACCGTGTTGGCGGATTGCGACAACACGGTGATCTGGCGTGCCTCGAAACCGTCGGGGCGGCGCACGAACACATAGCTCTTGCCGGCTTCACGCGCCACGGCCTTGACCGGCACGCGCCACTCCTGGCCACCGCCGAGTCCCTCGATGCGCGCCGCCACACTCTGGCCGGCGCGCAAGGTGGCGTCCGGGCCGGTATTTACGTTATCCAGGCGGGCGCGAAGGCGCACCGTCTGCGCCGCCCCGGCCGCCGGCAGCACACGCAATACGACTCCTTTCAACTGCCGCCCCGGCAGCTCCACCTTCATCCCCGCCTTCACCCGCGCCGCCACGTCCGCGGGGGCGTCGATCTCGATCCAGAGCGGGTTCAGGTTGGCGATGGTGTACAGCGCCGTGGCCGCTTCCACGCGGCTGCCCGGCGTCACCTGGCGCGCCATCACCACGCCGCTGATCGGCGCGCTGAGTGTGATTTCACTGGCGAAACCCTCTCCGCGCTCGGCGCGGGCGATGGCGGCGTCACTCAAGCCCTGGGCGCGCAACGCCGCGCGCTGCGCGTTCAACGCCGCCTTCGTCTGCGCCAAAGTCGCCGCGCTGGCCCGGGCGCGCGACTCGGGAATGATGCCCTCTCGCAACAAGCCTTCATCGCGGCGCGCGCTATCCCGCGCCAGGTCGAGGGCACTGGCCGCCTGCGCCAGCCCCCCTTGCAGACCGATCAATTCCGGGCTGGATAGACGCGCCAGCACCTGCCCGCGCCGCACCGGCTCGCCCTCCGCCGCCCGCGTTTCCAGAACCAGCCCGGCCAGCGGCGCGGCCACCACCCGAGTTTGTCCATCCGGAATCACCACGGTCGCGGGCATCCCCGTCGACAGGCTGCCGGCATGGCGGGTCAACGACGCGGTTTGTATTCCCAGGGATTTGACCTGGATGGGCGTGAGTTTGATCGGGGAGGCGTGAACAACGAGGGGGAACAACAGAAGTAGGCTGAGTCGCATGGTGGGCTATGGGCAGGTGAGGTGGTGACAGGCTGAACCCGCCATATTAAAGGAGTCTTAAATCAAGTCTAAATGACGTAGTGAAGTAGGTTGGGCAAAGCGAAGCGTGCCCAACGGTGCCACGCCGCGAAAGCACGAACTCGTGGTTCGTAGGATGTGGTGAGCGCAGCGAACCGCATCAAGCACGGCCAAATTAGATGGTGCGGTTCGCTGCGCTCACCGCACCCTACGTCCAACTTCTCTCAGCGGTTACGCCCGCCACCAGGGCCCATGCCGCCGCCACCACCGCCTACCGGCCCCATGCCACCCCCCGCTGCGGGCGGAGTGTCCGGCATGGCCAGACCTTGCTGGTCGGCGCGCTCTTTCAGGCGTGCATGTTCTTCCGCGCGAACTTGCGCTTTCTCCTCGGCGGTTGTCGCCGTGCGCATCTTGGCGCGATGCGCGGCGCGTTCCTGCGGGGTCATCAACTGGCTGCCATAAACCTGTTGTTTCGCGGGTGGCGGCGTGCTTGCCGGGTCCGCCGCCAGGGCCAGACCGATGGAAAGTGCCAGGGCGCCGGTCAATACGGATAGTGTGAAAGTGCGTTGCAACATGATCATCTCCTTGTTCAAGTGAACTTACATGCGATCGCTATCAGCGACGATTCCATTGCAGCAGATGGGTGTAACCAGAGCATTTCGTGAAACCGCCATTTTGTAAGCCGCCACGCAAGAAACACGCTTTGTTACCTGAATTTACAAATTGCCCCCGGAATGGCGCCTGGGCGGGAAAATAATCGCCACATCGAATCGGCAAAACGGAATCGGAAAAACAGGCCATGAAACAAGAGCATCTCCTGCTGGTGGACGACGTCCCCGAGTTGCGCGAACTCCTACGCGACTATCTCGGCCAGGCCGGCTTTCGCATCACCAGCGTGGCCGACGGGCGCGAGATGCGACGGGCCATGGACGCCGCCCGCTTCGACCTGGTGATACTCGACATCATGCTGCCCGGCGAGGATGGCCTCTCCCTGTGCCGCCGTCTGCGCGCGCAGAGCCGCATTCCGATCCTGATGCTGACCGCGCGCGGCGACGAGATCGACCGTATCGTCGGCCTGGAAATGGGCGCCGACGACTATCTCGCCAAGCCGTTCAACCCGCGCGAACTCCTCGCGCGCATCAAGAGCATCCTGCGCCGCGCCGAGAGCCTGCCGGAGAATCTGGCCGGCGAGGACGTGCGCCGTTTCCGTTTCGCCGAATGGAGCCTGGATACGCAAACGCGGCAATTGCTGTCGCCGGAGGGCGTGGTGGTGGATCTCTCCGGCGTCGAATACAAAATCCTGCGCGTCTTCGTCGAACACCCGAATCGCGTGCTCTCACGCGACCAATTGCTGGAACTGACGCAAGGACGCGAAGCCAACGCATTCGACCGCGCCATCGACGTCCAGATCGGCCGCCTGCGCCGCAAGCTCGACGACGATGCGCGCGAACCGCGCCTGATCAAGACCGTGCGCAACGAAGGCTATGTGCTGGCGGTCGCGGTGGAGAAAGAATGAAGCGCTTCGACTCCATCACCCTGCGCGTGGCAAGCGTGTTGCTGCTCTGCCTGCTCGCCGCACAGTGGATCGCCGATCGGCTCTATCAGGAGGAAAGGGAGCGCGTCATTTCCCATCTGATCGCCGGCCCGCTGATACAGCGACTGAGCCTGGTGGCGGACAAACTGGAACGCACTCCCAGGGCCGAGCGGCAGGACCTGTTGCGGGTATTGAATTCGCCGCGTATCACTTTCAGCTTGGCTGCACAAGCGCTGCCGGAGACGCCGGCGGGTACGCTGCGCCAGTTGCAGGCACGCCTGAGCGAAACCCTGGGGCCGCGGCGCCAGGTCAGGGTGGCGGGTGAAACCGGGGACAACGATGGCGACCTGCCGACCTCCGCGCGGGTTTCCTTCACCCTGGGTGATGGTCAGGTGGTCATCGCCGCGCACCACTACCCGAACGACAGCGCCCTCGCCCCGAGCCGCCACCTGCCGCTGCTGACCGGCTACTTCCTGGCCATCGCCGCGCTCGCGCTGCTGGCGCTGCGTTGGGCGGTCCACCCCCTGCGGCGCCTGGCACAAGCGGCGGATGCGCTGGGGCGCGACCTGGGCGGCGCGCCCCTGGCGGAAACCGGCCCGCGCGAAGTGCGCCAGGCCGCGCATGCCTTCAACACCATGCAGAACCGCCTGGCCAGCTATCTCCACGACCGCCTGCGCATCCTCGCCGCCATCTCGCACGACCTGAAAACCCCCATCACCCGCCTCAAGCTGCGCAGCGAAATGTTGGCGGATACGACTCAGCGCGAGAAATTCCTGCACGACCTGGAGGACATGGAAACCATGATCGCCGCCACCCTGGACTTCCTGCGCGGCGAATCGCGCCAGGAACACGGCGTATTGCTCGACATCAACGCCCTGCTCTCCACCCTGCGCGACGACATGCAAGCGCTGGGCAGCGCGGTGGAGCTACACGGCGAAGCCGACCACCCGCTGCTGGCGCGGCCGCAAGCGTTGAAACGCTGCCTCGGCAACCTGCTCGACAACGCCGTGCGTTATGGCGCAAATGCCGGCGGCGGCGCCCACATCACGGTGGAAGACAGCGCGAAAACCCTCACCCTGCATATCGACGACAACGGACCCGGCATCGCCGAAAGCGAACTGGAACACCTGTTCGAACCCTTCCGCCGCGGCGAAACCTCGCGCAACCGCGCCACCGGCGGCACCGGCCTGGGCCTCGCCATCGCCCGCAACCTCGCCCGCGCCCACGGCGGCGACGTCACCCTCGCCAACCGCCCCGAAGGCGGCCTGCGCGCCACGCTGACCCTGCCGCGCGGGGGAAATACCGGCTGCGGGTTGGCGCCGTTGCAGTGACGTAGGTTGGGCAAAGCGAAGCGTGCCCAACATCGCGACGGTTCGTTGGGCACGCTGCGCTTTGCCCAACCTACGCCTTTGTCAGCAATTCCAACCCCAGCCCCACGCCGAAGCCGTTGATGTCCGTCGCCGCCGCGCCGAGGCCGCCCTTGCAGTGACGTAGGTTGGGCAAAGCGCAGTGACGTAGATACTCTGTTCGCCGTCAAGGGTGAAAGTGGTTATTTGGCTGCCACTTGAGTCATGACGAAGAACTTTTCACCGACAAACGGCGTGTTGCTATGAAACATTCCGTGGATGGCATGAAGGAGTTTTCGCATGACGGCGCAGACGACCTGCATCGGGGTTTTGCCGCGTGCAGCGAGGTGCTCGGCAAAGGCTCTGACGTTGGGGTCATGGGTTTTGGC
>JAUXXW010000039.1 GCA_030684775.1 Pseudomonadota bacterium
TTCATCACGCCACGATCTTCGTGTTGAACGTGTAAAGCTTCCGCCGTCGTTCTGCACAGCGGGGGCGCGCCCCGGCTGTGCAGAACGACAACCCCCAAACCAAACCCCGCATCAAAAGCTAAACCAACCATGCCTCGCTTCCACCGGCCAGGATAATTGACGCCCACCGGTCAAGGTAATTGACGCCGGGCAGTTAAAGCAGCTAATGTCAAATACCCGCTAATCTATCAAGATCCACACATCTGCTATTCTGACCATATATTAGCAAAGACTAACAAATCAATCTGAGCTGTATGGAGTGGATGATGAGTAGCGCAGGGATTAATCAGGGGCGTCCAGGGCATGATCCTGCAATGCTCAACGTCATCAGTGATATCGAACAGTCAGGGATCGAGCCAATCAGATGGCTAGTCTGGATAATTATGGCCCTGGTGACGCTGACCGGGGGCGGGGTGGGAGCGAAGGAGGCTGCGGACATGGATCCACCGAGGCTGGTGGCGACTTTGAGGAATATCGGCATCTCCGTTGAGTCTGTGGCGTTCTCGCTTGACGGTCGGATGATGGCATCAGGACGGAATGATAAGACCCTAAAGCTATGGGACGTGGCCACCGGTAAGGAGTTGCGCACATTCATCGGTCATTCGGGTTCTGTATTCAGTGTTGTTTTCTCCCCAGATGGCAAGACCGTGCTGTCAGGAAGTTCTGACAAAACTCTCAGGCTATGGGATGTGGCCACCGGCCGTGAACTTCGCACTTTCCTTGGGCATTCGGAGGCGGTGCATAGCGTCGCATTCTCACCAGATGGTAAGACTGTCTTGTCAGGAAGTTCTGACAATACCCTCAGGCTCTGGGATGTGGTCACCGGCCGTGAACTTCGCAATTTCAGCGGTCACTCGAATTGGGTAACGAGTGTTGCCTTTTCCCCAGACGGCAGGACAGTGCTATCAGGGAGTTGGGACAAGACCCTTAAGCTGTGGGACGTCGCGACTGGCAAGGAGTTGCGGACGTTTCGCGGGCACTCAGATCACGTAACTGGAGTTGCCTTTCTTCCGCTAGGGAAAACAATTCTGTCAGGCAGTGAGAACTATGAACTCAAGCTGTGGGACGTAGGTAACGGCAAGGTACAGCGCACATACAGCGGTTGGAATTATTGGGTGTCTAGCATCGCTATTCCTCCAAATGGAAAGACCATACTTGTGGGAAATTCCGACGTAACGCTCGCACTTATTGAATTGACCACCGACAAGACAGTAAGCTCCTTTAAGGGGGCCGAAGCTGAGGTGAAATATGCAGCATTCTCTCCAAATGGGATAATTCTGCTGTCTGGGGGAAGTTTTCACAGGCCCCTTCAGCTGTGGGATGCGACCGCCGGCAAGAAACTGCAGGTTTTCGAGGAATCAGATGGGAGTAAAATTAGTTTTGCTTTCTCCCCAGATGGAAAGACACTGCTAGGTGCGGTGGGAAGTGTCAGAATTTGGGATCTGGTTACCGGCAAGCGGCTACGCTCCTTCATTGCTGACATCCATTCCTCAGTAACAAAGGTCGCCTTCTCCCCTGACGGTAAGACATATTTAATCAACTCCGAAAGTGGCACTCTCAGGTTATTCGACGTAACTAGTGACAAAGAAATACGCACTTTTCGGCAGATTACCGGCCAAAAAGAGGCTGTCGCGTTCTCGCCCGATAGCAAGACATTACTGTCTGGAGGTTCTTCTTTTGACCATACCCTACAGCTATGGGACGTGGCCACCGGCAAGAGATTACAGACCTTCATCGGGCACGCGTCGATAATAACAAGTGTTGTTTTCTCCCCAGATGGCAAGACCGTGCTGTCAGGAAGTATGGACAATACCCTCAGGCTCTGGGATGTGGCCACCGGTCGTGAACTTCGCACTTTCAGCGGTCACTCGAATTGGGTAAGCAGTGTTGCCTACTCCCCAGATGGCAGGACCGTGCTGTCAGGAAGTTATGACAATACCCTCAGGCTCTGGGATGTGGCCACCGGCCGTGAACTTCGCAATTTCAGCGGCCACTCAGATAGAGTAAAGAGTGTTGCCTTCTCCCCAGACGGCAAGGCTGTGCTTTCGATAAGTGAGGACAAAACCCTCAAGCTCTGGGACATTGCCAGCGGCCGGCTAAAGGCTACTCTAATATACTTTGACGACGGCAACTGGGCCGTTATCGACCCCGAAGGTCGCTATGACGCCTCCAACGGCGGCGACAACCCACATCTCCATTGGGTGTTCGAGAACATTCCCATTGACCTGTCCCAGTTGAAGGACCGCTACTACGACCCCAGCCTGCTGCAGAAAGTCATGGGGTTCAGCAATGAACCTTTGCGTACCGTGCCCAGTTTCAAGGACACGGTGTTACACCGCTGGCCGGAAGTGGTGGCAGCCATCGATGAGAAAAATCCCCTGAGCCTGAAAATCCAGCTCACTGACCGTGGCGACGGCTACGGCAGGGTGCGGGTGCGGGTGAACGGCAAGGAGATCACCCCGGACGCCCGGGCTGGAAAGATACTGAACGGACAGACAGCGGAAATCACGCTGGACCTTGACCCCGAGCGTCTGCAATCCGGCGACAACCAAGTAGACGTGGTGGCATGGCCACGAGTGGGGCACATCCCCAGCCGGCCGGCGGTGGTGAAGGTTTCTGGCGCAATGGCGCGTGGGAAAAAACTCGTGTCGGCAACCACTTCCCAGGCTGAGCCAGTAACCCTACATGCTGTAATCATGGGGGTGAGCCGATATGCAGGCGAGAGCTTGCGTCTAGCTTTCTCGGGCAAGGACGCCAACGATTTTGGCCGTGCCTTGGCTCTGAGTGGCACACGCCTCTTCGGCGCCGACCGCCTGCGCCTGCACCTTTTATCCGATTATGTCGAGAAAGGCGATGCTTCGGCCGTCCTCCTGCCCACGCGGGATCACCTGAAACAGGCCTTCGAGGCCGTGGCCAAGAAAGCCAGTGCCGGCGACATTTTGGTGGTCTATCTCGCTGGCCATGGTGTCATGACAACCGGAGCAGAAGGCAATGCGGAGTATTACTACCTGAGCCGGGACGCTCAGAACACCGATCTATCTGATCCTGCAGTGAAAAAACTCTGGGGCGTATCCAGTTCCGAGCTAACCGAGTGGATCAAGGCCATCAAGGCGGCGAAGCAGGTGCTGATCCTGGACACCTGCGCCGCTGGCGGTGCCATAGAGAAGTTGGTGGCCAAACGGCAGATTCCTGGTGCCCAGGTGATCGCTTTGGAACAGTTGAAGGACCGGACTGGGATACACATTCTGGCCGGTGCCGCCGCCAACAAAGTGAGCTTCGAAGCCAACCAGTATGGCCAAGGGCTGCTTACCTATGCCCTGCTCTCCGGTATGAGGGGCGCGGCGCTGAAGGACGGCAACGTAGACGTGGCTACCCTGTTCCAGTATGCGCGCGACGAAGTGCCAAGGCTGGCTCGCCAGATCGGTGGCATTCAGGAGCCTCGTCTCTCCTCGCCTCAGGGCGAGAGCTTCGTCATTGGCCGCATGACGGAGGACGACCGCAAGAAATTGCGCCTGGCCCAGGTGAAACCAGTGATCCAGCGCGCCAGCTTCCAGGATGAGGTGCGCATGAAGGACATCCTGCACCTTGGCCAGCGCTTTGGCGATCGGCTCAAGCTGGAGACCTACGACATAAGCCGCAGTCGGCTGGTGTACGTGGACGTGGATGACTACCCCGATGCCTGGCAGGTGAGTGGCCGCTACCTCAAGGTACCTGGCGGTGTGCGCCTCACGGCTCATATCTTTCGTGGCGAGGAGGGAAAGGGTAGCTTCGAAGTGCTCCTCCCCACCGAGGAGCACGCCCAGCCGGACGCCCTGCTAGCCGCCACACTTCAGGCTATGGGACAGTGATTTTCAATATCGCTTGTTTGCTAAATCATTAACACTTAACTGAGAACAAAAGTATCTAGCTATATGGGATTGGTTGATAAGAAGAGAAGGATTTCTGCTTTCTGGAAACATTGCAAGGATGAGACCCAATCCTGGTTACGTAGACTGCTGCGTTCGCCTGCGCCTTTGGCCAAGTTGAAAAATAGCAATGTACAGAATTTAATTTTAACGATATGCCTAAATGCCATCTTGCACATTCTTAGAAGCCCTTTGCCGGTGTGGATCCCTAGATTCCGGCACTGGAACAAGAAAAGGCAGCGTTTCGCCAACAATCTATACTACGGTTCTATCATCCAAATTGTGGTATTCGCACTCACGTTGTTTGGTTTTGAGAGCATCGTCAACATCCAGACCTCTATGCTGGACTCATCGATGAGGTTTGTGGCTAACCTACCCTTGTATCCCGATCGGCATAGAAACCTACTTTTCATTGATGTGGATGAGGCCACCTTCCGAAATTCGGTGTGGGGAGGGGGAGAGCCTCGTCAGATTCCACTTAACTCCATTAACAAGTTGCTGGATTACATTGTTGAGCAACAAGTTCGTTATGTGGTTGTGGACTTTCTTATCGATGGCAAAACGGACGCGGATCAGGAAAACTTCAAGGCCCACCTAGAGCAAATACTAAATAATAAAAAATATAGTGAGACGCACTTCATTTTTGCCCGTTCCTCGAACGTATCTCTAACGCAAGGACTTGCGCAGAAATTGCGCTCATCTGTTCTCGATGACATCATCGCGCGCTACCCTAATCGCGTGCATGCGGCGGCACCTTTGTTCTTGAAATCCCGTCATGACAATGTGCTTCGTCACTGGTTGCTCTGGGATACAGTCTGTGAGTCAAACTTGGAAGGTCCACCTGGGAGCGGGCATTGGGTAGTGCTGCCTTCAGTGCAAGCTTTGATCAAGGCTATGGAGGAATCAGGGCCTACGCGGTTGTTTCCTCCATTGCAACTTGGCAGTTCACATTCTGGAACCGAACTGCCCTGTGCTGTAGACGGTGCTAACACCCAAGCTATAAGCCAAGCCATCGGCAGTCAGATTGCGGAGTTCGAAGTAGGGAAATGGGTCCAGAAATCCTTCGGAACGTGTTACGAGCAAGGCAGCTTCACTTCAGAATCCTGCGAGGAAGAGCGCCCACCAACACGCAAACCTATAGGAAGTGAGAAAATTAAGGTTGACCAGAACTTGGGAAACCGTTTGCTGTACACCATCTCAGATCGGAATGATACGAGCTCTGACAAACTAACCATCCCAATTCCCTATTTCATCCGGCAGTCAGCCCTAGATGTGTTGGAAGGCGCTCCAACCTTTGAATTTGTGAATGGCGGCCCCCCTTTGGTCGCTTTCATCGGCGCTAGCTATATAGATAGCCGAGATATTCATAATACACCCTTAGGTTACATGCCAGGGACACTAGTGTTGGTCAATGCCACGGACTCCATGTTGCAGCATGGTGTGATGCAACCTCCGGGCAAGATAGTCAAGATTCTCACTGCTCTTCTATGTCTGATCGCTATCAGCTACCTATTTGCCATCCTGTCCAATGACCTCGCAGTAATGGGGTCGATGATGTTGGTAATGCTGGCCCTGTTTCCGATCAGTTTGATCCTCTTGCAATCCCAAGGTGTACACCTTGATCTTGCTGCCCCCCTGGTTGCCGTATATCTCAATCGAGAACTAGAAAGACAAAAGGAACGCCTTAATCGACATTGATTAACTATTTATCACTAGGAATTGCTATGCACAGTATTGGATTTTTCTTACTGATAGGAGCGTTATTAACTTCGCCTATCTATGCTTCATCAATGTTGGATACAGCTACAAAGCTTTCGCCCGATGATGGTGTAATTGCCCTAATCAATCCAGTTGATGCCATGGAAGAGGGCTCCATCACTATCCAACGAGGAAAAGTGCACCTTTATGGAAAACCCATACTCAAACCAGGAGATGTCGTTCACATCAAAGGGCTAGCTAGCCTCAAAGTCAGGATGGCGGACGGCAATTCAGTGATCATTGATAAAAAGGTGGCTGGAGAAAGGGGATATTTATTTCACCCAGAAAAGGTAAGCCTTTTCGACAATCTGGCACACAAATACGGGTTCGGATCTGCTGCTAGCATGGTAGTGGTAGCAGGCACTAGAGGTAATAAA
This sequence comes from Pseudomonadota bacterium, assembly GCA_030684775.1. Taxonomy (GTDB): domain Bacteria; phylum Pseudomonadota; class Gammaproteobacteria; order Burkholderiales; family Thiobacillaceae; genus PFJX01. The sequence continues at coordinate 6,080 of JAUXXW010000039.1, forward strand.
TGTGGCCAAGGTGAACTAGCAATGCCCGCCAATATGCCCGATGCTATTCCCTTCTACCTTCAAAGTGGCGAACGCGAACTCCACTTTCGCTGGGTTGGAGGCAAACCGCCCTATCGGCTAACCCTCAGCCGGAATGGTAAGGTTCTTGCCGAAGGCCAGGTTGACAATGCCTGCGAGATCACTTTTCACAAACAAATCTGGCAACCAGGAATCTACACATTGGATTTGAGAGACGGGCCTTGTTTGGCCTTAGAGCAACAAAAAGACTGCGCATGGTTTGACGAGAGAGTTACCGTGGTTGAGCCAGGAAAGCTTCCACCCATGCCCCAGGAAATCGCTAAATCCAGTCTGGATATTGTTGAAAAGCAAGCTCTCTATGCCGAATACTTGGCTCAGGAAGATCAAGGTAACTGGCGCTTGGAAGCCTTGCAGCAACTATTCCCCTGGAAGGCTAGCAATCGTTATGCTCTGGATTGGCTGCGCAACTGGGGAGGCGGCGCACCCTAGAATTGGTTTCGCAAACGGAAATTCGACCATTGACATTATCAATCACCCCGCCACCCGCATCACCCTGCGCTGCTCCTCCCACCCCACAGCCGGGTTCAGACTCAGATCCGCCAGTGTCACATTCTCCGGCAACGTCTCATCCAGAATCGCCGCAACAATCTCCGGGGCTAGCGTCGTGAGGTTCAGGAACCGGGCGACATAGCGATCGTCCACCCCTTCCTTCCTGGCGATTTGCCCGATGGATGTAACCCTGCCGTCATCTAGCATGCGCTGCCAGAGGTGTCCCCGGGCCAGGGCTGCTTGCAGGATCGTCGGCTCTTGGGGCTCGGGCAAAGTCGCGGTCGACACACCGTGTGGCAACACAACCTCCCGACGCCCGCTGTAGCGCTTCACCGTGATTGGTATGGCCACGGTTACGCCGCCATCGAGGTGTTTGACCAGAGTCGGCGTGCCGGTCTGCTTGAACTGGATTCTCATGCCGCCTCGCATTCTTCAATCTGCATCTCGCGGCCAATCTCGAGCGCCATCTGCTCGACACCGTTGGGCCGCATCTTCACGTGCAGTTCGCTTGGGGTGACCGTGACCCGTTCCACCAACACGCGTACCACCCTGGCCTGTTCTGCAGGGAAAAGCTGTTCCCAAATTTCATCGATACGATTCAGCGCCACCGAAACCTCAATTTCCGTCATGGATTCGCCCAACTTTTGCACCTCTTGCCAGACCATGGCCGCCATATCAGGGGAACGCAGATTGGCGCGCAGTTGCGCCAGCACCGCTCCCTCCACTTCCCCTGCCGGCAGCATCCTGACTCCCGATGCGCCATAACCCTCCTTGTTGTCCCGGGTGGACAGGTAGTAGCGGTACATGCGTCCCGACCGGTGCCGGGTATGGTGTGGCGTCATCGCGCGCCCATCGGCGGTGAAGATGATGCCGCGCAACAGGGCCGGCGACCGCGCCCGGGTCTGGTTGGCGCGGGTACGATGGTTCGTCGCCAGGATCGCCTGGACGTCATCCCAGGTTTTCCGGGCGATGATGGGTTCGTGCGCGCCGGGGTAGGTTTTGTCCTTGTGGCGAATCTCGCCCAGGTAAATCGGGTTGTTGAGCATCTTGTAGATCAGGCTCTTGTCGATGGGCTTGCCGATCCGCTCCCGGCCGGACTGGGCGGTCCAGGATTTGGCGCATACGTTCTCCACCTTCAACTCTTTGACCAGATCGGTGGTCGAGCCCAAGGCCAGGAAACGGCCGAAGATGCGTTTCACCACCTTGGCCTCGCCATGGTTGATGATTAGCCTGCGGTCCAGCACGTCGTAGCCCAGCGGCGGCACGCCGCCCATCCACATCCCCTTGGCCTTGGAGGCCGCGATCTTGTCGCGGATGCGCTCGCCGGTGACCTCGCGCTCGAACTGGGCGAAGGACAGCAGGATGTTCAGCGTCAGCCGACCCATGGACGTGGTGGTGTTGAACTGCTGAGTGACTGAGACGAAGGACACCCCATTCTGGTCGAACAGATCGACCATCCGTGCGAAGTCGGAGAGGCTGCGAGACAGTCGATCGACCTTGTAGACCACGATCACATCCACCGCTCTCCTCTCGATATCCACCATCAGCCGCTTCAAGGCGGGGCGCTCCATGTTGCCGCCGGAATAGGCCGGGTCGTCGTAATCGTCGCCCACCGCGATCCAGCCCTCGGCGCGTTGACTGGTGATGTAGGCGTGGCCGGCATCACGCTGGGCATCAATGGAGTTGTATTCCTGGTCGAGCCCTTCCTCGGTGGACTTGCGGGTGTAGACGGCGCAACGCAGGCGCTTCTTGACGTCGGCGTTCATTTTTTCTTCCCCTTGGTTTTCTCGCGCAGGCCGAAGAACGCGGGCCCCGACCAGCGGGTGCCGGATATCTCGTTGGCGATGGCGGTGAGGCTGCGGTAGGGCTTGCCGTTGTATTCGTACTGGCCATCCGGCAACGTGGTGACGCGGTACTCGACACCCAGGAAATCGCGAGTCAGCACGGTGCCCGGCACCAGTTGCACCAGTTCGCCACGGATTCGCTTCTTGCGACTCTGTTGCTGAACCAGCGCGTCGATGCGCTCCTTGTTGCGGGCCAGGAGTTCAGGATGCAGGCCGGCGTACTCAAGTTCCTGCAGGCGGTAGGCCAGGCGCCGCTCGAGGTAGGGCCGGTTGTGGGTGGGAGCCGGTTTGCCGTAGAGCCGCTGCCAGAGCGACTTGATCTCATCAAATGGCAGGTTCGGCAGTCGTGCGATGCGTACCGTGATAGGCACGGCCAGATCGGGCGAGGGGTTCATGCAACCTCCTGTCAGGCGGTAAAGGGAGGTGTATGAACACGCTGTGGGGAGGGGAAGCCAAGGCAAACCGCCCGCTCGGCGTTCGGGGCTGACGGTGCCGGCGTCCGCAGTCTGATCAGGCCCAGCGCCAGGAAGGCGGCCACCTCCTGACCACGCTGCTCGATGGTCATGCGATCAGGGTCAAGTGCGTTTTGCAAATTCATGGTGGGCGGTTTCCTGTCTCAAACGGTGTCGCTGATTCTGCGAGGCAGGCATGGCAATCCGCGTTAGGAAAATTCCCGGTATTTGCGGAAAGGACGTACCCTTCTGCTGAAATTCAGGGGGAATCGAAATGCACGTGAACACAAGAATGGCGCTGTTCTGCGCGCTGATCGTAGGGATATCGACCGCCACGCTGGCCGACACCTTGATCGGCAATGTGGTGGGTGTGGCCGACGGCGACACGATCACGGTGCTGGATGGTCAACAGACCCAGCACAAGGTC
>JAUXXW010000065.1 GCA_030684775.1 Pseudomonadota bacterium
CATGCGTAGGTTGGGCAAAGCGTAGCGTGCCCAACATTGGCGGTGGTGTTGGGCACGCTACGCTTTGCCCAACCTACGAACTACGAGCTATCTGGCTTTGTTGGCGTCCGGCTGCGTGAAGACAGGCGCGGGCGGGACAAAACGGGGCGGTTCCGGTGGCGTGTAGGCGGGCGCCTGGTAGGTGGGCTGCGGAATATAGAACCACGGCACATATCCCCAGGGCGCCGGGCTGTAGTTGGTGGGCGGCGGCACGTAGACCGCAGCCGGCGGCACGGCCGGCACCTTGACGGCCGGCATCAGCAACGGCACCTCGGGCGGCGTATAGGGCACCGGCGGCGGTACTTCCATTTTTTCCTTGAGGGAGCGCTTGATGTCTTCTTCCATCTGCTTCAACAGGTTATCCAGATAGAAGTTGCTCTGTTTCTTCAGCCGCTGCGCCATCACTTCCAGCTTGAAAGCCAGATCCGGCGGCAACGTCACTTCCTCGTCGTTGAAGGCGGCCATGACCGAATCCTGCATGTATTCGATCAGGAGGCGGGTTTCCTCCTCGGTCAGGGCGTTCTTGAGCATATGGCCCATGTCGGACAGCGAGGGCATCGCCGGGGCAACTTTGGCTGGCTCCTTGACTGGCGCCTTGTCGTTGGCCAGGGCGGGAACGGCAAGTCCGGCCAGGAGAAGCGCGGTGAATCGGTAAGGCAATTTCATGTGATTACTCGTAACGCAAGGCTTCGATAGGCGCGAGGCGAGATGCCTTGCGCGCCGGATACCAGCCGAAGAATACCCCGATGACACTGGCTGAGGCCACGGCCAGGACAATGGCCTGGCTCTGCAACAGCACTTGCCAGCCGGCGAAGCGCTCCAGGGCAAGCGAGCCGCCCACCCCCAGGGCGATGCCCACCAGGCCTCCGAGCAGGGAAAGAATGATCGCCTCGGCGAGGAACTGAGTCAGGATGTCGCGTGGACGCGCGCCCACCGCCAGGCGGATGCCGATCTCGCGAATCCGCTCGGTCACCGACACCAGCATGATGTTCATGATGCCGATGCCGCCCACCAGCAAAGACACCGACGCCACGGCGGCGAGCAGGCTGGACAGGACTTGCGAGGCGGCCTCTTCCGCCTGCACCACTTCGGAAAGATTGCGGATGTTGAAATCGTCGTCCTGATCCGCTTGCAGGCGATGCCGCTGCCGCAGGAGTTCGCGCACCCGCTCCTCGGCGCCCTTCATGTCGGCGCCTTCGGCCATCTTCACGTAGACATGCCCGACGGTTCGGCCGCGCCCCTGAGACTGGCCGAGAATGCGGCCGCGCGCGGTGGAAATCGGGATCAGGATGACATCGTCCTGATCCATGCCGCTGAGGTTCTGCCCCTTGGCATCGAGCAGGCCGACGATGGTGAAGGGCACATATTTGACCCGTATCGTCTCGCCGGTCGGGTCCGTGCCGCCGAACAGCATCTGTGCCACGGTCTGCCCCACCAGCGCCACCTTGGCGGAAGAACGCACGTCGTTCTCGTCCAGCGCGCGCCCGCGCGCCACGCGCCACTCCCGCGCCGTCAGATATTCCGGGCCGATGCCATAGATGAGGGTGGACCAGTTGAGGTTGCCGTTCACCACCTGGCCGGTGCCACGCAATCCCGGCGCGGACGCCAGCACGTGCGCCACCTCGTCCTGGATGGCGCGGGCATCGCTTTCGGTCAGCGTGTTGCGGCTGCCGGAGCCCAGACGCACCCCGCTGCTGGTGACCGCGCCGGGATAGATCACCAACATGTTGGTGCCCAGGCTCTTCAGCTTCTCCGCCACCTGCCGCTTCGCCCCCTCGCCCACCGCCAGCATGGTGATGACCGCGGCCACGCCGATGATGATGCCCAGCGCGGTGAGCGCGCTCCTGAGCTTGTTGGCGCGCAGGGAACGTAGCGCGGAGTGGGTGGTGTCGAGGAGGTTCATGGGCGCCTCTCACCAAGAGTAGCCATCCCCCCCTTTACCAAAGGGGGGTTAGGGGGGATTTCTACCGGGGTAGCCCAGACGAACGTCGCAAAATCCCCCCCCGCCCCCCTTTGATAAAGGGGGGAGCACACCGGTGCCCACGCCTTGGCCATCATGTTCCTCCCCCCGCCCTGTCCTCGACCAACACCCCATCGCGAAACAGCAGCAGGCGCTTGGCATAGGCCGCGATGTCCGGTTCATGGGTCACCAGCACCACGGTGATGCCGGTCGCGTTGAGTTCCTGGAACAGTTGCATCAATTCCCGGCTGGTATGGGTATCCAGCGCACCGGTGGGTTCGTCGGCCAGGATCAGCGGCGGCTCGTTGACCAGGGCGCGGGCGATGGCCACGCGCTGCTGCTGGCCGCCGGAAAGCTGTGCCGGACGGTGCTGGGCGCGTTCACCCAGGCCCACCTTCGCCAGCTTCGCGGCCGCGCGGTGATGCCGCTCTGGCGCAGGCACATTGGCGTAGAGCAGAGGCAGTTCCACATTCTCCTGAGCGGTCGCGCGCGGCAGCAGATTGAAGTTCTGGAACACGAAACCCAGGTAACGGTTGCGGATGCCGGCCAGACGATCCGGCCCCAGTCCGCTCACCGCTTCGCCGTCGAGCAGATAGCGCCCGCTGCTCGGCACATCCAGACAACCGAGCAGATTCATGAAAGTGGATTTGCCCGACCCGGACGGCCCCATCACCGCGACGAACTCGCCCCGCTCGATGGACAGCGTCACCCCGCGCAGCGCCGGCACGGAGACTTCACCGACCTGGTAATCGCGGGCAAGGTTTTCGACTTCGATCAGGGGCATGACGCCCCCTGTAGCGCCGGCATCCTTGCCGGCGTCTTTAAAAGCAGCCGGCTGGAAGCCGGCGCTACACAACTCCGCGTCACATCCCCATCCCGAACGGCCGCGTCGGCTTCTTGGCCTTGCCGGCGCCTTCGGCGAGGGCGAGGATGATCTCCATCCCTTCCTTCACCTCGCCCTTGAGGATTTCCGTGGCCTTGCCGTCGCTCACGCCCAGGCGCACGACGATAGGCGCCGGCTGCCCCTCCTTGCCCACCACCCAGACGCGCCCGGGTATGCCGGGGCCTTCCTCGCGGCCGCGCACTTCCAGTTTGATGGGGGTGCCGTCGGCGTCCACCGGGCGGAAGCGCAGCGCCTCGTTGGGCACCTTGAGTACCGCGTTGCGTTCCTCGGTCAGCACCCGCGCGTTCGCGGTCATGCCTGGCAGCAGCTTCAATTCCGGGTTCGCCACGGTGGCCATGACGCTGTAGGTGGTGACGTTGTTGTTGCTCTGCGGCGCCTTGCGGATCTGGCCGACCTGGCCGGTGAAGCGCTCGCCGGGGTAGGCATCGACGCTGAAGCGTACTTTCTGGCCGGGCTGCACGCGGCCCACATCGGCCTCATCCACCGCCACGTTGACTTCCATCTTGGCGAGATCGCGGGCGATGACGAACAGCACCGGCGCCTGAAACGAGGCCGCCACGGTCTGCCCCACGTCGACGTTGCGGCTGATCACCACGCCCTCCACCGGCGAACGGATCACGGTATGGCCCAACTCCACCCGCGCCTGGCGCAACGCCGCCTGGCGCTGCGCGATGCCGGCCGCGGCGCTCGCCACCTGCGCCCGCGCGACGCCGACCTCGGCGCTGGCCAGGCGCAATTGTTCACGCGCGGTATCGGCGGCGGCCTGGGCGGTATCCAGTTCGGCCGGTGAAATGAACTGTTTTTCCACCAGCGCGCGTTTGCGCTCCAGGGTGCGGGTGGCATCGTCGAGCGCGATGCGCGCCTTGCTCTCCTCCGCCTGGCGCGCCAGCAGCGTGCCGCGCGCCACCTCGGCGCCACTCGCGGCGGCCTTCACATCGGCATCGGCTTGCGCCACGCGGGTCTCGAAGGTCTCCGGATCGAGGCGCGCGATCACCTGGCCGCGCTTCACCTCGGCATTGAAATCGGCGTGGATTGCCTTGATCAGCCCGGAAACCTGCGAGCCCACCTGCACCGTCACCAGCGCATTCAACGCGCCGCTGGCCGACACCGTCGCCGACAAGGCGCCGCGTTCCACCTTGCCCAGCCGGAACCGCGGCTCGATATCCGCCTTCTTCCAGGGTTGCCAGGCCCAGAGCGAGGCGGCGACCACCAGGAACACAAGGAATAACCCCAGCCAGCGTTTCATGACACTCCATATCCACGGAAAACGAGAAAGTCGCTACTTATACCCAGCCGCCGCTGGCCTGTCAGGCCCCAGGAAAGGAAAGGCATGCGGCTTTTCCCCCGCTCCCGCATTCAGCGGGCCTCCAGTTGGGGAAGCCGGATTTCCCGTTCCCCATAGCGGCCCTCGTTGGCGCGCGGGTGGCAGGCGAGGCAATTGGCGGCGCCAGCGATGGCTTTGTGCCGCCAATAACCCAGCGGCACTTCATCGTGCAGGAATTTGAAGTATCGGGTTTCCGTGATACGCAGCGGCATGGCGTCGACCGGCACGGAGCCCGCGATGCGGCGCAGGCGCATGTCGGAGAAGGCGCCATCGGCGGCCATATCCTCCAGATCCTTGAGCAGCGCCAGACGCACCGGCTCCAGCACGCTGACACCCTTACCGAAATGCTTGTCGAGTTCCGCGAGCATCTTGCGCCAGGATCGTGCCGGCAGCAGGCCGGGAGCGTAGACGGTATGGCAACTACCGCATTCATTCACCAGCGCCTTGCCGCGCGGCAAGGGAAACACCGCATCGTTGTCGGATGCCGTATTGCTGATCCAGAGGCCCGCCAATCCCACCGATGCGCAAAGAATGGCCAGACCTTTCCAGGTGATGCCGCTTTGCATGTCACTTCACCGAGATCATGTAGGCCGAGAAATCGGACATTTCATTCCTCTTCCTTATCAGCTTTGCGGTATTGGAACCCGCTCAACATCGCCTGCGCCAACGGCACGCCATGACGAATTTCATACAGGATCAGCAGGGCGAGGTGCGCGACCACAAAGAACAGCACGGCATGCGACAGCCAGGTGTGCGGCTCGCGAAACAGGTGTTTGAGGGTCACGTCGTGGCCCAGCCAGAGATAGAGCGGGCCGCTGCCCTGATCGATGGCGGCCAATGCCAGCCCGGTCACGGCCATGCCCAGCAGCAGCAGATACAGCAGCAGATACAACGCCGCCGCCGGTGCCTGATGACCCCAGCCGATCGGGGCGGGAAACAGTTCGCGGGTTCGCAGCAGCCGCCACCACGCGCGCGCTTGCCAGAGCGCGGAGAGCCGCGCGGGTGCCGGCCCGACCAGGCCCCAGGTGATACGGGCAACCAGGCCCAGCACCAGGCCATAACCGGCCAGGACATGAAAATACCGAAGGCTGGCGGCCTCCGGCGTGTAACCCAGCCACTCGCCAAGGCGACCGCCGATCAGCAACAGCAATATGGCCAGCGCATTCCAGGCATGGACACTCCTCAGAACCGGGTCATAGACCTTTTCCTGGTCGAGCAGCAATTGCGTCATGGCGGGAAGTGTTACCCGCCGTTGCTCGAAGCGTGGGTGACGGGCGCGCGGCCACGCCCGTCACCGCCACCCGCGATCCGCGAGGGCGACGAGGTGGCAAGCATGAGAACAAGGGCGGTGGTTTTCATGAGGATGCTCAAGGAAATACAAGAAAAAGGCGCGCACGGGATAAAGCCTGGCGAACCATAATCTTTGAATCCGCTTGTGTTGTCACGCCCTGAGCCATTCCAGAAATTCGGAAGTCCGTCGGCGCGGCGGGTATGCGCCGCTTCGCTGACCAGTGGCGTAGGTTGGGCAAAGGCGTGCCCAACGAACCGGCGCAATGTTGGGCACGCCTTTGCCCAACCTACATTTCCAACAGCCCCTCCCGCGCAATCTCGCGCACGTCCGCGTCTTCATCCCCCAACCGCGCTTCCAGCCACGACCGCGCCTCGAAACTGCCGCTCAGGCCGAGATAGTGGCAGGCATCGGCGCGCACCCGCGCATCGGCATGGCCAGACAACTCGCCCAGCGCCGGAACCAGCCCTTGCATGGCCGCCGAAGCGACGTATTCCTCGAACACCACCCCGGCCCCCAGACGCACATTGATGCTGGCTTCCGGATTGCCGACGATGGGCAGCAAGGCGGCCAAACGCGCCGTGTCGGCCGCCACCAGGGCGAGAACCTGAGCAAGCCTGCCGGTTTTCAGAAAATCGTGGAAGGCTTCGGCCATACCGCCCGGCTCGGATGCGCGCCGCGCCCAGATGGCCAGTTCGCCCGCCGCGCGCGCCCCGGCCAATTCGAACGGCCCCAGGCGCAGCCAGGGCACAGAACGTACAGCGAAGGCTTCGGCGGCCTCCGGATGAATTTCGATATTCACCACCTCCAGGCGGCCGATGCCGCCACGTTTCACCAGATCGGACAAACCAGCCAGGACGGCGGGGCAATGCGGGCAATGGCTGGAAAGAAACAACAGCGCGTCGGCGGTCATGGGCTGGCGGTGGAAGGGAAGCGCCGCTAGGCTAGCGCACCTCTGAAGGAGAACGCCATGCCCGACATCAACCTGTTCACCCCGCTGGCCCTCGGCCCCCTCACCCTGCCCAACCGCCTGGCCATGGCGCCCTTGACCCGCAACCGCTCCACTCCCGAGGGGGTGCCGCATGAGATCAACGTCGAGTACTACCGGCAGCGCGCCGGCGCCGGGCTGCTGATTACCGAGGCGACCTGCATCGCGACGGAAGCGGTGGGTTATCCACTCACCCCCGGCATCTGGAGCGATGCCCAGGTGGCCGGCTGGCGGGCGGTGACCGAGGCGGTGCACCAGGCGGGCGGACGCATCGTCTGCCAGCTCTGGCATGTCGGGCGCATCTCGCATCCCTCGTTGCAGCCGAATGGACAACTCCCGGTCGCGCCCTCGGCCATCGCCCCGGTCGGCGACGCGATCACCTTCCAGGGGCCGCAGCCCTTCGTCACGCCGCGCGCCCTGGACATTTCCGAGCTTCCAGGCGTGGTCGAGCAATACCGGCATGCCGCCGCGCAAGCGAAAGCGGCCGGCTTCGACGGCATCGAAGTGCATGCCGCCAACGGTTATCTGCTCGATGAATTCCTGCGCGACGGCAGCAACCAGCGCACGGATGCCTATGGCGGTGACGTCGACCATCGCGCCCGCCTATTGCTGGAAGTGCTGGAAGCGGTCTGCCCGGTGTGGGGCGCGGATCGCGTCGGCGTGCGCCTGTCGCCGATCCAGCCGTTCAACGACATGCGCGATTCCGACCCCAAGGGCACCTTCAGCCGCGTGGTGGAACGGCTCAATCGCTTCGGCCTGGCCTACCTGCACCTCACCGAGATGGGCAAGGACGCGCCGGGCGCCGCCGGCCCCTATTTCGACCCGCTGGAACTGCGCGATGTCTGGCGCGGCGTGCTGATGACCAACGGCGGCTACGACCGCGACAGCGCCAATGCCGTGCTGGCGGCGGGCCGCGCCGACCTGGTCGCCTTCGGCGTGCCGTTCATCGCCAACCCCGACCTGCCCGCCCGCTACCTGGCCGGCTCCTCGCTCAACGCCGCCGACCCCGCCACCTTCTATGGCGGCGACGCCAAGGGCTACACCGATTACCCGTTCATGGACGCGGCATGAAATTCAGCATCCACCCGGTCACCCCCTACCAGCAGAATTGCTCGTTGATCTGGTGCGAGGCCACGCGCCAAGCGGCCCTGGTCGACCCCGGCGGCGATGTCGAAATGCTGCTCTCGGCCGTAGAACGGGCAGGCGTCACCCTGACCAAGTTGTTGCTCACCCACGGCCATCTGGATCACGTCGGCGGCGCGCTGGAACTCTCGCGCCGGCTGAACCTGCCCATTGTCGGGCCGCATCCGGGAGACGCTTTTCTCCTCGACAACCTGCCACAGCAGGCCGAAATGTTCGGCTTCCCCCCCGCCGAGTCCTTCACGCCGAAGGAATGGCTGCGCGACGGCGATAGCGTGGCCGTGGGGAAACTGGCGCTACAGGTCATCCACTGCCCCGGCCACACGCCGGGCCATGTGGTGTTGTTCGAGCCGGAAAGTCGTCACGCTTTCGTCGGCGACGTGCTGTTCAAAGGCAGCATCGGCCGCAGCGACTTCCCGCGCGGCAACCACGACGATCTGATCGCCTCGATCAAGGAAAAACTATTCCCCCTGGGCGACGACGTGGCCTTCGTTCCCGGCCATGGGCCGATGAGCACTTTCGGATTCGAGCGGCGAAGCAATCCGTTCGTGGGTGATAACGCCTGACGCGAGAATCACTCGGCCTGGGCTTTGATTCGTTCAAGGCATTCGCTCGCGAGCGCGGCGGCGCGATCCTGGCTGTCGGCCTCGGCATAGCAGCGCAACTCCGGAGCATTGCCGGAGGGGCGCAGATGCACGATCTCGCCGTTCGCGAAGGTGATGCGCAGGCCGTCGGTTTGATCCATCGCCACGGACTCGCCGCACAAACTGCCCAACAGATCGGCCAGGGCCGATTTCGACGCGGCCAACCGTTGCAATAGTTGCCGACTGCGTTCGCTGGGGAAGGACTGCACACGGTCGCTGGCCGTGAAGCGTGGCGGCAGGCCGATGGTCAGTTGCGAAAGCTTGATTCCCCGCTCCCGCGCGCTGGACAGAAGGGCCAGCATCGGCAGCACGGCATCACGGGTGGGCAGGGCGCGTAGCGCGCGCCCGTCTTTCTCCAGATCGCTACCGAGCAGGAATCCACCATTGGCTTCGAAGCCCGCGATGTTTCGGGCACCCGACTCGGCCAGGCGCTCCATCGCCTCGATCACATAGGGCGAGCCGATGCGGGTGCGGATGACCCGCTCGAAGGCGCCACATTTTTCAATGGCGCTATTGCAACTGACCGGCGTGGCGAGCGCCTCGACGCCGAGATGGCGCGCGCACAACAAGCCGACGATATCGCCGCGAAACCAGTTCCCCCGTTCATCGCCGATCAGCGGACGGTCCGCGTCGCCATCGGTGGACAGGATGGCGTCGAAGCCATGTTCGGCCGACCAGCGGCGGGCTTGCTCCACATCGGCCACGCTGACGGCTTCGGTATCGATGGGGGTAAAGGCGTCGGTGCGGCCGAGGGAAATGACTTCGGCGCCAAGCGCATCGAGCAGTTCCGTCAGCAGATCGCGCGCGACGCTGGAATGCTCATAGAAGCCCAGACGCATGCCGGCCAGGCCCCGCTCCGGGAAGAACGCAAGGTAGCGATCAAGATACAGCCGGCGAGCCGCGGAATTGACCGCCGGCAAGGAGGCGCTCAACGCCTGCTCGGGTAAGCGCACCTCGGCGGCGGCGATACCGGCCTCATCCACCTTGGTGATTTCGCCGCTCGGTCGATAGAACTTGATGCCGTTGCGGTCGAAGGGGATATGGCTGCCGGTCACCACCAGCGCGGGGATGCCTTGCTCCTGGGCGTAGAAAGCCAGGGCGGGAGTGGGCAACGGCCCGCAATAATCGACCTCCAGGCCGGCATGGCGGATGGCAGCCGCGCAAGCCGCGGCGATGCCGGGGCTGCTTGGGCGCAGGTCGATACCCAAGGCCACCCGGCCGCCGACAGGCGCGGCGATCACTTGCAGGAACGCCGCTGTATAGGCGAAGCAGACCGCGTCGCTCATGTCGGCCACCAGGCCGCGGGCGCCGCTGGTGCCGAAGCGCACGCCGCTGGAATCCATCAGATTTTGAATTTTCATAGGCATGGCATTGGCTTCACACATAAAGGCCGATCAAGAAAAGGGGAGCGGGACACCTGAATCCGCGAGCGTGATTCGTTGCGCCATGAGCGATCAAGGCGTTAACCGAATTGGTCTCAGGCTGCTTTCGGGGATTCTACCGCCGTGTATGGGCTGGCAATGTACCCGGCAACGGGTCGATCACCGATTCGGCGGCGGCAGCCTGCTCGTATGGGCAATCGAAAAAACCCCGCGCATAAACGATTTCTATTGTCCGCCAACATTTCTTATGGCTACCATGCCGCGCCTATCAAGGGAGACGTCAACAAAATGCATCATCCAGCCCAACGCCGCGTCCACGCTCAAGTCGTTCACCGGGCCGTCCCAAGAACGACTTGGCCCCGCATTTGCCACCACTCTGGGGCGGCTCGGGCATTTTTTCCGAAACGGGGGCACTGCTAACCCAATGGACATCCTCTACCTTCTCATCCCGCTCAGCCTGGTCTTCGTGGCGGTCATCGCCTACGTCTTTCTCTGGGCGGTGAAAAGCGGCCAGTTCGAGGACATGGAAGGTCCGGCGCACCGCATCCTCATGGACGACGACCTCACCCCGCCCGACGCCGGAAAAAACAAGCCAAAATCGGACAACAATGTCGATTGACTTTAATCAATCCAATTAATAGCATTCGACCGTCGATTTTTCGGCATTCTGTTTTTAGACCCAGCCTTAACTGCGAAGGAGACCCGTATGGAAGCAACATACAACTACAAGGTCGTCCGCCAATTCTCCATCATGACTGTTGTCTGGGGGATTGTCGGGATGTTGGTCGGCGTCATCATCGCCGCCCAACTCATGTGGCCGACATTGACCGAAGCCCTGGGGCCCCTGGCTCCCTACCTCTCATACGGGCGTTTGCGTCCGCTGCATACCAACGCGGTGATTTTCGCCTTCGGCGGTTCCGCGCTGTTCGCCACTTCGCTGTATATCGTCCAGCGCACCTGCCAGACCCGTCTGCTTTCAGACGGCCTGGCCGCTTTCGTGTTCTGGGGCTGGCAACTGGTCATCCTGCTGGCGGCGATCTCACTGCCCATGGGCTACACCTCCGGCAAGGAATACGCCGAACTGGAATGGCCGATCGACCTGTTGATCACCGTGGTCTGGGTGGCTTATGCCGTACTGTTCCTGGGCACCATCATGATCCGCAAGACCCAGCACATCTACGTGGCCAACTGGTTCTTCGGCGCCTACATCATCACCATCGCCATTCTGCACCTGGTCAACAGCGCCGAGTTGCCCTGGGCGCTGGCCGGTGGTTCCTGGTTCAAGTCCTACTCCGCCTACGCCGGCGTGCATGACGCGATGGTGCAGTGGTGGTATGGCCACAACGCGGTGGGCTTCTTCCTGACCACCGCCTTCCTGGGCATGATGTATTACTTCATCCCCAAGCAGGCCGGCCGCCCGATCTTTTCCTACCGTCTGTCCATCGTCCACTTCTGGGCGCTGAACTTCATCTACATGTGGGCCGGCCCGCACCATCTGCTGTACACCGCGCTGCCCGACTGGGTTCAGTCCCTCGGCATGGTGTTCTCGCTGATGCTGATCGCACCTTCCTGGGGCGGCATGCTGAACGGCATCATGACCCTGTCCGGCGCCTGGCATAAGCTGCGCACCGACCCGATCCTGAAGTTCCTGATCACCGCGCTGTCCTTCTACGGCATGTCGACCTTCGAAGGCCCGATGATGTCGGTGAAGACCGTGAACGCCTTGTCCCACTACACCGAGTGGAACATCGCCCACGTGCACTCCGGCGCGCTTGGCTGGGTGGCGATGATCTCGATCGGCTCGCTCTATCACCTCATCCCGCGCCTCTACGGCCGTGAAGAGATGCACAGCGTGCGACTGATCAACGTGCACTTCTGGTGGTCGACCATCGGCGTGGTGCTCTACATCGCTTCGATGTGGATTGCCGGTGTGGCGCAAGGCCTGATGTGGCGCGCGACCAACCTGGACGGCACGCTGACCTACAGCTTCGCCCAGTCCGTCGCCGCCATGTATCCCTTCTATGCGATTCGCCTGATCGGCGGCGCCATGTTCTTCGCGGGCATGCTGCTGATGGCCTGGAACGTGTGGAAGACCGTCGCCGCCGGCAAAGCCGTCAACGACGCCCGCATCCCTCAAGCCGTCACGGCTTAACGGACAAGGAGACAACACATGTTTTCGCACAAGGCTCTTGAAAAGAACATCGGCTGGCTGATGGTCCTGACGTTCATCGTCGTGTCCATCGGGGGTCTGGTCCAGATCGTGCCGCTGTTCTTCCAGAAATCGACCACGGAAGCCGTTCCGGGCCTCAAGCCCTACAACGCGCTGCAACTCACCGGCCGCGACATCTACATCCGGGAAGGCTGCTACGGCTGCCACTCCCAGATGATTCGTCCGTTCCGCGCCGAGACCGAGCGTTATGGCCACTTCTCCGTGGCCGGCGAGTTCGTCTACGACCGTCCGTTCCAGTGGGGCTCCAAGCGCACCGGCCCGGATCTGCACCGTGTCGGCGGGCGTTACTCGGATGACTGGCATTACGTCCACATGATGAACCCGCGTGACGTGGTGCCGGAATCCAACATGCCCGCCTACCCGTGGCTCGCGGATGCTCCGGCGGATGCCGCCAACATCCAGGCCAAGATGAAGACGTTGAACATCGTCGGCCACGGTTACACCGAGCAGGAAATCGCCGAGGCGCCCGCCATGCTGGAAGGCAAGACGGAAATGGACGCCATGATTGCCTACCTGCAAGTGCTCGGCACTTCCGCGCCCAAGGCACAGTGACATGGACGCCGGCACCCTTAGCTCAATTGTGACCGTCCTGTTCTTCATCCTGTTCATCGCGATCTTGTGGTGGGTCTTCAAGCGCGATAACAAACAGAAGTTCGAGGACGCCGGCAATCTTCCCTTCCAGGAAGACGCCGAGGATGCCGGCAAACGCCGCACAGACTAGGAGATACTCAACATGACCGATTTCGCGGGATCAGACTTTAGTGAGTTCTGGCATTACTACATTGCCGCATTCACTGTTCTTGGCATTCTTTTCTCTATCTGGCTGCTGTCGAGCCAGACCACCAAAAAGCTCGCCGAAGGCGAACAGGCTGAAGCGTTGGCTCCCACTTGGGACGGCGACCTTAAGGAACTCAACAACCCCCTGCCGCGCTGGTGGATGTGGATGTTCTACGGCCTGATTTTCTTCGGCATCGGCTATCTGGTGCTCTACCCCGGCATGGGCAAATTCGCCGGCACGCTGGGCTGGACCTCTTTCCAGGAATGGAAGGACGACAAGGACGCGGTTGACGCCGAGTTCGACAAGGTCATGGGACCCTACAAGGGTCAGGACATCATGACGGTCGCGGCCGACGCCAAAGCCAGGGAAATGGGCCAGAACCTGTTCATGACCTACTGTTCCCAGTGTCACGGCTCCAGCGCCCAGGGCGGCAAGGGCTTCCCCAACCTGACCGACGCGCAGTGGCTGTTCGGTGGTTCTCCGGAAGACATCCAGGCCAGCATCGCCGGCGGCCGCATCGCCGAAATGCCCGCCATGGGTGATGCAGTGGGTGGCGAGCAAGGCGCCAGGGAAGTGGCCAACTACGTCCTGTCGCTGGGCGGCAAGCAGCATGACGCGACCCTGGCCGCGGCCGGCCAGGCCAAGTACGCGGCCTGCGCGGGTTGCCACGGTGAAGACGGCAAGGGGATGGCCATCGCCAGCTTCCCCGACCTGACCGACGATGCCTGGCAACATGGCGGCAGCGAATCCGCCATCGCGCAAAGCATCATCAAGGGCCGCAAGGGCGGCATGCCCGCGCAGTCCCAGGCTTCCGGCGGCATGTTGAGCGACGCGAAAATCCACCTCCTGACCGCTTATGTCTGGGGTCTGGGTGGCGGCAAGCAGCCCGCGACTCCGGCACCCGTCGAAGTGATGGCGGCTCCCGCCGAGGCCGCGCCGGCGGCGTACTGATCCTGCGAGGGATACGAGGCTGGCCCTGACGGGCCGGCCCCGGAACCCAGTCCATTCGCGAGAGTGGACTGGCTTCCGGCCAGACAATGACCCCTAGCAGCCTGTCGGACTTTGGAATCGTCGGCTGCAAAGTGACCGCAGCGGTCCATTTTCACCGGCTTTTTGCCCCATAGCCGGGCTATGGGGCGGCAAATCCGGCAAAAACTGGCCTCGCTGGGGCCACTTTTCGCTATCGACGACCAAAGTCCGACAGGCTGCTAGCGACACCATCAGAGGGTTCCACCGGAAACAGGTAACGAGCCGGATTCGCTTGGCTCATACCTTTTTGAGAAAGAGGAATACTGTGTCCGACAAGAAACCTGAAGGCATCCCCATCATCAAGGATGCCGGAAGCGACGCCGAGCAATCGCTCTACGCCGTTCACGAGAAAATCTACCCACGCGCCGTTTCCGGCCTGTTCAATTACTGGCGCATCGCGCTGGTGGTTGTCACCCAGGTCATTTTCTACGGCCTGCCCTGGATCAACTGGAATGACCGCCAGGCGGTGCTGTTCGATCTCGGCGCGCGCAAGTTCTACCTGTTCGACATGGTGTTCTGGCCGCAGGATTTCATCTGGTTCGCCGTCATCCTGATCCTCTCCGCGCTTGGGCTGTTCCTCTTCACCGCCATCGCCGGCCGTCTCTGGTGTGGTTACGCCTGCCCGCAGACGGTCTACACAGAATTGTTCATGTGGGTCGAGGGCTGGATCGAAGGCAACTACAAGAAGCAACAGAAGCTAAATGCCATGCCCTGGAACGGCGAGAAGATCCTGCGCAGGGGGGGCAAGCACCTGGCCTGGATACTGCTGTCCCTCTGGACAGGTTTTTCCTTTGTTGCGTACTTCACGCCCGCCACCGAACTCTGGCGGGAAATGCTGGTGTTTGACTTCGGCCCCTGGGAAGCCTTCTGGATCTTCTTCTACGCCTTCACCACCTGGGGTTTCGCCGGCTTCATGCGTGAGCAAGTGTGCAAATACATGTGCCCCTACGCCCGCTTCCAGAGCGTGATGTTCGACACCGACACCCTCATCATCACTTACGACTACAAGCGTGGCGAATCACGCGGCACGCGCAACAAGAGCACCGACTACAAGGCGCAAGGCCTGGGCGATTGCGTGGACTGCGGTATCTGCGTGCAGGTCTGCCCGACCGGCATCGATATCCGCAACGGCCTGCAATACATGTGCATTGGCTGCGCGGCCTGCGTCGACGCTTGCGATCAAGTCATGGAAAAGGTGGGCTACCCGAAGGGCTTGATCCGCTACTCGACGCAGAACGCCATCGATGGCCTCTATACCGACAAGGAAATCCCGAAGCACGTCTTCCGCTTCCGCACGCTGTTCTATATCGCCATCGTCAGCATCATCACCATCGTCTTCTTCTACACCCTGGCGATGCGCATCCCCATGCGCACCGACGTGATTCGAGATCGCCAGACGCTATCGCGTGAAGTCGAGAACGGGCAGATCGAGAACCTGTACCAGTTGCGCATCATCAACATGGAAAACCGCGCCCATCGTTATCGCATCAGCGCGGGCGGCATCGATGGCATGCGCATGACGGTCGGCGATGAAGTGAGCATCGCCCCCCTGAGCACGGTCAATCACAACGTCGTCCTCCGCGCCGACCCCGCCGCGCTGAAACGTCCCAGCCAACCGATCACTTTCACGATCCAGGCGGAAGAAAACGCCGCCATCGTGCGTGAAGCCAAATCCAGTTTCCTGAAATAAGGGTCTGCCCATGAATAACCAGAACATTCCGGCTGCACTGGCGCGCGCGTCGCGGTGTTGCCGGTCGCTTGCATGGAATGGCCAAGCGGCACGCCCGGCGCCTAGCACCGCATCACGCCAGCACACCCACAATTGTCCAGGTTATCCATGGACAGACCCTAAAGGCCCCAAATGATGACGCTCGACCCCGCCGCAACCCGACCCTGGTGGAAAGAGCCGATGATCTGGCTGATCGTCGGCCTGCCAACCGCCGCCGTCATCGCCAGTTTTGCCAGTTACTTCATCGCCGCCCACGAACCGGACACCCTGGTCAAATCCAGTTACCGCAAGGAAGGCTTCGCGGTGGTGGCGCCGACCACGGAAGCCGACAAAGCCGCGGCGGCGATTGGCCTGAGCGCCAGATTGACCGCGAAGAACGGCCAGATCGAACTGGTCTTGCGCGGCGGCTTGGCCACCGGCCCGAAGCGCCTCACCCTGAACATCCTGCACCCCACGCTGGTTAATCAGGACATCAACATCCTCTTGGCTCATTCACATGAGCTGTCGTATATTGCCCCTGCTCCAGTCCTGGGATCAGGGAAACGAATTCTGGTACTCGAACCGGAAGACCGGGCCTGGCGTATCACCGGCCAGTGGATGGCACCTTTCTCCGGTATGACGGAGCTGGTTGCCGAAGCAAGCAAATCACCAACGCACCCGTAAAGGGGCAATCACAGGAGCACGCACATGGACGCCGTAATGAATCTGTTGTTCAACTCACCCATCGGGCTACTCAGCCTGTTCACCCTGGGCTTCATCGTTGCCATGGGCTTGTTCATCTGGTTCAAGCTGGCCAAGAAGTCGCTCGAACACTGAGATTTGCCAGCGCCCCGCAGGACGCGCCCCCATGAAAAAGCCGGCCTTGCGCCGGCTTTTTCATGGGCGGCGGCCCGGCCGGCTCTGACTACTACTTGTAGCGCCGGCTTCCAGCCGGCCGTGCCGGCAAGGATGCCGGCGCTACATCCCTCAGTCGAACACCACCGTTTTGTTGCCGTAGACCAGAATGCGGTTGTCGATGTGCCAGCGCACGGCGCGCGACAGCACCACTTTTTCCAGATCCGCCCCCTTGCGCACCAGATCGTCGATGTCGTCGCGATGCGAGATGCGGGTGACGTCCTGCTCGATGATGGGGCCGTCATCCAGCACTTCGGTAACGTAATGGCTGGTGGCGCCGATCAGCTTCACGCCCCGCTCGAAGGCGCGCTGGTAAGGCTTGGCGCCGTGGAAAGCGGGCAGGAAAGAGTGGTGGATATTGATGATGCGGCCGGGGTAATGGCCGATGAAATCCGCTGACAGCACCTGCATGTAACGCGCAAGCACCATGAAATCGACATGATGGGCCTCCAGCAAGGCGCGTTGCTGCCGCTCTGCTTCCGGCTTGTTGTCCTTGTTCACATGGATGTGCTGGAACGGCACCTTGTAAGCCGCCGCCAGCCAGTGCGTATCGGGGTGGTTGCTGAGGATCAGCGGGATGTCGCAATACAACTCGCCGGCATGCCAACGGTAGAGCAGGTCGGCCAGGCAATGGTCGTACTTGGATACGAAGATCGCCAGGCGCGGCTTCACGCTGGACAGCGACAGCCTCCAGTCCATGTCATGTTCCAGCGCGATCGGTGCAAACGACTCGTCGAACTTGTGCAAGCCCAGTTCGAAGCCTTCCAGTTCCCACTCCACCCGCATCAGGAACAGACCGGCGGCACTGTCCTGATGTTGATCGGCGTGCAGGATGTTGGCGTTGTGTTCGAGCAGAAAATTGGCGATCGCGGCGACCAGGCCTTTTTTGTCCGGACAGGCGATGAGGAGGACGGCGGTATTACGCATGACGGTCTTCGGTTGCAAAAACGGACGCAATGATACCCCCGCCCCCCGCCGCTTTCCGTCGGCAAACAAGTCTGTTCCACTATCATGCCGCGTAGCTGCGTTGGGTAATGCGAAGCGCGCGCAACCTACGCTTCAGTCCATGCTCCAGTTGACGCGGCTTGCTGAGCGGTTTACTTATCGCGCGCCCTCAACACTTGCGAAAAGAGCCGCACAGGCGACGTAACCGCTTAAGGAGACGCCAGCCTGGGTTAAGTAGACAATTCGCCGCCACATCCCATTTTTTCCAACCAGGACACCGCCGATGAAAACCTTTCTCCTACTACCTGTGCTCGCCTTCTCCGCTTCTGTCTTTGCCGCCTCGCCAACCACCCCGGCCAGCAACCCGCATACCGGCATGAGCGCACCCGAAGCGCGGCAGATGCAACAAGCCACCGTGCTGAACACGCTCAGCGCACCTCCGTACCTATATATCGAAGCGGCACAAGGCAAGAAGACCGTGTGGCTGGCCGCCGCCAGCGTTGCGGTAAAAAAGGGAGATGTGGTTCAGTTCGATCAAGACATGGTCATGAGCAACTTCTACAGCAAAACGCTGAAGCGCACTTTCCCCAGCGTCATCTTCGTCAGCCGTCTGACCGTCGGCGGGAAGAAATAGCCTTGTACTGAGAGCGGGCTTCCACCTTCTCATGGCAATAACAAGGGCGAGCCGGTTGGCTCGCCCTTGTTATTGCCGGTAGACATCCGACAGACCGCCGACTTCCCCATTTTCATAACCAGGAGAACACGCTCTCGCTCAGCCCGCCGCCGCCAGTGCCTGTTCGATGTCGGCGATGATGTCGTCGATGTGCTCGATGCCCAGCGACAGCCGCACCATGTCCTCGCTCACGCCTGCTTTCGCCAGTTCCGCCGGGGAGAGCTGGCGGTGGGTGGTGGTGGCGGGGTGGCAGGCCAGGCTCTTGGTGTCGCCGATGTTGACCAGGCGGACGATCAGCTTGAGCGCGTCGATGAACTTGCCGCCGGCTTCGCGGCCGCCCTTGATGCCGAAGGAGACGATGCCGGAAGCCTTGCCGCCCATGTATTTGTCGGCCAGCGGCTTGCTCGGTGAATCGGCGAGGCCGGCGTAGTGCACCCAGGAGACTTTCGGGTGGTTTTTCATGTACTCAGCCACGGCCAG
Source organism: Pseudomonadota bacterium (assembly GCA_030684775.1). GTDB lineage: Bacteria > Pseudomonadota > Gammaproteobacteria > Burkholderiales > Thiobacillaceae > PFJX01. The sequence goes on from JAUXXW010000065.1 coordinate 18,428, forward strand.
GGCGTTGTCGCAGGTGCGGTCCATGCGCAGCGGCAGGGTTTCGATGCCTTGCAGGATCAGGAAGCTGTTGAACGGGCTGATCGCCGCACCCATGTTGCGCAACGGCACGACGCGGGCACGGCCGATATAGGCGGCCGCGCCAAGGGCTTCGGTGTAGACGACGCCGTGATAGGAGGCGTCCGGCTCATTGAGGCGGGCGAAACGCACCTTGTGTTCGGCCCAGGGGAACTTGCCGGAATCGACGATGACGCCGCCGATGCTGTTGCCATGGCCGCCGAGGTATTTGGTCAGCGCGTGCACCACGATGTCGGCGCCATGCTCGAACGGGCGGCACAGGTAGGGGGTGGGTACGGTGTTGTCGACGATCAGCGGCACGCCGTGGGCATGCGCCAGTTCCGCCAGTTTCTCGAAATCGGTGACGTTGCCCAGCGGGTTGCCCACCGACTCGCAGAACACCGCCTTGGTGCGATCGTCGATCAGCTTGGCGAAGCTGTCCGGCTCGCGGTAGTCGGCGAAACGCACCTCGATGCCATAGCGCGGCAAGGTGTGGGCGAACAGGTTGTAGGTGCCGCCATACAGGGTGGAACTGGTGACGATGTTGTCGCCCGCCTCGGCGATGGTCATGATCGCGTAGGTGATGGCCGCCATGCCGGAGGCCAGGGCGAGGCCGGCCGCATTTGGAAACTGAGCGCCTTCCATTTCCGCGACGCGCTTCTCCAGCACGTCGGTGGTGGGGTTCATGATGCGGGTGTAGATGTTGCCGGGCACCTTCAGGTCGAACAGGTCGGCGCCGTGCTGGGTGGAATCGAAAGCGTAGGACGTGGTCTGGTAGATGGGAACCGCCACGGCCTTGGTGGTGGGCTCCGGGGAATAGCCGCCATGCACGGCCAGGGTTTCGATCTTCATGTTGTCTCCTCGTGAGGGATGTCGCCCGCGAGGCGACGCGTGATGCTAACGCGCGGGCCGCCTTTTCGGGCACTCGCCGGCCATCGAGTTCGTGTTTACGAGGGCCGGCAACCGCCGGCTGCGTTAGCATTCGCCCGTTCATTGTTCCGCGGCCTCCCATGAAAGACATTCTGGTTCTCTATTACAGCCTGCACGGCTCCGTGAAGCAGCTGGCGCAACACCTGGCGCACGGTGTCGAGTCGGTCGAAGGCATGCGCGCACGGGTGCGCACCGTGCCCAATGTGATGACCGAGCGCGACAGCCCGGCCAAGCTGGTGCCGGACAGCGGCGCGCCCTACGCCACGCATCAGGACTTGCAGGAATGCATCGGTGTCGCGGTGGGTTCCCCCACCCGTTTCGGCAACATGGCGGCGGCCATGAAGCATTTCCTGGACGGCACCTCCGGCCTCTGGCTCAACGGCGACCTGATCGGCAAGCCGGCCTGCGTGTTCACGTCTACCGCCAGCCTGCACGGCGGCCAGGAAACCACCCTGATAAGCATGATGATGCCGCTGCTGCACCACGGCATGATCGTCGTCGGCCTGCCCTACTCCAACCCCGAGTTGAATCAGACCCGTTCCGGCGGTACCCCCTACGGCGCCAGTCACTGGGCCGGGCCGGACGGTCGCGAACCGGTGACCGAGGAGGAACGCAAGCTGGCCTTCGCCCTCGGCCGCAGGCTGGCGGAAACGGCGCGGCGATTGCTGCCATGAGCGAGGCTGGAAAAAGCGCGGGAGCCGAGGCCCGCCGCTTCGTGCGCGGCCAGCACAGCGGCGTCCTCTCGACCCTATCGAAACGGCTGGACGGCCATCCCTTCGGTTCGGTGGCGCCGTTCATCCTCGATCACGCCGGCCGCCCGGTGATCCTGATCTCGGACATCGCCGAGCACACCAAAAACATCGTCGCCGACCCGCGTGTCTCCCTGATCGTTCAGCCCTACAGCCCCGACATGCAGGTGAACGGACGCGTCACGATCATCGGCCAGGCAGTGCGCCTGCCGGAGAAAGACCATCTTGGTCCGCGCTACCTGCGCTTCCACCCACAGGCGGAAGCCTATTTCGCCATGCACGACTTCCAGTTCTATCGCATCGAACCAGCGCGGATACGCTACATCGGTGGTTTCGGGCGGATTCACTGGATTGAACCGGCGGCGTATCTGTGCCCCGAAGGCCTGCTGGGGGAGCAGGAGAGTGACATCGTCGCGCACATGAACGCCGATCATGGCGACAACCTGATCGCCTATTGCCGCCATGTGCATGGCGTGAAAACCCTCACCGCGACCCTGTTGGGCATCGACCCGGACGGTTTCGACCTGCGGGCGGATTCCGGCGAGTTGCGCTTCGAGTTCGAGACCCCCATCAGTAACGCGCGGGAAGCGCGCCAGGCGCTGGTGGCACTGGCGCAGGCGGCTCGCATTTCCGTCAACCCGGCGTGAGCCCTGCCCTATTGCGCAACCTGGCTTCCGTCAGCCTGATCGCGCTGATCGCGCTGTGCGTCGCCTGGGAACTCTGGCTGGCGCCGCTGCGCCCAGGCGGTTCCTGGCTGGTACTGAAAGTTCTGCCGCTACTGCTGCCGCTGTTCGGTATTCTGCATGGCCGCGTCTATACCTACCGCTGGTCCACCCTCTTAATCTGGCTCTATTTCACCGAGGGCGTGGTACGGGCCTGGTCAGACCGTGGCGATTCCGCCACATTGGCTTTATTTGAGGTAGCGCTGTCATTGGTGTTTTTCGTCGCCGCAGCCTGGTACGCCCGCATGAACCCACGAAGTTGACCATCATCAAGCCACCTACTTGCGGCACCGCGCCGAATTGACGACATTAGTGTCCGCTTATAAACTCTCCCGCCATTGCCAAAGAGGAACTCAACCATGTCCAACTTGAATAACGTGCACTTCAAATTCCTGCCGATGTCGATGCGTGTGTTGTTTTCCGCTGTGCTGCTGGTCTTCGGCCTGGGCTATTGCATGGCCATGTTCCAGGTCTGGGAGAACCATGCCGGCAAGGACGGCGACCCGATGCTGAGCGGCAAGGATCTGATGATCGCCTACGGCGGCAACCCCGAAGGTACCAAACTGGAAACCGCGCTGCGTGGTTCGATGGCGGACATGTTGCCGGCGGAAAAACGCCAAACCATATTGGACTGGCTGCACACGGGCACCAAGGTAGAAGAGATTGCCGGCAAGATCGATCCCATCCTGCAAGAACACTGCGCAGCCTGCCACAACCCCGAGGTCAATCCGCATCTTCCCAACTTCACCAGCCCGGATGGACTGAAAAGCGTGACGGCCAAGGATGAGGGCATGACCATCCATACCTTGATCCGGGTCTCCCACATTCACCTGTTCTCGATCACCTTCATCTTCTTCATCACCGGCTTCATTTATTCCCATGCTCTGGTGCGCCCAACCTGGGTGAAGTGCGTGGTGATCGCCATTCCCTTCCTGACCCTGATTACCGACGTCGCTTCCTGGTACCTCACCAAGGTATGGAGCGGTTTTGCCTGGATGGTGATCCTCTCCGGCGCGCTAATGGGCATATCCTTCACCATCATGTGGTTCACTTCCATGTGGCAGATGTGGCTCGGCAAGCTTCCCGCGGATGTGGGCGAGGACGGCCAGATTCCCTGCATCCGGTAAGCGCGGTTCCTGAGTGCAAAACGGGCGACCGGATGGTCGCCCGTTTTGTTTTGTAACGGCGGGACACTCACACCCGAGGGTGCGCCCGCTCTTCGGCGCCGAACAGCTTGTTCAAAAGCGTAGGTTGGGCAAAGC
>JAUXXW010000047.1 GCA_030684775.1 Pseudomonadota bacterium
CCTGCGCCTTGCCAGTAAGGCAAGGGAGTATTGAAAAGGGCTTGGAGACTACCACGCCGGGCTGCACCACCCCCCGATATTTGCCAACCCGTATCGGGTTCGACAGCGCCTGTTGCGCCCGATTGTTTCATTCCCGCTACGCGCCGCACCCATATTGATTAGGCGTGGGCGCTTATCAGCGGTTTACTATCACCCTGTTTCCCTCTTGGAGAACACCATGCGCACCTCGTTATCGACCCGCCTTTCCCCGCGCGCCAGCCACCTTTTCCTGATCGGCCTGCTGGCCTGCCTGTCGCTGATCGCGCCGGCCAGCGCGGCGGATGAGGAGAAAAACACCTATGACCAGGAATCCATCGTGAAAGAGGCCAAGATGTTTTTTGGCGAAGCCACCGAGGGCCTCGCCAAGGTCATCGAGAAAGTATTCAAGGAACAAGGCCGGCCGGTCGGCTACATCAAGGGAGAGGAACTGTCCGCCGCCATCACCGTGGGTCTCAGCTACGGCAAGGGCGATCTGATCCTCAAGAACGGTGAGGCCGCGAAAGTGTTCTGGCAGGGGCCGTCGATCGGCTTCGATCTCGGCTTCAACGCCTCCAAGGTATTCACCCTGGTCTACAACCTGCCGTCGAAGAACGATGTCTACCAGCGCTTTCCCGGCGTCGATGGCAGCCTCTACTGGATCGCGGGGGTCGGGGTGAACTACCAGCGTCGCAACGACATCGTGCTCGCGCCCATCCGCCTCGGCGCCGGCTGGCGCACCGGCGCCAGCGTCGGCTATCTGCATTACACGCGGGAACGCAGCTATCTCCCCTTGTGAAACGACAAGCGCCCCATTCCGGGGCGCTGGTCCGTGAGTTCCGCCGTCTACGCCGCCACGCGTGTCTCCATGAACTCGGCCAGGATCGGAGAGCAGATCACCTCCAGAGCCTGACGCAACATGCCGCAGGGAATCACCATCGTGGTCGGGCGCGACATATGGGCGCCGGGAATGCGTTTGAGCATGGCGGGAAAGTCATAACGCTTGCGGTCGCGGAAATGGATGATGCAGATCGATTCGTCGGCCGCCGGCACGTCCCGCGCGATGAAGGGGTTTGAGGTGTCCACCAACGGCATGCGCTGGATGTTGATGTCGGTCAGGCCAAACTGCGGGACGATGTAATGAATGTAGTCGTCCATGCGGCGCAGGATGGTTTCCAGCGACTCCTCGGGTGAGCAGATGCCCTTGTCGCAATCGCGGTGGATTTTCTGTATCCATTCCAGGTTGATGGCCGGCGCCACGCCGATCAGCAGATCCACATGCTGCGCCACGTCGATTCCCTGGTTGCCGGCACGGCGATCGATCTCGGGCGGAAAGTGGCGTGCATCCACCTTGCGGCGAGTCCAGGTATTGGCCATCAGGCCGCCATGCTGACCCTCGTAGAAGAGCAGGTCGCTGCCCGGCGGCAAGGGCTTCCAGTCGGTGAACTCGCCGGTCGGCACGCCCAGCGCCAGCGCGTGGTCGGCGTTGTGCGCGTACTGGCGATAGACGCCGCTGCCGCATTCGCCATAGGTTTTGAAGAAAGTTTCCAGTTCCTGGAAGTGATTGCACTCTGGCCCGAACCAGGAAATCCGGCGGCCGCTACCGCGCGCTTCGTCGAGCAAGGCGGCGAACTGGCGCTCGGTATAGCGCCGGAAACCGTCGCCGTGGACGATGGTGGGCGTCAGGCCGAGACGTTGGAAAATGAACTTGAATGCGTGTCGGACGGTGGACAAACCGGCACCGGAAGATCCGGTCACGGCGACGATGGGATGTTGCTTGGACATGGTTGGCTGCTCCCCCGATAGGCCGGAATGAAAAGGATATGTCGGTCGGAGTGTAGCTGAAGCGCGAGGTATCGCACCGTCTCGGGCTACCATATGGGCCGCCTCGATCTCCCCCCTCCACGCCATGACCCAAGCCGACCTCATCCGCCTGTCCAAACTCATGTCCGAACGCGGCATCTGCTCGCGCCGCGAGGCCGATGCCTACATCGCGAAAGGCCAGGTGTTCGTCGACGGCAAACGCATCAGCGAACTCGGCACACGCGTGGCCGCCGGCTGCGAGATCAAACTGACGAGCGAAGCCAGCCAGCAGCAACAGGCGCGCGTCACCATCCTGTTGAACAAACCGATCGGTTTTGTTTCGGGGCAGCCGGAGCCAGGCTACACCCCCGCCGTCACGCTAATCATCCCGGAAAACCTCTGGTCCGAGGCCGGTGGCCCGGCGTTTCAGCCCGCCCACATCAAGGGCCTGGCCCCGGCCGGCCGCCTCGACATCGACTCCACCGGCCTGCTCGTGATGACCCAGGATGGCCGCATCGCCAAGCAACTCATCGGCGACGATTCCCAGATCGAGAAAGAATACCTGGTGCGGGTGGAGGGCGACCTCGACGAGCAGGGCATGAAACTACTCAACCACGGCCTCTCGCTCGACGGCCAGAAGCTGCGCCCCGCCCAGGTGGCCTGGCAGAACGAGGACCAGTTGCGATTCATCCTCAAGGAAGGCCGCAAACGCCAGATTCGCCGCATGTGCGAACTGGTCGGGCTAAGAGTGGTCGGCCTCAAACGGGTCCGCATCGGCCGCATCATGCTGGGGCATCTGCCGATGGGGCAGTGGCGGTATTTGCGAGAGGACGAGGGGTTTTGAGGTTCGGCCTGGGCTTGTATACGTGCTCATTGAATCCGCCGTTGGGAACTACCGCTCGGATAGCGTCGGAACCGCTTCCATCGTTTTGAAAAGCGTATTCGTGAGGCTTGGTTGGCTGGATTTTGTAGGCCAGGAACGGAAGTTCAGGCCGCTACGGCGACCGTCTCAAGGTCGGCCTGAACGGACATTGACGCCAGAGTGCCGCAACGTCAGCTGGGCTTACAAACCAGCCATTCAGAGTCCAAAGAGTAGGGCCGCCAATTGGAACTGACGCCCCAACAAATTAAAGCAAGTAATCCGCCTCAATAAGAAACAGGACCATTTCTTGTTCTGCCACACCCAACGATTGAGACCAGCGCTCGGCCAACTCCGAAGGCCTGATATCTACGAGCATGCCTCGGCTAGTTAATGCCTCTGTGTGCGCAAGCACCTTGTCCTGGGATACGCCAGTACGCTTAGCCAATTCCGTAATGGCTGCTTCAATTCGCGCTTTTTCAGGCAATCCCGCCCGCCATCTCCGCCCCTCAAAGGGAGTCGCCTCAGCTGGAGACTGTGTGGCATTACGGACTTGATGCCACAGCGGTTTGATATGCAAATCAGGCTGGCGAATTAGATCCCCGGGGTTCGACAGTTCGCCCCCAAAAATCCCGTTTTTTGCCCTGAGACCCCCGCAGCCATGCGGGTTGAGGCGGCCATTTCCAAAAACACGTGTGGTGGCACGTATAGCGTTTTCAACGCTTTTATTGACGCCGCATC
>JAUXXW010000067.1 GCA_030684775.1 Pseudomonadota bacterium
GCGAATAGGGCGGGGGGCCAATCTACGCACAAGGTCGATGTTTCCATCGCCTTCAGGTTGGGACGGCCTCCAGCAAGCGTTACAGACCGCTCGTTCAGTCTGGTTCCCTTTCGTTTTAAACATACAAGGTTGGGCAAAGCGCAGCGTGCCCAACATCGCGGCGGTTCGTTGGGCACGCTTCGCTTTGCCCAACCTACGGGCTGCTGGGTGAATTGCTGGCGATGTCGGGACGGCTGGCGCTGTAGCGGGGCTTACGCGCCCTGGGCCGGCATTCGGGCCAAGCGGCGCGGACGAATCTGCCAATAGTGATATTCCCTGGGCAATGCCGCGCCGACGCATAGCTGTTCGCACCCGGTGGGAACGAAGCGAATTTAGCGGTATTCGCCTGAACCGCCGTCTCGGAAATCCCCCCTAGCCCCCCTTTGGGAAAGGGGGGAACCACGGCTCCAGCACCATTGGATGTGAATCGGTGCGCACGGCGCACCCTACGGAATCGGCCTAAATACCGCAGTTGGCCGTGTCGTGGGAGCGGGCTTGCCCGCTTACACCCCGTACAACACGAAGCCGGCCCAATAGAGCGGGTCGCGGAGGCTGCTGTCCTTGAGGAAGTTGCGTTTCACTTCGGCCAGGGCGGTGACGTGATCCTTGCCTTCGCGCAATTTGCCGAAAAACTGTTTGCTGAATTCTCCGGAAGGACGATCCAGGATGGGCCAGAGGGTGACCACACTGTTGACGTTGCCGGCCAGGAACAGGGCGTAGGGCAGGCCGGCGATGCCGTCACCGTTGACGACGCGGCCCAACCCGCTTTCACAGGCCGAGACGAACACCAGATCGCTTTTCAGTTTGTAGAGCGGCAGTTCGCCCACGGTGAGGAAGCCGTCCCAGCGGTCGTCCACCCCGACCTGCGAGAGGACGATGGCGGTGAGGGTGGGTTCTCTCAGGTTGAGATAGCCGTGCGCGGAGAACAACACATAGCGGTAGTCGCCCAGCTCCCCCTTGCTGTCGAGTTCACGCAGATTCGCTTCCGAGGCTTGCGAGTAGGTCATCACCTTGCTGCGTCCCCGGTCGAACTGGCCGGCGATGTCTTCGACCTCTTCCGTCGTGTAGGGCAGGTTCTCCCACTTGGCGCGGAAGCCGCTCATGGCCTGTTTGACCGAGGTGGCGCCGCCCGGCAACGGCACGGTTCCCCGGTCGAGGCCGGGGGGTGGCGCGGTCAGGTCCAGAAGCGAGTGATGCACGGAAATCAGCGGGCTATGCGGCACCAACTCGGTATAGATGGCGCCCCCGACCGCCAGCAGGTCTTTCGGCCGTTCCAGGCGGCGATAGTCCCGCATCCGGCGCGCGGTCTTGAGCAACAACTCGGCGGAGGGGGTGTAGACCACTTCCGTCTGTTCGATCAGGTAGCGCCCGTTCAGGCGCAAGGTTTCAAACGGGATGAGCGCGAGCAGGTGGTCGGGGGAGATGGCCAGGCGCTTCGCTTCGGGGAATTTGGCGAGGATGCCGGAGAGCAGGGTCTTGCCCAGCCAGGCGCCGATTTCATCGGCATCGGCGCGCGACCGGCCACCGATCTGGTCGTGCTTGACCAGGCGATAGCCGTTCTCGGTGTCCCGCACCACGGCGTAGCCGGCCCGCTCCAACACGCGCGGCCCGCCGCGCATTTGCAGTAGCGTGCGGTAGGCATGGATCGTTTCCAGCAGGCCGACGCCGGGTTTCGGCAGGGTCAAGGCGCTGCCGCGTTCGCGGCTGACACCGAAAACCAGCAGCACATCCTCGTCCAGCGCGAAGCTGACATAGACGACACCGGCGCCAAGTTGTCCGGCCAGGGTGTTCCAGTCCGGTATATCGAGTTGGTTCAGGGCCCGCAGTCGCGGTTCGCGCGCTTCCGCCCGTGCGCGTAGCCGGCTGAAGTCGTCGGCCAGGGTATCGCGCGCTTGTTCCAGGCGCAGGCGTTCGTCGGAGCCGAATTTCGCGCCCGCCACTTCCGCCTCGCTTGCCACCAGTTGCAGCCTGGCCTTCTCCCAGGCCGTTTTCTCTCCGGATGTCAGCAGTTCACTTTCCAGTGCGTCGTAGAGGCTGGCCGTTTCGCGCAGGCCGCGCGCGCGCGCCAGCTCCATCACCCGGAAGGCCTGCGCGAAGTCTTTCAGTTGCGCCAGGCTGTGCGCCTGAATCTTGTAGGCGCCGGCCCAGCGCGCGAAGTAGTAACGCAGGCTTTCCGGGGGCAGATGGCGCTGTTCGCGCAGGGACTCGATGCGGGTAATCAGCTCGCCGCCCAGCTTTGCCGCCGTCTTGTAGTCGCCTTGCAGATTGCACACCCGCGCCAGTTGCGCCAGGGCCATCAGGCTTTCGTTGTGGCGCGCGCCCAACTTGCGCTCCCGCGCCACGGTGGCGGCATGGAGCAACTTCCGCGCGCGCGGCAAGTGGCCCAGGCGCATCTCGACCAGCCCCTGGTTGTAGCGGATGCCGGAAACCATGTCGTGATGTTCCCCGAGCAAACCGGATGCCAGCGAGAGCGCCGTCTCGTTGCTCTGCCGCGCCGCTTCCCAGTTGCCGACCGCGAACTGCATGCCCGCGAGCAGTTCCAGTTCGGCCAGCGTGTCCAGGTGGCGCTCACCACGCAGTTTGCGCATTTCGGCCAGTTGCGCTTCCTGCAGGCGCAGCAACTCGGGGGTGACGTAGACGCGCGACTGCAATTTGATGAACAGGTGCTTGTGCCGCAGCTTCGCGAACTCGTCTTTGGCGGGCAGTTCTTCCAGCAATCTGGTGGCGCGAGCCCCCCATTGAAGGGCCTCCTCGCGGCGCCCCAGCTCCTCCAGCACATGGCCGACCCAACTGGTCAGAACAGGCAGAAATTCGACATAGGTGCCTGGCGATTTTTCCAGCGATTGGTGGGCTTCGCGCAGGTTGTCGAGTGCCCGTACAAAGTTGCCCATGCGATACCAGGACAGACCCAGACGTGCCCGCGCATAGCCCGCCATCTCATGCGTCGAGCCCAGGGCGGCGCGAATGTCGGCGAGGTTGGCCTCGTATTGGCGGTGCGCCTCGCCGCTCAGTTCGGCCAGCGAGAGGGTCTCGGCCAGTTCGAGGCGCGCCGCGAGAACCGCGGGGTCACGCGGCCCACGCTCTTCACCGCCCAGGGAAATGGCGCGGCGATACGCGGCCACCGCCGCCAGATGGTGCGCGGACGAACGCAGCGCCTGCGCTTGAGTGGCCGCCGCAGCGAAATCAGCCCGGGCCGGCAACGCCGCCAGAGCCGACAGCATGGCGACCAGCAGCCACCAAAACCAGGCCGGCGGCGCGCTTTCGCCGACGGGGACAACCAACCCACGATGGTTTTTCTTGTACAAAACCGACCTCCAGCATTTATTTCTTATTGGGAACAGCGAGTTGAATCGGGGCCGATGCCCGGTGGCCCGAGGGCGTGATGGTAGCGCGCGGCTGGCCGATTGCATCGCCCGGATGCTTGTAGGCGAACCCCGGCGTGCCGTTGCGCCGTTGCGCCGTAGGTTGGGCAAAGCGAAGCGTGCCCAACATGGCGACGGCTCGTTGGGCACGCTCGCTTTGCCCAACCTACGGCTTTGCCCAACCTACGACGCTACAAGTCTTGCTTCGGGTCCCTGGCGGCGGCGGCGCGGCGTTGTTGCACCCGACTGGCGGCGCGGTCGTCGCTATAGCGGATGACCGACTTGTCCACTCGGCCGGCATAGCGTTGTGCTTGCAGGCTGGCTTCCGGGTATTGCCAGAACCAGGTGCGGTTTTCAAAATCCGCGCCTTTGAGGTTTTTCACCTTCTCGCTGCTCAACTTGCCGGCGCCATATTTGGCGGCGAGGGCATCGACCACTCGCTGAAAGTCAGTTTCCGCCACCGTGATCTGGATGCCGCTCAGGCGGCTGTTGTCGTAGAAGTAGAACAGCGCGGCGACGGGCGCGCCGGCGATGGTTTCCGACTCGTTCGGGCGCAGGCTGCAGATGGTGTCGCCTATCGGCGTGTTGACGGCGCGGCAGGCATGGCGCGGGTCGCTGGCGACACGGGCGAGGGGGGAACCGAGATCGTTGTTCTTGAAGCCGAGGCTTTCCGCCTGGACTGCTGTCGGGAGCAACGCGAACGCGAGAGCAGTCAATAAGGCTTTCAATCCATTTCCTCGATCCAGGCGGCCTGGATGGCCTCAAGAATTTTTTCGCCGGAGCGGTTGGGGTCGTCGGAGAACGTTTCCAGTTCCATCACCCAGCGATGCAGATCGGTGAAGCGCACATAGCGCGGGTCCACGTCCGGGTGATGTTCGGCCAGGGCGATGGCGATATCCAGGGTGTCAGTCCATTTCATCAATTAACTCCGGTTCGAAACCTCCCCCTTCAGGGGGATTCGTAGTGCTGACACCACGATGCAATCGGGGCACGATGTAACCACCTCCTTCAGGGAGTGGGTCAATCCGCTGACCTCTATCTGTCGGCGGGTTTTCAGCCGATAGATGAGGTTGGCTGCGGATTGAAACATTTCAATGCCCCTCTTTGACCATGTTGATGGTGTATTTCGGGATTTCCACCACCAGATCTTCCTTGCCCATCAGTGCCTGGCAGGACAGGCGCGAGGTGGGTTCCAGACCCCAGGCCTTGTCGAGCAGATCGTCCTCCAGTTCGGTGGCTTCGGAAAGACTGCCGAAGCCTTCGCGCACGACCACATGGCAGGTGGTGCAGGCGCAGGATTTCTCGCAAGCGTGTTCGATCTCGATGCCGTTCTCCAGTAGCAGGTCGCAGAGGGAGACGCCTTTCTGGGCGTCGATGACGGCGCCATCAGGGCAGAGTTCGACGTGGGGCAGGACTATCAGTTGGGGCATAGCAAGGCTCGTTAGTGTTCAGAGTTCCAGCGCATCCAGGCGCTGCCCGGTAAGCGCTTTTTTCACACTCATATCCATACGTCGGGCGGCGAATTCTACCGTGCCTTGGTTGAGCATTTCGGTGGCGCGTTTGACGGCGGCAAGATCGTATCCATCGAGCGCGGCGTGAAGGCCGGTCAGCAGTTTTTCAACCTGGGTGCGTTCCGCTTCATCAAGCAGCGTGGCACCGTTTTCCTTGAGCGCGGTCTCGGTGGCATCGACCAGACGGCGGCCATCCACCTTGGCTTCGGCGAGGTTGCGCGCGGTCATGTCGTCCTGGGCGTGAGCATAGGAGTCTTGCAACATGCGCGCGACTTCGTCGTCACCGAGGCCATAGGAGGGCTTCACGGCGATATGTGATTCCACTCCGGTGCCCAGTTCGCGGGCATTGACCGAGAGCAGGCCATCGGCATCGACCTGGAAGGTGACGCGGATGCGCGCCGCACCGGCCACCATCGGTGGAATGCCGCGCAGTTCGAAACGCGCCAGCGAGCGGCAGTCGGCGACCAGTTCGCGTTCACCCTGCACCACATGGATGCTCATGGCGGTCTGGCCGTCCTTGTAGGTGGTGAATTCCTGGGCGCGGGCGGTGGGGATGGTCGCATTGCGCGGGATGATCTTTTCCGTGAGGCCACCCATCGTTTCCAGACCGAGGGAAAGGGGCACCACGTCGAGCAGCAACCAGTCGTCGCCACTCTTGTTGCCGGCCAGGACGTTGGCCTGGACCGCCGCGCCCAGCGACACGACCTTGTCCGGGTCGAGATTGGTGAGCGGTGTCTGACCAAAGAAATCGCCCACCGCCGCCTGAACGCGCGGGATGCGGGTGGAACCGCCGACCATCACCACGCCCTTCACTTCCTCCGCCGTCAGGCCGGCATCGCGCAAGGCCTTGCGGCAGGGCAGCAGGGTCTTGTTGACCAGGCTGGCGGTCATTTCATTGAAGGTCTCTTCACTCAGAGTGAGGTTGACCACTTCGCCGGTGGAAAGCACCACGGTGATGTGCGCCGAGGTGTGCTCGGAGAGGGTTTCCTTGGCCTCGCGGGCACGCGCCATCAACAAGGTCTTGTCGCGGTCGTCGAGGGTGTGGACCTTGGCTTGTTCCAGCACCCAGCAATAGATGCGACGGTCGAAATCGTCCCCCCCGAGGGCGGAGTCGCCATTGGTGGCAAGCACTTCAAACACGCCTCGGGTGAGCTTGAGGATGGAAATATCGAAAGTACCGCCGCCCAGGTCGTACACCGCATAGATGCCTTCGGCGGCGTTATCCAGGCCATAGGCGATGGCGGCGGCGGTGGGTTCGTTGAGCAGGCGCAACACGTTGAGGCCGGCCAGGCGCGCGGCGTCCTTGGTGGCCTGGCGTTGCGCGTCGTCGAAATAGGCGGGCACGGTGATGACCGCGCCCACCAGTTCGCCGCCCAGACTGGCTTCGGCGCGCGCCTTCAGCACCTTGAGGATTTCACTGGAAATCTCGACCGGGCTTTTCACCCCGGCGGCCGTCTTGATCTGCACCATACCCGGCGCGTCGACGAACTTGTAGGGCATGGTGGACAGGTCCGGAATGTCCTTGATGCCACGCCCCATGAATCGTTTGGCCGAAATGATGGTGTTGTGCGGATCTTCCGCCGCCTGCGCCTGGGCGGCGAGGCCGACGCTGGTGGATCCGTCCTTCAGGTAGCGCACCACCGAGGGCAGCAGGCCGTGGCCGTGGGCGTCGTTGAGCACCACGGAAACGCCGTTGCGCACCGTGGCGACCAGGGAATTGGTGGTGCCCAGATCGATGCCGACCGCCAGCCGATGCTGGTGCGGCGCGGTGGACAGACCGGGTTCGGAAATTTGCAGGAGAGCCATAGTTCGTGAGGCGTGAGGCGCAAAACGTGAGGTGTGGGGCACATTGCCCCACACCTCACGCCTTACTCCTTACGCGATTTCCTCGTAAGCGTTGCCGACCTCGGCAAGCAATTTGTCGGTGAAACGCAGTTTGCGCAGGGTTTCGCCGGCGGCGGGGTAATCGTGCTTCTGGTCGATTTCATCGGCCAGTTGTGCCTGGAATTCGCGCGCTTCGTCGCGCAGCGTCTTTTCCATGCGATCCAGCACCGCCACATTCTGGGCGGCTTTCGCGTCGGCCAGTTCCTCGCTCCACTCCATGTGTTGCATCAGGAAATCCATCGGCATCGAGGTGTTGTTGGCATCCATCGCGTGGATGCCTTGCAGCTGTAACAAATAGTTGGCGCGATCGAATGGCCGCCGCAGCGTCTGGTAAGCCTCGTTCACCCGAGTAGTCCACTGCATGGACAAGCGCTGCTCGGCCTCCCCCGCGTGGGCGAATTTGTCCGGATGAATCTCCGACTGGATGTCGCGATAAGCCTGGTCCAGGCGCGCGCCATCCAGCGCGTAGCTGGCGGGCAGGTCGAACAGGGCGAAGTGGTCGCGGGAGAAGTCGAGCATTTAATTAATTGGCAGTGGGCAGAGGCGTAGGTTGGGCAAAGCGAAGCGTGCCCAACATTGCAACGGTTCGTTGGGCACGCTTCGCTTTGCCCAACCTACCGCTTTCAAACGTTGAACGACTCGCCGCAGCCGCAAGCGGACTTGACGTTGGGATTGTTGAACTTGAAGCCTTCGTTCAAGCCATCGCGCGCGTAATCCAGCTCCGTGCCATCGAGGTAGGCCAGGCTCTTGGGGTCGACATAGACGGTGACACCGTGGCATTCGAGCTTGGTGTCTTCCGGGTCTTCGACATCGACGAACTCCAGCTTGTAGGCCATGCCGGAACAACCGGAGGTGCGCACGCCCAACTTGAGACCCAGCCCGGAACCCCGTTTTGCGAGGAAGTTCTTGACGTGGGTGGCGGCGCGTTCGGAAAGGGTGACAGCCATGACGAGCTCCTTACGCGGCAACCGGCGGATTGCAGGCGGTGTATTCCGTGCTGCCCGCCTTGTTGCCGTGCTTCTGTTTGTAATCAGCCACCGCCGCCTTGATGGCGTCTTCCGCCAGGATGGAACAGTGGATCTTCACCGGCGGCAGCGCCAGTTCTTCGGCGATCTGGGTGTTCTTGAGGTTCATCGCCTCGTCCAGGGTCTTGCCCTTGACCCATTCAGTCACCAGGGAAGACGAGGCGATGGCCGAGCCGCAGCCGTAGGTCTTGAACTTGGCGTCTTCGATGATGCCCTGGTCGTTGACCCGAATCTGCAACTTCATGACGTCGCCACATGCGGGCGCGCCGACCATGCCGGTACCGACATCGCCGGCATCCTTTTCAAAGGCGCCGACGTTGCGGGGGTTTTCGTAGTGGTCGAGGACCTGTTCGCTGTATGCCATTTCGTTACTCCTGTGAGGCGTAGGGTGCGCCGCGCGCACCATCCGGCGTTGGCTGGTGCGCGTGGCGCACCCTACAAATTCAATGCGCAGCCCATTGCACCGTGTCGAGGTCGACACCATCCTTGAACATCTCCCACAGCGGCGACATTTCGCGCAGCTTGCCGATTTTTTCGTGCAGCAGCTTGATGGTGTAGTCGATTTCTTCTTCGGTGGTGAAGCGGCCGATGGTGAAACGGATGGAACTGTGCGCGAGTTCGTCGTTGCGCCCCAGCGCCTTGAGCACGTAGGACGGCTCCAGGCTGGCGGAGGTACAGGCGGAACCGGAGGAGACGGCCAGATCCTTGATCGCCATGATCAGGCTTTCGCCCTCGACGAAGTTGAAGCTGACATTGAGGTTGCCGGCAATGCGGCGCTCGAAATCGCCGTTGAGGTGCACCTCTTCCATGTCCTGGAAGCCTTTATAAAGCCTGTCGCGCAGGCTGCGGATGCGCTCGGTCTCGGCGCCCATTTCCAGCTTGGCGAGGCGGAAGGCTTCGCCCATGCCGACGATCTGGTGCGTCGCCAGGGTGCCGGAGCGCATACCGCGCTCGTGGCCGCCACCGTGCATCTGTGCTTCCAGGCGCACGCGCGGTTTGCGCCGCACGTACAGGGCGCCGATGCCTTTCGGACCGTAGGTCTTGTGCGCGGAGAAGGACATCAGATCAACCTTGAGTGTGCCCAGGTCGATTTCCACCTTGCCGGCCGCCTGCGCGGCGTCGACATGAAACAGAATGCCTTTGGAACGGCACAGCTCACCGATGGCCGGGATGTCCTGGATCACGCCGATCTCGTTGTTCACGAACATCACGGACACCAGGATGGTGTCGGGACGGATCGCGGCCTTGAGTTCTTCCATGTCGATCAGGCCATCCGGCTTCACGCCCAGATAGGTGACTTCATAGCCTTCGCGCTCCAGCTCGCGGCAGGTATCCAGCACCGCCTTGTGCTCGGTCTTCACCGTAATCAGGTGCTTGCCCTTGCCGTGATAGAAATGCGCCGCGCCCTTGATGGCGAGGTTGTTGGATTCGGTGGCGCCGGAAGTCCAGACGATTTCCCTGGGGTCGGCATTGACCAGCGCGGCGACATGGCCGCGCGCCTCTTCCACCCCTTTGTCGGCATCCCAGCCGAACACGTGGGAACGCGAAGCCGGATTGCCGAACATCTCGGTGAGGTAGGGAATCATCTTCGCGGCCACGCGCGGGTCCACCGGGGTGGTAGCCGAGTAGTCGAGGTAAATGGGGGTTTTGACCATATCAATAAAGCTCCGTCAGCCGCACATCAGTACGCGGCTTTGATTTCCGCCGAGCCAATCACACGGCGCGTTTCCTTGCGCGGGGATTCCGCTTCCTGCGCCTGTTTTACCAGTTGCTTGGCGACCAGTTCGCCCAGCGTGACCGATTCCAGGTAATCGTAGATGCGCGTGTTCAGGTTCGTCCACAGATCGTGAGTCATGCATTCACGGTCATCGTGGCAATTGCCGAGGCCGCCACACTGGGTGGCGTCGATCGGCTCGTCCACAGCGCGAATGATGGCCGCCACGGAGATTTCCTCCAGCGGCCTGGCCAGGGTGTAACCGCCACCGGGACCGCGCACGCTGTCGACGATGCCCTGGCGACGCAGGCGGCCGAACAACTGCTCCAGATAAGACAGCGAGATACGCTGACGCTCGCTGATGCCGGCCAGGGTGATGGGGCCGCGCTGGTGGCGCATGCCCAGATCGATCATCGCGGTTACCGCGAAACGTCCTTTGGTGGTCAAGCGCATGGTGAACCTCGATGTTTGATGGAAGATACCGACACTGTACTAATCCCGATTAATTTGGTCAACTATTGTTCAGACATCTAGTCAACTATTTTGTTCAGGTAAGCCGGATCGAAATGGTCGTCGGTCTTGCCGGTTTCGGAATTGCCGCCCAGACGCTTCAATTCGGCGACGATCCATTCGATGCGCTGGTCGGTCATGGCGGAATGGTCCACCAGGCCGTGGATGGCCTTCGCCACCGGGTCGTTCATGTCACTGGACACCGCATAAGCCGAGAAACCCAGCTTCTTGGCGGCCTCCTCGCGCACCTTGTCCAACTCCGGGTCGAGGATGCGGGCCGGGATGCCGATGGCGGTCGCGCCCGCCGGCACATCCTTCACCACCACCGCGTTGGAACCCACCTTGGCGCCCGGCCCCAGGGTAATGGGGCCAAGAATCTTGGCGCCGGCGCCGATAATCACGCCGGCCTCCAACGTGGGGTGGCGCTTGCCCTTGTTCCACGAGGTGCCGCCGAGGGTGACGCCGTGATACAGCGTGCAGTCGTCGCCGACGATAGCCGTCTCGCCGACCACCACACCCATGCCGTGGTCGATGAACACGCGGCGGCCGATGCTCGCCCCCGGATGAATCTCGATCCCGGTGAACCAGCGGGCGAACGCGCTGGACAGACGCGCCAGCCATTTGAAGCCGGCATTCCACAAGCCATGCGACATGCGGTGCCAGAGAATCGCGTGCAGGCCGGGATAGGTGGTGAGCACCTCGAAAAAGGTGCGCGCCGCCGGGTCCCGGTCGAACACGACGCTGATGTCTTCCCGCAGGTGATTGAACATGAAGCGATTCAGGATGAAAAAGTCTTGAAAGTATGCAATACCCGAGTAATCAGGTCAAACTTGGTCGGTGCGGGACACCCCTGATACGCGCTTAAAGCGCCGACTTCGGCACATGCCGGCGGGCGGCCTGTTCATCGGTGATACGCTGGTCGCGTTTTTCCTCGCGCTGGCGTTCCTGGTGGCGGTGGCGGTCGGCCAAAGCCTCGTAGGCCTTCACTTTCTGGCGCAGGGTGAGCCAGTTGTCGTGCGCGCTTTGCCAGTGCGCAACCGCCTGGGCGACTTCACTTTCCTGGTGACGGATGGCGAGTTCCAGTTTGCTCAAGAAGGCGTGATAGTCGCGCAGGAGATGAATTGCCATGCCCTGCGAGCCGGCCTCCCCGGTCAGACGCAACTGGTAATCCTGTTTGTAACCGTGCAGTTCATCCCGTCGCCGGCGCGCGGCTTCTTCCTTGCGCTTGAGCATACGCAGCAGGCGCTCCGCCGCTTCCATGCGGTGCCGGGAATGATCCAGCAGCGATTGCAGGGGGAAGCGGGAGGCCATCGGAACTCAGGCGATTTCTTCGGTCTCGGCCAGGCGCCGGGCTTCTTCTTCCAGCATGACCGGGATACCGTCGCGGAGGGGAAACGCGAGGCGATCAGCCTTGCAGATCAATTCATCTTTCCGATGAACCAGTGGGCCTTTACATAGGGGGCAGACGAGTATTTCAAGCAGTTTGGGGTCCATGGCGGGCCTTCAGGGTGTGGTTGATGAGGGTTTTTAGTCCCGGTTCAAGGAGGGCGTCAACCACCAGAAACCAGGCATCGGGGGGGGCAAAGCCGGCACATTTCACGGCATCCTTCTCGGTCATGAGCAGAATGCCGGCCGGCAGATCGTCCGCGCTGTAGGCATGGTGATCCGGGAATGCGTGTGGAGTGACGTTCAGCCCCAGGTGTTCCAGGTGATCGAAAAAACGCTGTGGGTGGCCTATGCCCGCCAGCGCGTGGATTTCGCGCCCGGCGAAATCCGCCGCGACGGCGGTATGACCGGGATCGCGCAAATTGCGGAAGGTCACACCGCGCAAACGCATGGCGAAGCTGGGTGGCAGCAGGACGAAATCCTCGGGATCGCCGCCGTTGACCACCGCCGCGTCCACTGTGGCAAGGCGCCCAAGCGGCTCGCGCAGGGGGCCGGCGGGAAGCAGGCGGCCATTGCCGAAACCGCGCAGTCCGTCCACCACGACGATTTCCATGTCGCGCGCCAGCGCGTAATGCTGCAAGCCGTCATCGGCCACGAGCACATCCACCTCGGGGTGGAAGGCCAGCAATTGCCGCCCCGCTTCGACCCGCTTGCGGCCGATCCAGACCGGACAGGCGGCGCGGCGGGCCATGAGCACGGGTTCATCGCCGACCAGCGCGGGGTCGCTGTCCGCCCGCGCCGGCATGGCCGAGCGGGCGCGCCCGCCATAGCCGCGGCTGATGATGCCGGGGTGATAACCGAGTTCGGCCAGCCATTGCGCGACGCACAGGGTGAGCGGGGTCTTGCCGCTGCCGCCGACGCCGAGATTGCCCACCACGATGACCGGCACGGGCAGGCGCCACACGCGGAACAGACCGGCGCGATAGGCCAGGCGTCGCCAGGCGACCAGCAGGAAGAAAATCAGACTGAAAGGGACAAGCAACGATGAGTAGCGGCAACGGCCGTACCAACAGCGCTCCAGAAAATCTTTCACTCCTGGGCGGGGCTTTGCGTAACGAAGGTCACGCGGGGATAGCCCGCGCGCCGGGCGGCATCCATGACCCGAACCACGGACTGGTGGCTGGCCTGAGCATCGGCGGAAATGACGATGACCGGATCGCTCTGCTCACCCGCGGCCGTTTTCAGCGCCTGCACCAGGGACTCGACGCCGGCATAGGCGACGCCGGTGGTGTTCACCGCATAACTGCCGCGATCATCGACGTTCACCGTGATCTGCGTGGGCATTTCCTTGGCGCTATCCCCCTGGGCTTCCGGCAGGTTGATCTGCAACTCGGAAAAGCGCGCGTAGGTGGTGGTCACCATGAGAAAGATGACGATCACCAGCAGCACGTCGATCAGCGGAATCAGATTGATTTCCAGATCGTCACGACCGCGGCCACGCGAGAAGTTCATTGCCGCTCGCCGTGCACGATTTCCACCAGCTTGATCGCCTGCTGCTCCATTTCCACCAGCAGGGCGTCGACCCTGCCGCGATAAAAGCGGAAGAAGATCATGCTGGGGATGGCGACGATGAGGCCGAATGCCGTGTTGTACAGGGCCACCGAGATACCGTGCGCGAGCACCGCCGGGTTGCCGCCGGTGGGGGATTGCGAGCCGAAGATTTCGATCATCCCGACCACGGTACCCAGCAGGCCAAGCAGAGGAGCCACTGTGGCGATGGTGCCGAGGGTGGAGAGATAGCGTTCGAGATCATGGCCGACCGCGCGACCGGCTTCCTCCAGGGATTCCTTCATCACTTCGCGACTGGCGCCGATGTTGCGCACTCCCGCCGCGAGGATGCGGCCAAGCGCGGACCCTTCCGCCAGCCCGCGCAACAAGTCGGGATTGGCGCCATGGCGGCGCAGGTTGTCGATGGTGTGATCGAGCAACCCCTGCGGCACGATCAGGGGCCGGCGCAGGGTGTAGACACGCTCGAATATGATGGCCAGGGCCAGAATGGAGGAGATGATGAGTGGCCAGATAGGCCAGCCGGCGGCTTCGATGAGGGCTAACACTGGATTCCTTGAGCACTCGAAAACGCGCGGTACTGTAGCCTGCAAGCCTCTCTCGGGCAAGCCGGCATATAATCCGCCGCTTCACTCTCAAGTCGTTCGCCGGGCCGCCCCAAGAACGACTTGCCCCCTCGGGGGGCAGCTCGGCTGCTTTATCCGAGCCGGGGGCACAGCTAACTCCCTCATTCTGTAAGGAACCCGGCGCCGATGATCCGCCGCCTGATCAACAAGGTCTTAGGAAAGAAAGTCGCGGCCGGGCCGCGCATCCTGCCGCTCGCCAAACATGGCATCCGCCGCGAGCAGATCCATAGCTGCGCGCTCAAGGTCACCGACACCCTGGCGCGCGAAGGCTATGCCGCCTTCGTGGTGGGCGGCGCGGTGCGCGATCTCCTGCTGGGGCGCGAACCCAAGGATTTCGATGTCGCCACCGACGCCACCCCGGACGAGATTCGCCGCCTGTTCCGCCGCTCGCGCGTCATTGGCCGCCGCTTCCAGATCGTGCATGTCTACTGCGGGCCGGACCTGATCGAAGTCACCACCTTCCGCGCCGCCACCCCACCGGTGGAAGATGAGGAAGACGATGCCCGCGTCACCGCCGCCGACGGCATGCTGTTGCGCGACAACGTGTTCGGCTCCCAGGAAGAAGACGCCGCACGGCGCGACTTCACCGTCAACGCCCTGTATTACGACCCGGCAAATCAGGAAATCTGGGATGGACATGACGGCGTCGCCGACGCGCAAAAGAAACTGCTGCGCATGATCGGCGACCCGGCCCAGCGTTTCCGCGAAGACCCGGTGCGGATGCTGCGGGCCGCGCGTTTCGCGGCCAAGCTGGACTTCCACATCGACCCCGCCACGCGCGCGCCCATCGCCGAACTCGCTTCCATGCTGGCGCGCATTCCGCCTTCGCGCCTGTTCGACGAAATGATGAAACTACTGCTCTCCGGCCATGCCGAACGCGGCGTCAGGCAGTTGCGCGCGGAAGGCCTGCACCATGGTGTGCTGCCCATGCTGGACGCCATCCTGGATACCCCGGCGCGGCAGAAATTCCTCCATGCCGCTCTGCACGACACCGATCTGCGTATCCGCCAGGGGCAATCGGCGTCACCCGCCTTCATGCTCGCCTGCCTGCTCTGGTTCGACATGCAAGAGGAACTGGAGCGCAAGCGCGCGCACGGCCTGCACGAGCAATCGGCGCTGTATGAGGCGATGGACACCGTGCTGGAACGGCAACGTCGCGCCCTGGCCTTCCCGCGTCGCTTCGACGGCATGATCAAGGAAATCTGGTCGCTGCAAGGCCGTTTCGAGCAACGCAGCGGCGCCCGCCCGTTCCGCCTGCTCAGCCATCCGCGCCTGTCCGCCTGCTACGACTTCCTGCTGATTCGCGCCGAAAGCGGCGACGCCAGCCAGGAACTGGCCGATTGGTGGGACCGCTTCCAGGATGCCGACGAGGTGGAACGCGCGGAAATGCTGCTGCCGACTCAGAGCGGAGATGGCAAACGCAAACGCCGCAAGCGCCGCAAGCCCGAAAACGCATCGCCCGGCGAGACCACGCTTGACTGACATTCAAGCCTACGTTGCGCTGGGCGCCAATCTGGGCGATCCGGCCACGCAGATCGAGCGGGCCTTGGACGAACTGGCGCGTCTGCCGGATACCCGCCTGGTCACACGTTCCGGGCTGTATCTCTCGAAAGCGCAGGGCTATGAAGCGCAGCCCGACTTCGTCAATGCCGTCGCCTTGCTGGCCACCCGCCTGGCGCCGCGCGCGTTGCTCGAAGCCCTGCTGGACATCGAGGCGCGCCACGGCCGCAGCCGCGATTTCAAGAATGCGCCGCGCACCCTCGACCTCGATCTGTTGCTCTACGACGGGCTGGTGCTGCATGAACCCGGTCTCACGCTGCCGCATCCTCGCATGAGCGAACGCGCCTTCGTGCTCCAGCCGATGAGCGAGATCGCCCCGGATCAACTCATCCCCGGCAAGGGAAACATCGCCAACTGCCTGGCTAACTTATCCGGTACCGCGCTGCAACTATTGCCGCGCAGCCACCTGACCGTCCATGGCCCGACACCCCTCCCTGCTCATGCAAGCCTCGCGCGGCCATGAACGGTTCCCTCACCCCCAGCCCCTCTCCCGCCCACGGGCGAGGGGAGATTCGAGCGTCGCTCCCGCGACGTTCACGTTGAATCCCGCCTGATGCTCGGCCGTTTCCGTCACATCGTCGTCGAAGGCCCCATCGGCGCCGGCAAAACCAGCCTGGCGCGCAAGCTGGCCGACCTGATCGGCGCCGAAGCGATCCTGGAAAATGCCGACGCGAACCCGTTCCTGCCACGTTTCTACGAAGACCGCCGCCGCTACGCCCTGCCCACGCAACTGTTCTTCCTGGTCTCCCGCATGGAGCAGACGCGCCGTTTCGCCCAGGACGATCTGCTCAGCTCGACCAGCGTGGCCGATTTCATGCCGGAAAAGGACATGCTGTTCGCCCGGCTGGTCCTGGACGAGGACGAATTCCGCCTCTACCGGCAGATCCATGACGGGCTGGAACCCCAGCCCAGCGCGCCCGATCTGGTGATCTACCTGCAAACCGACCCCGCCACCCTGATGGAACGGGTGAAGAAACGAGGGCGCGGCTACGAACGCACGCTGAGCGAGAGCACCCTGGCCGAACTGGCGCGCGCCTACAGCGAGTTTTTCTATCATTACGAAGCAGCCCCGCTCCTGATCGTCAACGACGAGCACCTCAACTTCGCCGAGCGCGAAGGCGATTTCGATCTCCTGGTGCAACGCATCCGCGACATGCGCGGGGCGCGCGAGTTCTTCAACATAGGAACGTGACCATGTTTCTTCCGCAACTGATGGCCCGGGTCGAGAAGGACGAAAAACTGGTCGTGCTCACCTGCTACGACGCCAGCTTCGCCCGCCTGCTCGCCGACAACGGCGTCGACATCCTGCTGGTCGGCGACTCCCTGGGCATGACCGTGCAGGGACACGACACCACCCTGGCCGTCACCCTGGAGCAGATGGTCTATCACACCGAAGCGGTGGCGCGCGGCGCCGGTGGTCGGGCCTTCATCATCGGCGACCTGCCTTTCGGCGCTTATCAGCAAAGCCCGCAACAAGCCTTCGCGGCCGCCGCCCGGCTACTCGCGGCGGGCGCCAACATGGTCAAGCTGGAAGGCGGCGCGGTCATGGTCGAGAGCGTGCGTTTCCTGGTCGCGCGCGGCATTCCGGTGTGCGGCCACTTAGGCCTGCTGCCGCAATCGGTCAACACCACCGGCTACCGCAGCCAGGCGCGTGAAAGCAGCGCCGCCACCCGCCTGATCGAGGACGCGGAAGACCTGGAAAATGCCGGCGCGCAAATGCTGGTGCTGGAGTCCATCCCCGCCGTGGTTGCCGAGGAAGTCACCCAGCACCTCGCCATTCCCACCATCGGCATCGGCGCCGGCCCGCATTGCAACGGCCAGGTTCTGGTCCTCAACGACCTGCTCGGCCTCACCGAAAAACCACCCCGCTTCGCCAAAGACTTCATGGAAGGTTCCTGGAACATCGCCAACGCGGTACGCGGCTATGTCGCCTCGGTGAAAGGCGGTGAATTTCCCGGGCCGGAACACAGCTTCTGATGCGCCTCATCCACAGCGTCAACGAATTGCGCGCCGCCCTGGACGGGCAACGGGAAACGGCTTTTGTCCCGACCATGGGCAACCTGCACCCGGGACACATCGCCCTGGTCGAACTGGCGCGGGCGAGCGGGCACCCGGTAGTCGCCAGCATTTTCGTAAACCCGCTCCAGTTCGGCGCCGGCGAGGACTTCCAACGCTATCCGCGCACCCTGCCGGCCGATTGTGAACAGCTCGATGCCGCCGGCTGCGACATCGTGTTCGCGCCGGACGTGAACGAGATGGTTCCGGAGCCGCAAACCTTCCAGGTACAGCCGCCGCTCGCCGACGAACTCTGCGGCGCCTTCCGGCCCGGCCATTTTTCCGGGGTCGCCACCGTGGTGCTGAAGCTGTTCAACATGGTGCAACCGGCGTTCGCGGTATTCGGCAAGAAGGATTACCAGCAACTGTTCATCCTGAAAGGCCTGGCGCGCCAGTTCAACCTGCCGATCCACATCATCGAGGCGGAAACCACGCGCGCGGCGGATGGCCTGGCGCTGTCTTCGCGCAACGGCTATCTGAGCGCGGCGGAACGGGAAGAAGCACCGCGTCTGGTTCGCCTGCTACGCGAGGCGGCGGCGCGCATCGCCGCCGGTGAACGCGATTTCACCGGCATCGAACAGGCGGCGAGCAACGACCTTGCCACCCACGATTGGCGGGTGGACTACGTCGCGGTGCGTGACCAGGCCACCCTGCTGGCCCCCACGCCACAGACTCGCGACCTGGTCATCCTCGCCGCCGCCCACCTGGGCACCACGCGGCTGATCGACAACATCGAGGTCACCCTGGCGTGACCCCAGCCTGGGCGGGGTTTTTTGTTGCAACGCACTATGGCATATAATCGCGCTCCGTTTGTCCTTCGCCCTCCTCATTCATGCAACGCACCCTGCTCAAATCCAAGCTGCACCGCGTGCGCGTCACCGCCTCCGAGCTGGAGTACGAGGGTTCCTGCGCGATCGACGACGATCTCCTGGACGCGGCCGACATCCGTGAATACGAGCGGATCGAGCTCTACAACGTCAACAACGGCGAGCGTTTCGCCACCTATGCCATCCGCGGCCAGCGCGGCTCCGGCATGATTTCCGTGAACGGCGCCGCCGCGCGCAAGGCCGCCGTCGGCGACATCCTTATCATCGCCACCTACGCCACCTTCGACGAAATCGAACTGGCCGACTTCGAGCCGAAGCTGGTCTATGTCGACGAAAAGAACGGCATCAAGCGCATCGGCGCGCACATCCCCACGCAAGCCCTGTAGCGCCGGCTTCCAGCCGGCTGTTTTAAAGACGCCGGCGAGACGCCAGCGCTACGAATTGCACCCCCTGTTGACCCGACCCCACTCGAAACACGGCCCCGGATCGGTTTTGCGGCCGGGTGCGATGTCGCAATGCCCGGCCAGCCCGGTGATCGGATAAGCCTCCCGCAACACTTCCAGCAGGCGATTCAGCACCGCGTATTGCGCGTCGCTGAACGGCATCTCGTCCGTGCCTTCCAGTTCCACCCCGATGGAAAAGTCGTTGCAACGCTCGCGCCCCCGCCAGGCCGAAGCGCCGGCATGCCAGGCACGCGACCCGCAGGGCACGAACTGGATCAGTTCGCCGTCACGGCGGATGAAAAAGTGGCTGGACACACGCAACCCCTGAATGCCAGCGTAATACGGGTGTTCATCCGGATTCAGGCGATTAGTGAACAGTTGCTCGACCCCCGGCCCACCAAACTGGCCGGGCGGCAGGCTGATGTTGTGGATCACCAGCAACGACACCCCTTCGCCGTCAGGCCGGGCATCGTAATTGGGCGAAACGATGCGGCGAGCGGCGGACAACCAACCCTCGCCATCCAGGCACCAACCCGAAACCATCACGGCTCCTCCTCCGGCGGCGCGGCAAGCGCCCGCGCCATTGCCGCTCGCAAAGCCGCCGCCGTGATTTCACAATCGAGACGGGCATGAAAATGGCCGTCTCGGTAAAGCAGCAGTGTGGGCAGGTGAAAGATGTCGAACGCACGCGCCAGACCGGTGGCCTTTTGCACATCGACCTTGAACAGATGCGTACCCTCCGGCACCGCCGGCGGCAGGCGTTTTTCCACCACCCGGCAGGTACCGCAGGCGGGGCTGGCAAACAAGACCAGGGCGATGCCGCCGATTTCCAGCAGGCGCGGGTGATAGCGAAATTCGTCGAGGGCAAGCATGGGGGGCGATGGTAACCCTTGTAGCGCCGGCGCCTCGCCGGCGAGGCGCCGCGCGCCGCCTTCCACCCGGAGTTGTCCATGATCGGTACTCATCGCGGCCGAGATATTCGTGAACGCGCTGGAGCATATGGGGAAAGTCGGGGATTTCGAGGGGGGTCACCGGCGCGATGGTGTTCCAGGCCACTCTGATCGCGGCAATCTGGCCGCGTTTCATGCCGCCGCGCGGGCGGTTGCGAATGTGGCATCGGGCGGTGAATGGTGGCCTCCATGGCTTATATTCGCATCGCCCTTATCCAAGGCCATACCCGACCAATCTACTGGGTTGCAATTGACCCACCAATGCCATAGCGTCGGCACACACGCACAGTTTCATCGAATCTCCATCCACACCATCCGTGTCCATCATGCCCCCCTCCCTCATGCGTAGCCCCTTATCCCTCGCCCTGCTCAGTCTGGGCCTGGGCGGATTGACCATGCTGCCGGCCAATGCCGAAGAACTCAGCGTCAACACGCGCAGCGATGTCCTGTTCCAGAGCGTCACCGGTGCCGGCAAGGCCAGCAGCTTCTATGACACCGGCACCCACCTGATGCACGAAACCGACGTGCGCTGGGGCACCCAGATCATGGATGGAAAGTGGAACAGCCTGTTGAACACCACTCTGCGCGCGACCGACAGCCGCCAGTTCGATCCGGAGAACCTCTCCATCCAGAAACTGGAGTGGAAACTCAGCGACGCGAATACCCAGATCAATTTCGGCGATTACTTCGCCAACCTGTCGCCCTATTCCATGACCAAGGGCATCAAGGGCGCGGCCTTCCAGCGCAACTTCGAGAACGACCAGAACTATGTCCGCGCCGCCTATGGCAGCTTCGACGGACAGTGGGCCTATCTCCTGCGCAGCCCGGCCCAGGAACCTATGGATCGCTACGGCGGCGGGGTGCGGATACAGAAAGCCGGAGAGAAGGCGCGCGTCGGCTTCAACCTGGCGCATGTGGAAGACAGCGAAGGCGACCCGCGGCGTACTGATCCCGCCTTTTCCCAGATGCTGGGCGCGGTTGACTGGGAATACCGCGAATCGGCCCTGGTCGTCTCCGGCGAACACGCCTTCGCCGACACCGACGAGATGAGACTCGGCGTGGCCACCCAAAGCAGAAACGGCAACGCGCACAAGATCAGCGCGCGCGCCGCCCTCAAGAACCTGAACCTGGACGGCCAGGCGGAACGCGTATCCAGCAACTTCCTGACCCTGGGCGGCGGCGCCACGCCCGACCGGCTGCGCTACTACCTCAAGGGCGACTACAAGTTGACCCGGGAATGGCGTTTGTTCGCCACCTGGGACGACTACGAGGACAACGTCGACAACCAGTTGGCGCGCACCACCGAAACGTCCTCGCTGGAACTCGGTGTGAAGAAAAGCCGCGCCTTCGGCCGTCGCCACATGAACGTCTCGACCTCCTGGCGGCAAAAGAATACCGACGCCTCGGACGGCAGCCGCGACGATCAGTCGGACCGCATCAAGTTCAAGATCAGTGATCGCGTGGGTGAGAACTACGACTGGCGTGGTGAGGTTGAACGCGTTCTGGACGAGAACCACACGACTCCCAGCAACGCCACCAGCACCCTGTGGGACTTCGGCCTGGGCTACCGGAAGCGCCTTGAAAGCAGTTGGGATATACGCGCCAACCTCGATGTTGGACGTCAGGAAACGGGCAACCTGACCACACCCGGCCAGGACGTGAGCGACCGCATCCGCATCGGCTTCACCGCCGACCGCGGCAACGGCACCCAGGTCGGCGCCAGCTACGACTGGAGCGACGCCAATCTGGTTACCGCGCTCGCCGACAACAACCACAAGCGCGCCAACGTCTATTGGCAGACCAAACCCGCCTGGCTAAAGAGCGGCTACCTGAAATTCGATTACAGCGACTACCTGCACAACTTCGAAGATTCGACCAAGGACTACCGCGAGCAGATCGGCAAGATCTCGCTGGTGTGGAACTTCCAGAAAGAGGCCAAGAAATGAGCAAACAACTGCGTAAGCTGTTCACCACCTGGCTGTTCCTCGGCCTCGCCCTGGTCGGCTTGAATGCCCATGCCGCCTGGTGGGAGTTCGGCCGTTCCGACGGCGAACCGGTCATCACCGACCTCAAATTCAACCGGGTGGATACCGCCCGCGCCGAGGAACGCGTCGTCCTGGCACGGGAAGACCTGGAACTGGGCGTGATCACCGTGCGTGGCCGCGCCGAAGTCCGGCGCGGCATGATCGGCCTGGTCGAATATTCCATCGATGGCGGACAAAAGTGGCTGAAGGCCACCCTGGGTGATCGCGGCCTGTTCTCCTTCGATCTGCGCCCGGAACTGGAGCGGGAATACGATTTCCGCATCCGGGCGCTTACCACCACCGGCCAGGTCAGCGACCAGGACGACCACTCCTTCTTCCTCATGGTTTCCGCCCTCAATCCGCAGGATGGTGTGCGCCAGGCCTTCATGCAGCTCCTGCGCGCCTACATGGACGAGAACCGCTCCGCCTTCATGAGATTGGTCTCACGCGATTTCGAGGGCAACGAAACCGCCCTGGAAGACGCGATCACGGATGATTTCCGTTACCTGGACAACATTCGCATCGAGCCCAACATCGCCCGCGTCGCCCAGTTTGACAAGACCTACGAGATTTACTTCACCTTCAACCGTTCGGTCCAGGCCCGTTCCGGACAGGTGTTGAGCGACAGTGCCGCCACCGTCGCCGGCTTCGTCCGCGAGGGCGAAGGCTTCAAGCTCTCGCGCCTAGCCCAGCCACTGATCTTCGGCGTCTCCAACCCGGACGAAATCGGCGACTCGGTCACCGGCGAGTCGGTCGGCCGCAACGTCCTCAGACTCGACCCGCGTACCGGCGAGGCCAGCACCCAGACACAAACCCCGACGGTGAGTGGTTCCAGCATCAATTCGGGCACGATAATTTCCAACATCACCAGCCAGACGCAGTTTGAGGGATTCAACTTCGACATGGACGACGAAACGGCCGAGAACGGCGTGCCTCCGGCAGGTGACATCGCTTTCGCCCGTCACACCCAGTTCGTCCTCTACTTCAAGAACGGCGTGGAATCCCAGCAGATCGGTGGCACCATCGACTCGGTCACTACCGCCCCGGCAACGGGCTATGCGAATCAACCCGAGATAATCGACCCAGCGCTCGGCGTCTATGCCCTCAAGCTTCTGGGTAACAAGTACGCGGTGATCGAAATTACCGCCAAGACCCCCGGCGGATTGGCGGACAGCGGTACGGTCACCTTCCGCTACAAGTACCAGCCCGACGGGTCGCGCAACTTCTAGGGATCGACATGAAAACCGGTCGGCTGGGGACGCTTCTATTTCTTGCAACCCTGGTCCCGCCGGTCGGCGCGCAGCCGCTTCCCCTCGATAACGCGGCCATCGAAGTCGAAGCCCTGGCGGAGTTCCACGCCGCGCAGCGGGTTCGCCCGGATGTGGCGACTTACACCGCCTTGTTGCGGGCTCTGCAAGCGGCGGGTTCCCCCATGGACTTGGCCATGAGCGCGGAAGAAGCGGTGGCGCGCCACCCCAAAGAACGCGCTTTCGTCTGGACGGCCATCGAAGCACTGCTGGCCGTCAAGGCGCCCGAGCGCGCCATGAAGTACTGGGACAAGTTGCCCAGGGCCGAGAAAAACACGTCGCGTGGACTCTGGCTGCTCGGCGCCATTCACGAAAACAACGGCGCGACCGCCCAGGCGTATCAAGCCTACCAAACCGCGGCCCAGGCGGAACCCGAAGCGCGCAAGGCGCTTGCGCGCCTGGCGGCGCACTCCCTCCTCCTGGATGGCCAACGCTATTTCCCGCCGCCTGGCTGGTCCGTCGAGGCCGGCTCGCCGCCGCAATTGCTCGACATGCAAAACGGGATGCGCGCGACGCTCACTTACATGGGCAAGACCAAACCCCTGGAGGCCGTCAGGCTGACGCTCAGCCAAGCGCTGCCCGTGTCGATCAACCACCTGAACGAACGTCTCGCACCAGCCAAACGCAACGCGCCGAACGGAACAAAAGGCCAAGCGGCGCCGGAACCGATACAGGTCGAATGGCTGGCCTGCGCGGGCGGCAACAGCCTGGTGTGTCTGGAAGCGGGCCCGGACAAGGATTTCCCTGATTCGCTCCCGACCCTCTATTTGGCTGCCCTTCATCTGCGCGCCGGCACCCTGGTTCTGGTGCTGGAGGGCGCGAGCCGGAATCAGGCGCCCACCGTGTTGCGGACCTTGGCCGATGCGCGCCGCCTCGCCGAGGAAGACAAGCCATGAACGCCATGACCCACCTCATCGCCGGTCTGCTGGGCGCGGTTCTGCTTTGCGTACCGAGTCCGCCAGCGCTCGCCGCCGGCTACGCGGAAACCGCCGCGGCCATCACCGCCGCCCGCAAGAATATGGAAGCGGCTCAACAAGCCATCAACGACTCGCAACACAAGTTGCAGACGGCCATCGACAAGGTCGAGAGCGCCGAGCATTTCGAGGGGCCGCACTGGCGCGACCTGGACCAGGCCATGAAGGACTGGAGCGACACAGTCGCGCAACAGGGCGGCGTCATCGACGGCGAGGCCCGCGTCATCCTGCGCCTGGCGCCCCAGGTCCAGATACCGATGCCGACCGTCACCCGCCCCGCCTTCAAACCGTTGGTCAAGCGGATGGAAAGCATCGCCAATGGCCTGCAGGCCAGCATCGACCGGGCTGAGCAGATGAAGCGGCAGACCCTGGAGATGGACGCGAAAGTCAAGGCGGAAATGAAACAAGGCACCGGGAAGGCGTTGCTGGAGACCACGAAAGACCTGGCGAACATTCCCAACGACGCCGGCGATCTGGTGGCCAAACTGCTGGTATTGCCGCTCCAGGTGGCCTACTCGGGCGTCAAAATGACCTGGGGCCTGTACTACTACGCCGAAGAGATGAAGAGCGGCGTGCGGGTACTCAAGACCGGGCAGGAGAAACGGGCTTTCGCCGACGAGTTCATCCGGAAGACCCTGCCCAATCTGGCATCCGCCCGCCAGGGCGTGCAATTCCTGGAAGGCTATGGCGGCAAAGCCCAGACCACCCTGACCGCGTTCTAC
This sequence comes from Pseudomonadota bacterium, assembly GCA_030684775.1. GTDB lineage: Bacteria > Pseudomonadota > Gammaproteobacteria > Burkholderiales > Thiobacillaceae > PFJX01. The sequence continues at coordinate 24,486 of JAUXXW010000067.1, forward strand.
ACCGAACGCAACAAATGGATGGGCCTGGCGCAAGAAGCCACCCGGGAGAAAACGCGAGAAGCCGACCAGGCATTCGAGGAAGTTCTCGCCAAGCCCGCGCCCAAACTCCAGTTGGGAAACTTCTGGCCCGCGCCCATGACGTATCTCGAACCCTCCGATTACGAGTCGGATGCCGAGTCCATCCTGCGCGAGTTGCGCTCCGCCGCGCTGGCCGCCGTCGACGGCGGCTCGCCCCTGGCCTACCACGAGATCAAGAATAACCACCTGCGTGGCTTGGCCGAGCAGACCAAGCCCGCCCAGGAGCGCCACGACAAGGCCCGTGACGTTTACCGCGAAGCCCAGCATGTTTACATCGCCGCCTACAACGCGGCCTGGGATGCGTATCGCGCCTGCGGTTCACGCTGCTGGAAGGGCAATCGAACTGCCGAAGTGCTGTATCCCTGCCTCGATTCCTGTTCGGCCGCGCGAGACGCTACTTATGCCGGTGTGCGGGCACAAGCCATGGGGCCGGCGACCAGCCTCGCCGAGGCCACCCGGGCGTTGTCGCGGCTGCGCCATATCGCCTATCTGGTCAAGGATCGCAGCTATGTCCTGGATCGGATGATCGAGGCCGCCGCCCACGCGGCGCGCACCCAGTATTCCATGCTGTGGTCGGAACACGACCGTCGTTTCGGCGACGCGGGCCAGGACGCGAACGCCAACCTGAGCCAGATCCCCTCCGCCTGGCAGTTGGGCCGTTTCGAGGAACAGGCCGCGTCAATCTCGGGGCATATCAAGAGTGAGTTGTCCTGGGGCAAGAACCCGGGAGTTCTCCGCAACCAGCTCGCCGACGATGCGCAGCGCATCCGCGATACCGGCCGGATCGCCTCCCGCGCCCTGGCCGACTATCAAGAGACGTTGCAGCGGGAACGTCTGGCGGCGCAACAGGCCGAGACGGAACTGGGGGCGTTTCTGGCCAAATTCGGTCCTCTGCTGAGCTACCACGGCAACCCCGACTACCACACCCAGGCCACCGTCGACGAATACACGAATGGCGCCCAAAGCCGCCTGCGGAAACACTTCCAGGTCATTGAGCCGGATTATCTGGCGGCAGCCAAACGTTTTCCCTACGAAGCCACGGCCCGGCGCATCGAGGACGGACTCGCCGACCTCGACGACCTGAACGACCGCATCGAGCTTTTCCGTTATCGGCTGTCCATCGCCACCGCCACGCTGGACAAGATCAGCCAGGCGCTCACCGGCAAGCCGGCCTTCGGCGCGCACGACAAACCAGCGCGACAACTGGCCCTGATGGAGCTGCGTGGCGGACAGTGGGCCGGTTTCGCCGGCACGCTGGAAAAACAGGTTCTGAACGGCGAACTACGCGCCACCATCCAGAGCCGCTATGCCACCGCCGTCGATTTCGACAAGCAACCTCCACGCCAGTTGTTGCTGTATGCCCAGGGTGCCCTTCTCCACTTGGTACGCGAAGACATGCGTCATTACATCCCTGGAAAGCCGACACGGTTTCAGCGCGTCGACGAGAAAAAATTCAAGCAAATCGAGAAGCTGTGGCAAGACATGAAGCCTCTCTACAGCCAATTCGACACCCTGGCCGCGAGTGAGCGCGCCAAACTCGACAGCGCCCAGGCGCTGTTCCCCGACGAGGTCCGCCTCTCCCATGCCTACTCCGCCATTCCCGACAACCTCCGCGGCCTGGTCTACGCCGGCTATCAGCGCTATCGCGGCGAATCCTCATGGTTACGCGACTATATGGAGATCAAGCAGAGTGCCTTGCAGACGGTCAGTGACGGATCGACAAACAACGTCATGGCGGAACTGCAAAACCTGATCGAGAGCTACCCCGACGACCTGGCCGCCTGGAGCAGAAGACAGGCTGAAATCGACCGGGAATACCAGGCTGCGCGCAGGTTGGCGGAAGAGAAGGCGGCGGCGGAGGAGAGGGCGCGCCAGGCGCGCGAGGAGCAAGAGCGGCTTGCCGCCCAGGCTTCGTTGGAAAGTGTGCACAAACTGTACGAGGACTTCGTCCAGGCCTACCAGGCCAAGAATCTGGGCAAACTGACCCGCCTGATGACCAATGACTGGAAAGCCGCCGACGGCTCCGATCTTTATGATCTGGAAGACATCCTGGACAACAGCTTCCGCGTCTTCGACCGCATCGGCTTCCAGATTCAAGGCATGCGAATCCAGCCGCTAGGAAGCAACCGTTACTCGGTGAGCTATGGCGCGACCCTCACCGGCGAGATTCAACACAATGGCCTGATCCACAAGGAGACCTCCCAAGTGGAGGATGTCGTCAGCATCGGCCCCGAAGGGGCGCGCATCAGCGCGACCCGTGGCGGGCAGTTGTGGATGCGCTGAATCACCCCCGCACACCCATCGTCGATTATCACGAGGAGAATCCATCATGAGCACCTTCCGCCTTGCCGCCGCCCTCCTTCTGCTTACCCTCAGCGGTTGTGCCAGTGACATCCCCGCCCGAATCAACCACCGCGATCAGGTCGCGCAGAACCTGGAGGGGCTGAAACAGGGCCTCCAGGCCGGCACATGGGCGAACGTCGAACGCTTCTTCTCCCCCGCCTGGTACGAGGGCTACGGCGAATTGCGCGACCGTATGGAGAGCCGTTTCCGCAACGAACAGATCACCGACCTGCAATTCATCGTCAACCGCGTGCTGGAGAACGACGGCCTGGTCAATGCCCAGGTGCGCTGGCACAAGGCCTGGGTGGACCGAACCGGCACCCCGAGAAAGGCCGAGGGGGTGTCCGAATTCACCCTCAAGCCACAAGGCCGTTCCTATCGCATCCTGCATATGTCGGGCGACAGGCTGTTCTAGTCGTCAGTCGCCATGAATCGAATGGATGGTTCGTAGCGTGCTTATCCGGTTGTCGCAGACACCCACTACGGGTAGTGACGTAGGTTGGACAAAGCGAAACGTGCCCAACATCGTGGCGGTTCGTTGGGCACGCTTCGCTTTGCCCAACCTACGGCGCTTTGGAATCGTCGGCTGCAAAGTGACCGTAGCGGTCCATTTTTCACCGGCCCCGCCGGGGCCACTTCTCGCTATCGACGACCAAAGTCCGACAGACTGCCAGCCGCTTCGACATTCGCCGCATCTGACTGGAGACCGCCATGTCCCGCCTGCCGCTCCACCTGCTCCTGGCCTTCGGCGTGGTGCCGGCGGCAGGCTTCTGTCTGGCGGCGGAACCGCCGCCGACCCCCATCGAGGCCACCGTCGCGGCCAGCCTGAAAACGGCACAATCCGAGCGGGATCGCCTGCTGGCCTGGCACCAGGCGGCTGAAAGCTATTTGGCGGCGGAGGCCCGGCGCGAGGACACCTTGCGAGCCGCCCTGAGCGGTATGCAACGCCTCCCGCCCTCGCTCATGGAAGCGGATGGCGGCGCCTGGGAAACGGCCCGTTCCGGCTTGAACGTCGGCGAACTGAACAAGCTGCTGGGTGAATGGGAGACGGCCCTGCACCAGGCCGCCAAGACGGGCCTTGTCGATTCCACCTCGGCCCGCGCCTTGAAAGACAGCCTGGGCAAGGCCAGGAAGGCCCTGCCCAGTTTCGACCGGGAAGCCCCTATAAAACCTTCCGCCAACGACTGGAACAAACGCCGGGACAAGCTGTATGACGTGTTGCTCAACACGCAAACCGTTATTGGCGCGGTATTGCGCGACAGCGAGACATCCGTCCATCTGTTGCGGCGACAGTCGCGGGAAGTCCTGGATCGTCTGGACGGTCTGGAGCGTCTGATTCAGGTGCTGGCGCCCACGCATCACACCCCCCATGCCTCAGGCCGTGGAGGCACACCATGAACACCCGCCGCCTTTCGCGCTGGCTGATTCTCCTGGCGCTAACCATCACGACGCTGCTCCCGAGGCAATTCGCCCACGCCGATTACGACCAAGACGCCGAGATTCAGCGACTGATCGACATGGCCACCGAGGAAAAACGCAAAGCGGAAGTCGATTTACAGCAACTCAAGGCAAAGCGTGAACAATTCAAGCTGCTGTTTATCGACCTGAATACCAACCAAAAAAGAATCGCGGACTTGCTGTACAGGGTGCGGCTTGCCGATGCGAAAAACAGGGCGGTGCTCCAGTTCAAGACCAGCCTGAACTTTCTGGCGGTCAAAGGCGCCTGGGATATTGCCCATGCCAAGGTCGCCGCCGCCGTAACCGATGTCGTGGTCATGATCGCATCCGATTACCTCAGCAATCACTACGCCGAGTTGTTCGACGCCCGCGCGCGTCAATTGACGTTGGTGTTTTCCGACAACGGGGTCAAGGCAGTGGAAAAGCTGAACTGGCTGCTTTCCCTGGACGACACAGCCCTCTCCGGCATGATCCGCAATGAAACCCCCGCGCTCTCGGGTGACCGCGGACTTAGAGACATCATGACCGGAGGCAAGCTGTCCGATGACCTCATCGCCCTCAAACGGGCCGAATACATCCTCAAGGCCGGCACCGACGCGGAAAAAGCCATCGAAGCACTCAAGCAGGATTTGCTCAAACGGCAGGCACTCATACTCAAAGCCATCGCCGGTCTGGAACATATCGTGAAGATGCGGGACGAAGACATCCGCTCCTGGCAGCGCAACCGTGACGTTGGTCGCGGCCTGCGTTCCGTGCCCCCCCTCCCGCAACCCCAACCAGTCGCTTACAACATCGGCGCGAGCCTGGATTTCGGGACTGCCGCCGGCCAGATGCGCGACGCCCTGGACCAACTCAAGGCCAACAACGTGGACTGCAAAGGCTATGCCACCTTGGTGAACAACGCCGATGCCGCAGCCTGGAAACGCCTGTACGAGCTTTTTTTGCGGCAGGTCTGGCCCGCCTGCTCCGGCAAATGGTCCAGCGATGCCTGCCGAGCCGCCAGCCAGCGTTTCGACAGCACGGTGCAACAGGACTACAACACACAACTCGGCAATGCCCGGCGCTGGATCAACGAGCAGTTCGCCAATGAAAAACCTCGGGTCGGCGCCTTCCTGGAAAAGCTGAAACGCTGGCGGGAACAGGAGATCACCACCCCCTACTTCGGCCACATGAAAACCGTTCCTTTCCAGCCGGGAAACGGCAACGACCCCACCCAGGCAGTCTGGGGCAACAGCGAAATCGCCTTGCCGGCGAGCAGCCTGGACGAGTACTGGAACGACATGCGACTTCCGCTGGGCGCGCCCCCCCTGCTCGAAATCATCAACCAGCGCTGGACCGCCGCCAACGAACATGTGCGCGACCTGGATCACGACCTGAGCCTTGCCCATGGCGCTCACAACCAAATCAACGCGGCGGCGAGCGACGCGACCGACCTGGCCGGAGAGTGGGAGCCCAATCTCTATTTCTGGAGCTGCGTCGGGGCCTTGGGGCCAGACCAGGACGAAGCCATTCTGCGCAGTCTCAAGCGTTTCAAGCCGGCTTATGAGGGGGGCGCGGCGGCTGGCGCGGAAGACGCCAGGCGCTATGTGCAGGCCGCCCGGGAACGTCAGAGCAAGCTGGGCGCCCTGGCTTCGGCTTATCGCGCGGAGACCAGTCTCCTGCGAACCCAGGGAGAGACCCTCCAGATTCGTGACAAGCTGCTCGATCTGCAAAGACAGGGGGTCGGGATCGGCAGCCCCGGGCTCGGCTATGCCCTGTGGCGCATGATGACCAGCGCGGGAGTGACGGAAGCCATGGTCAAGGAACTCGCCGAGGTCGTACCCGGGCTCGGGAACGAAGAGTTCGCCTTGAAGTACATGCTGGAAATCCAGGCCGGCCAGGACCCGAAACGCAAACCTGTACTCGCCCCCGCCGCCCTAGCCACCCTGCGCGACAACCTCAAGAGCAATGCCGCCTTCCTGGTCCCCATCTACAACGACTACCAGAGTCTCCATGGCCGGTTGCGCCACAAGCAGGCCGAACTGGACGCGGCCTACAGGAATTTGCGGAACGCGGTCGAGGGCATTCTCGGCGAGCCGGTCGATTATCTGAGCGCCCCCCAATATCTTGACCCACGCCATTTCGTCGATGCCAACGATTTCCCCGACCCCACGGCCGGTGTCTTCGAGCAACTGGATCAATACGAGAAGCTGGCCGCTGAATACCATGCCGCCATCGATCCCCTGCATCCCGCCAGCTTCCATCTGGTGGCGCCGATGCGGGAATTGGCCGGGAAACTGGAACGTGAACGAGGCGGCCTCATGGGCAGGAATGAATCCGGATTCGTTCAAGGCATCAATGAATTCTCGGTCGAGGCGGAGAAATTGATGCGGATGGCGCTGCGTTCCGGCGGGAAACCGGGGCCACAGGCCTTGTTCGGCAAAGCCCGCATGAAGCTGATGAGTCTGATTACCGAGATCAGTGGCGCCTACACCCAGGGCAGAAAAATCGCCGAACTCACCCGACAACTCAAGCAGCTCATCACCGGAGTTACCCACTTCCTGGCTCACCCCGAATCCGAAGGCGGCCCCAACACCGCCCTCACCTGGATCAGCGCCACGGATGAAGCTCTGGCCCCTGGCGGCGAGGCCGGTCGGTATCGTTCCAATGGCGGGATAAACAGCCAGCTCGATCAATTGGCCACACTGCGCGACCAGCTCAGGGCATACCAGAGCGGCAGTGGCGACGCGGTCGTGCGCAAGCTCTACCAGGATTTCGCCGCCGCCTACCAGGCGCGCAACCTGAACAGCCTGTTGCGCCACATGACGGCTGACTGGAAGGCGGCCGATGGCTCCGACCTGCGCGATCTGGAAGACATCCTCGACAACAGCTTCCGGGTGTTCGACCGCATCCAGTTCGGCATCAGCGGCCTGAGCATCCAACAGATGGGACAGGGCCTCTACCGCTTGAGCTATACGGCGACCATCACCGGGCTCATCAACCAGATGAATCTGAAACATCAGGAATCGGCCCAAATCGAGGACAGCGTGACCCTCACCCCGGACGGGCCGAAGATCCAGTCCACACGCGGAGGACGGCTATGGCTGCAATAGCGCGCTTGCGATCACAAGTCCCA
>JAUXXW010000054.1 GCA_030684775.1 Pseudomonadota bacterium
GATTGATCGCGACTGAATCACAGACCTGAAAAAGAAGGGATTAAGACACTAGATCTGTTGCGCCTTTCTTCATTTCATTAAGGACTGAATCACAGACCTGAAAAAGAAGGGATTAAGACCGTACTCATCTGCCATTGTCTCGTACCTTATTCCGACTGAATCACAGACCTGAAAAAGAAGGGATTAAGACCATTTTTTGCAGACTCGTAGTAAACAATAGGGGACAGACCACGGTTTTCTGATATTCTGCAATCCCGTTACTCGTCTTTTCCCCAATGCCACGACGCGCTCGACTCTTCCTCCCCGGCGTTCCTCTCCATATCATCCAGCGCGGTAATAATCGCCAGGCGTGCTTCTTCGCCGAAGAGGATTTCATTTTCTATCTGGATTGGCTCCACGAATACGCTGATAAAGCTCGATGCCGTATTCACGCTTATGCGCTGATGACCAATCATGTCCATTTATTGCTTTCATCGGAAGAACCCAAGGGCGTGGGTGGTTTGATGAAAGCATTGGGTCAGCGTTATGTGCAATATGTAAATCGCACTTATCAGCGCAGCGGTACGCTTTGGGAGGGGAGGTTTCGGTCTTGTCTGACGCAGGAGGAAAATTATCTATTTTCCTGTATGCGTTACATCGAGCTCAATCCGGTGCGCGCGTGCATGGTGGCGCATCCAGGTGAATATCGCTGGTCAAGCTATCGGGCGAATGCCCAGGGGGAAGCGAATAGCGTTATTTCGCCGCACCCCTTGTATGTTTCGCTTGGGGCCGATACCCGTTCCCGTTCCGCTGCATATCGGGAGTTTTTCCGTTATGAGCTGGACCCCGGTCTGGTGGATGAAATACGCAAGGCGAGCAATGGCAATTTTGCGTTGGGTGATAGCCGCTTTGCCGCTGCGATCGGGGCGGCTATGGGCCGTCGTGTGACGCCTGGCGTATCGGGAAGGCCGCGCAATCTTCCAGAACCGATATCTGGCAGCCTGTTTGAGTAAAACCGTGGGGCTGCCCCCCATGTCACCCAGTTCAGATTTCCTGATCCAGGCGGTGTTTCGCTGGAAAACCCGGAAACGGGTTTATCCGCGTAGATCGGAAAAGCCGGCTCATTCCGACAAACCCCGGCGGAAGGCGCGATAAGGCCGCTTTTCCGCCCTACGGCGCTGATCGTGCGCACGACGCACGCTACTGCCGTGGGTTATTGGGCCGTTACAAAAAAAGGGATTAAGACGCGCGGCGCGGCTTGGGTATAGAGAATCGATAAATTGAATCACCCTGGAAACAGCAGTTGCCGGGATGAAAAGGGTCTGAATGCCCGGCGGTTCTAGGGGTTTCGAGCATAAGAGTGTGTCACCCACTGGGTGAGTAGACGTAGGTTGGGCAGCGGAGTCGTTGTCCGCTTTAGCGGCTTACGAATCCGGCGTACCCCTTGCGGGTGCAAAGCGCAGCGTGCCCAACATTGCGACGGGTTGTTGGGCACGCTGCGCTTTGCCCAACCTACGCTTCTACGGCTTCAACTGCTGGATTTAGGATCACCGTACCGTAGGCGGAAAAGCGCGGCGCCTTCCGCCGGGATTTGTCGGAAGGCGCCGGCATGAAGACGCCGGCTTTTCCGACCTACGCGCTTTCGTTCAGCGCAAGCAACGTGTGTTGCCCCGGTGGCAGGCGAACCAGGCGATGCCGGCCCATAGCGTCGTGCGTAGCGTCATCGCCCCCACGGTGCGCGACTCGAACGGCGTGCCGGTCAGGGCGAACAGGCCGAAGGCAAGAAACGCCAGGGCCGTGGCGGCCGCGATGGCCAGCGCCAGGCGCGCCGCCCAGGTTTGCCCGGTCGCCAGTCCGGCCGCCGCCGCGACATAGGCGAAGCCGGCAAGGAAGTTGAACCAGACGATGAAGGGCAGGTAGTTTCCCGCGGCCGCGCGCGCCGCCTCGCCCCCGAACAGCACCCGTCCACCGGAAGCAATGGTGGCCAGGCCGAAGGCCAGGGCGACGGCGGCGATGGCCCAGGGAGCAAAGCGAGAGAGGGTATTGTTCATATCAGGCCGCCGTCGAAACAAGGCTGCCGCTGGTTTGGGCATTTTCATCGAGCGCGGCGTAGGACTTCAGCAGATCCATTATTCGCGCCATCATCCTGGCATCACGGTTCTGCGCATCACCCGCCTGCGTGACGGCTTCGCTCGAACCGGGGTCGGCCAAGGCTTCCCGCACATGGAGGCTTTCGCCCTGGCCACCGCCTCCCATGCCGTGCATCCGCATGCTTTGAAATTGGCTGTCGAGTTGGTCGGCAAGTTTTCTGACGCTGTCGGACATTTCCTGTCGGGTGACCTTGCCGTCGCCATCGTTGTCCAGCGCCTTGAAAACCTCGTCAGCGCTGGAGTCGCCCGCCACGGCTGCGTTTGGCGCGACCTTGTCGAACGCGCTCTGGAGATCACTTTTCTCGATATAGCCCTGGCCCTTGGTATCAAGCTTCGAGAAGAGCTTGTCCGCCATTTGCGAGGGGTCGGGGCGCTGCATCCCGTTCATTCCGCCCATCATTCCGCCGATACCACCGATTGCGCTGCTCATGGTCTTGCTCCTTGTTAAGTCGGCGTCTCTGTCACATCCCGCCGGGTCAGAAACGGTATTTGATGCCTACGTTGGTCGTGACCTGGCTGGCGGAACCGAAGTCCGCGACGATGGGGCTGTCAGCCGCGTCACCCAGCAAGCGCTTGACACGCAGCGAGGCGAAAGCGCCCCACTCGCGGTCGATCATGTAATCGGCCATCAGGCTGGCGCCGACACTCTTGATGCCGGAACCGGCTTCGTACCGGGCGATGCCCGAGTTTGCCGATTGCGTCGCGTCGATGCCAAAGAAGGTGTTCGCGTAGGCCGCCGAGGCCCAGGTCGTGTCGAGGCTGGCGCGCAGGCGGAGCTTCTGGGAAACGGGCCTGCCGTAGCCCGCCGATAGGTTGACCGTCGTACCGCCATCACCGTTGCTGACGTCCTTGCGGACATCGGCCCGCGCCTGCCAGCCGCCCTTGTGGAGACGGATGAAAGCTCCGGCATCAAGGCTCAGGTCGATGTCGCCCAACCCGGCGAGCGCGGCATTGTCGCCCTCGTCGCGGCCACGGCGCAGGGCCAGCAGCGGGCCGGCGGTGATGTTCAGGCCCGGCGCCGCCGTGTGCTTCCAGAGATTGGCACCGGCCGTCATGCCGGTGAGAAAGAGCGCATCGCCATAAAAGAGGTTGAGGTTCGGCATGAGCCGGATTTTCTCGTCGCCCGAGCCGTCATAAACGGGCCGCGCGCCAACCCCCAGGCCGATGCTCCCATACAGGCCATCCGCCTTGGCGGGCATGTCGGTGTCCGCCGCCGCAGTGGCGGCAAACATCCACATGGCCATTCCCGCTGCGGCGGTACGGGTCATCCTGGCAAGTCTCATCGGGTGCACTCTCGGAAACGGGTTTTCGCTGGGCACATCATCGTGGCTGGCGGTTACGCCGGGATGTCTCGCCCACATCGTTTCGTGTCAGGTTGTTTCAGCGCGCTCCCGCCATTCCTGGCCGGAAGAAAGCTTGCTCTACTTGTGCGTCCCGGATTCCGCCATCCAGGCGCCCTTCATCAGACGCCGGCAATACAATGCGGCGACGAAATTTACCCGGGTGAAACATGAATCGTGAGCAGACCTTGCTGTTGTTGGCCAAGCCGACCGGAAGGCCGCTTTGAACCCGCGCAAAGAGACCGAGGAGGTTCTCGAGTGGTTGCGCGGCGGGCCGTCGCTGGCTGAACTGAAAGCACGCTTTCCGGCGGAATGGGAGGCGGTAGCGGACGAACTCGCCGCCATTTTCGCCAGCGGCAAGCCGGAACAGCTTCAGGCCTATATGACCGGCCTGGCGACGCCGCTTGCCGCCCAGCCCAATCGTGTGGGGCAGCGGCCGAATCAGCAAAAGCTGGAGGCCGCCGCCATCACCAGGCTGATTCGCCGTCGCATGGCCCACCTGGCGCTCAAGGGCTATGTCCTGTCCGCGGCCGCCGGGGGCCGGCATGGCAAGATCCGCTTCAACTGGTTCAACGGCTTCGTCGCCCAGAAGCTCCTGTTTGCCCGTGAGCTCGAACGCAAGCCAGTCTCGCTGTTCTGGTTCCGCCTGATCTGGCCGCTGGTCTGGCAAAAGCCGCTGCTGATGCCGCTGGTCGAGGCCAAGGGGATTTACTGTTTCTACTCGAAGCCGCTGATCGAAGCGCTCGCGCGTTTGATCGGCGGGCGCGAGTGCCTGGAAATCGCCGCCGGCGATGGCACCTTGAGCCGATTTCTGGCCGCCGAGGGGGTGAAGGCCACCGCCACCGATGATTACAGTTGGAAACATGCGGTGAGTTACCCCGAGAGCGTGCTGAAGATGGATGCCGCCCAGGCGCTGAGAAAATTCAAGCCGGCCGTGGTCATCTGTTCCTGGCCCCCCGCCAACAACGGCTTCGAGCGCCTGGTGTTCACCCATCCGGGCGTCGAGCTGTACATCGTGATCGGCAGCCGCCACACCTTCGCGTCGGGAAACTGGGCTGACTATCGCGCTCAGACCCCCTTTGAACTGGAGGAGGACACCCGCCTGGGTCGCGGCGTGCTGCCGCCCGAGCTGGGTGGCACGGTCTATCTTTTCCGCAAGCGCGGCCTTGATGCGGGTTGAGACGCTGTGGCGAGGAATCAGCCTGGAAACAGCCGTTGCCGGGATGAAAAGAGCCTGAATGCCCGGCGGTTCTTGTGATTTCGAGAGGGTGTCACCCGCTGGGTGAGTAGACGTAGTAGACGTAGGTTGGGCAAAGCGTAGCGTGCCCAACAACCCGACGCAATGTGGGGCACGCGGCGCTTTGCCCAACCTACGGTGAGCCGGAGAACGTGCTCGACGCGCGCAAAATGTCGCAATGTTGGGCACGCTGCGCTTTGCCCAACCTACGGTGAGCCGGAGAGCGTGCTCGACGCGCGCGAAATGTCGCGATGTTGGGCACGCTGCGCTTT
>JAUXXW010000058.1 GCA_030684775.1 Pseudomonadota bacterium
TGTAGCGGCGCGCGATAAATGGCGCGGATTTGCGCGATATTTGGCATGAGTGCGGATTGCTCACAGCGCAAATTAATTGCATTTGCGATCACGCGAACGACACCGGCGCATCCGAGCAGCGGATGGTTTCGCCGGTCACCGGGTGCCAGGCGCCGTGGGGGTGCGATACCGCGTAGGTGATATTGCCGTCGATGACGGACAGCACGGTGGCGGTGTCTGGGAGGGTGGTGGGGTCTTGGGTGCCTGGGGTGCCGGCGCCTATCCAGAGGTAGCCGTCTATCGCCGTCCCCGCGACGTTGGTTGTCAGCGCGTACAGGCTTATCAGGGAGCGGGACTGGCGCCGCGCGGAGAGTAATAGCTCGCGTTGGGCGCCAGACAACACGCGTAGGACGACGCGCATCAAGTGGCGGCGGCGGATGTCGGAGGTGGCCGAGGGCGCGGGGATGACCGCGTATTCCCCGGCAATCGCGCCGGGCAAGGCCGCGTTGTTCAGGGTGACCGGCGCCGTGGCGCGCAGGTAGGCCTGGGCGAGCACGCGGGCGCCCGCCATGAGATACCAGGTCAGCGATCCGCGCACGCCGTCGTTGGGGTCGCGGGCCTGCACCAGCTCCACGGTCTCGATCTCGCCCAGGGCGGTGTACCACGCGTGGATGACGATGTTGGAGTAGCCCACGCCGGGCATGTAGGTTCCGGCGGTCTGGGTCCATCCCATGCGATGCTGGAGCCGGAACACGGGTGGCGTGGCGCCGGCGCCGCCGCTGAAGATCACCTCGTAGAGCCCCAGCACGCAATGCACGTCGGTGCGCTCTTCCGGGTCGGGCGCGGAGACTTTCATCAGCCATTTCTTGCCGTCGCCGCTGACGCTGAGCAGGGCGGCGGGGTCGCGGGTGAGCGGCCCCAAGGGGAGCATGTCGCCGGTGGGCAGGTAGGCATTGGCGTCCAGGCGATCTTCGCCGGCGGCGCGCGGCGCGAGGGCGATCCAGTCGGCCGGCGGGCGGCCGATGCGGCCGTAGGGGATGCCGTAGAGGGCATATACGATTTCCGCGCCGACGATTTCCACCGCCACGCCGATCACCCAAGGTGTGCCATCGGCGGCGAAGGTGAGCAGCCAGGGCGCGGCGCCGGTGCCGTTGGGTTGGAGGCTGTAGTCGAGGATTCGCTTGCCCTGGGCGCTTTCCTCTGCGGTGGTCAGGGGCCAGTCTGGCGCGTCGGGCGGGGGAAACAGGCCGGGGTTTCCGGCGTGCACGTCGCCGACCAGGCGCGCGGTGGCGACTGGGCGGCGCAATAGCCAGGCATCGCAGGCATCCAGCGGGTAGGGCCAGGGGCGGGTGGTGGCGTTGGCAAGGGTGAGCGTGGCGCTCAGGCCATCGGCGGCATTGTCGATGCGGCCATGCCAGGGGCGGCCGATCTTGCGCGGCAGGAAGGCGCCGGCGTCGATCATGTCGGGGCGGCCAGCACCAGATTCAGCGGGTTGCCGGCGGGGTCGATGAGCGCGATCTTGCGGATTGGCGCCACCCGCCACTCGAACAGGCCATCGGCGCTGGTGATGGCGATGTCCGGGTAATGGGTGCGTTGGCTGTAGTCCGTCTCTTCCATCTGCCCGGCCGCGCGGCCCAGGCTTTTTTTCCCCGCCAGGGCGCGCACGCCCGGCGCCGGGCGCGGGACGGGCAGCACCTTTACCGAGACCCGCCCCTCGCCGACGAGTCCGGCCAGGGAGGCGCCGAGGTCGCGGGCGTTGGCCATCAGACGGCCGTCTCGAACAGGTCGCAGGTTTTGAGGGCGAGATCGGCGTAGTTGCCAACCACGCCGGTCTGGTCGGTGTAGCGAACATGTATCGGGAACCCGCTTGCCGAAGATAGCCGTTCGGTGATGCCCAGATTCAGCGGCGCGCCCGCCGTGGCGGTGGCCAGCCCGGCGGCATCCAGCGCCAGCTTCACGGCGGTGGAGGGCTGGCCGCCGCCGGGGTTCGCGTCTTCGATGCTGACGGTCAGCATATCCACGCCGGGGTTGCTCGCCGCCCGTGCGAGGCGGCCGGTGACGGTGCTGCCGAAGAATAGGATGGTATCGACCGGGCCGGTCGATCCGTCCACGTTCATCGAAAACACGGCGGCGGTGGTCAACGGCAGGGTCTTGCCCGCGTCGAGGTAAAAACCGAATGAAGTGGTCATGGTGGTGGCTCCTGGTCAATGTTAAACGGGGGGTCTTGGCGGGCGTTTGCTCTTTGCGCCTGCCGGCGCTTCGCGGCTGAAGCCGCTCCTACGGGGGGCCTTTTCCGGGGATGGCCGGATAGGGCTAGGCAAGCAGGGTGAGATCATCGATGGGTACGGCGATGGCGTAATCCGCCGCGTGGGTGAGGGTGAGGGGTTGCGCGTCGGCGTCGGGGATGGCCGGCAAGCGCACCGCGAACTGGCTCTGCACCGGCTCGTAGACCGTGCTGAACCCGCCATCCGGTGAATAGACGCGGTAATACACAGAGAAGCCCGGCGCTTCCCAGTCCGGCTCCGGGTTGCCGCCCTGATTGACGATGGCGCCGCCGAATTGCACATCGAACCCGGCCAGGTCGGCCGCCGGCACGCCAGGCGGTGGCGGCGCCAGCAGGGCCGCGTTGTACGGGTTGGTGCCAGGGGTTGCGAAGGGGGCCAACTCGATTTCCGTGGTGGCGGCGCCGCCGACGGCATCGAGGCGGTGTACCAGGCGCAGCACGCGCGCCTGGGCCACCGCGCGCGGGGTCTCGATGCGCACGGTATGGGGCAGGTCGATCCTGGGGTTGCACGGCAGACTGGCGCCGACGCGGCACCCGCGCAGGCTGGCGAGGATGTCGCGGCGGGCCATCATCAGCAGGGCCGCGATGGCCTCATTCGCCATGTCGCGGCCATCCGCCGACTGGCCATCCACCGCCGCGCGGCCCTCGCCGGCCACAAAACCGCCCGGCATCGTCGGCAGGGGCGCGCGCTCGACATGGTCGACCCAGCCTGATTCGTCGAACTCCACCGCCAGGCTCCCGCCGCGCTCGCCCACCCGGCGGTCGCCGTGAGCCGCCTCGGAGAGCGGCGCCCGCACGGTCAGGGTGTACTCCTCGGTAATGGTCTGGACGTGGCGGCGGCGCATCGTCCAATCCGCCTCCGACTTGTTGGCGCCGGCGGGCGTGGCGGCCAGTTCCGCCACCCGCCATCCGTCCTGTTCCGCCGCCTCGGCGATGGCGGCTGAAGGTAAATAAAACGGCTGCTGGCCGAATAGCACGAACTGCCCGTCGCACAGGTAATAACGCCAATGCATCGCCGCCTGGCGCTCGCGCAGCAGCGGGTAGCGATACTGAAATTTGACCTCCACGCGCGGCATCACATCGGCATAGCGCATCAGGCGCACGCGCAGGCTATCGTCGATCAGCCCGTTCTCGCGCAGGGTGAAATCCGGCGTCGCGGCCGCGGCCCAGGGCGATAGCCGCCAGGCGCCCGTCGGCGACAAATCCAGGTCGGCCGCCAGCGTGGCCATGCGCGCCTCGGCCAGGGCCGTGCCGGCCAGGTCGGCGCCCTGCGCGGCGGCGGAATACAGCGCGCCCGGCGTCAACGCGGCGATGGCCTCCGCATCCAGCGCATCCAGCAGCGGCGCGCGCTGATCGCTCGCGGAGCACGCCAGGGCGCCGGTGGCGATGTCGATCTCCGGCTCGGCCAGTTTGCCGGTAAACAGGCGCCAGAAAGCGGTGGCGCCCGGCGGGCGGTAATCTATTTCGATCTCGGCCGAACCCAGCGCGGCCAAGTCCAGCGGCGCGCCGGTCGGCGCCAGGGTGAAATGCGCGATTCGCGCCGCGCCGGCCTCCGCTTCCACCGTGATCTCGCCCATTACTCTGGCGGAGACATCCACCCCCCCCATGCGCACGGCGTAATCCCACCATGATTCAGCGCCCACCCCCGGCGGCGACACCAGCGCCACGAGATCAGCCGTGGCCGCGCCGACGTCAAACAAGCGCGCTTCCAGGTCGGCCGCGGCCGCGCCGGACCCGCCTACGCGCGCATAAAGGATGAGGCGCGCCGCGCCGTGCCCCAGACACACCAAGGCAACCAGGGGCGCCATGGCCGCGCCTGACTCGCCGACGCGGCCCTCCAACAGCACCACCGCGCGGTTGCCGCCATAGACCGTGGTGTCTTCCAGGAAGGTGTCGACGATGACGGTATCGGGGGTGGCCGCGTAGACGCGGGAGAGGTAGCCGCTGCCATCGAAAGCCACAGAGGGGAGCAGGGTATATTGCTGGAATGACTGGATGGCCGACCTGACATCCTCGCCCAGACCATAAACGATGGGCGGCTTCACATCGTTCAGATAGAAACGGTCATACGCCGTCCAGGCCTTGTAGGTCGCCTGGCCATCCGGCCAAAACTCGAATTCGTAGTTGGCCGACTGGCCGGCGCCGAAAGACCCCGAGCCGCCGGCTATCCGCAGGTGGCCGGTCATCATCGAGGAGACGCGCAGGCGACCGTAACTGTTGTTGTCGTAGACGGATATTTTGCCGACGTAGGGGTACGAACCACCAAATGGCGTATCGCGGCCCTGTGAGTGCAGGGCCAGGGCGTGCAAACGCTCAGGGTAGTTGTAAATATCAAACAGCTGCGGCGAGACCTCGCTCAGCGTGTAGTCATAGGCGGGGACCGTGAACCAATAGGGTTCGCCACCGGAATAGCCCCAGTACCCAGACTCAGGCGCCTGATACCACGCCGGCCGGCCCTGCCCGGTGATTTGCAGCGGATGAATCAGGGTGCCGGCGACCTCGCGCAGCCGCGCGGCGAAAAAGGTGGGGAGCGAATCAATCTGCCACACCCCGTCGAAATACCAGTTCGGGCTACTGCCCGCATCGCGCGACGCCACCTGCCGCGCGACCGGCAATACCTTCCCGAGCAGACTGACTCTCGCCGCCCCGGAGCCCGCGAACGGGAGGAGCGGCAACGCGCAGCGCGCCTCATAGGCCGGGTAGGTCACCACCCAGCCCAGCGGCACGGCCATGCACACGGTGCCGGGACACACCTTCCAGCCGACCCCGCAGGCATCGACCGGATTAGGCGTACCAGCCGGGTTGAAGTCGTAGACGTTAGCCACCAGCGGCAGGGTCGCCGCGCCGAGAAAAGAGGTCGCCGCGAAGGGGTCGGACGCCGCCCGCACCGCGAACCGCGTGCCGCGCACGGCGGCATAGAGCGGCGCCCAGGCCGGGCCGCGCGCGATGACGCGGCCGGCCAGCCCCAAGCGCGCCGCGCCGCCACCCACCTCGCCGCCGAACACATTGCCGACCAGGCCGGCGGCCGCCGCGCCGGTGGTGTAAACCCGCGCCATCAGCGCCGCCTCGGCAACGCCGGTCTCGCCCACCGGCGCATCCGGCACGGTGTGGCTGAATCTGATGTGCGGCGACCAATTCGCTGGGACATCGGCACTGGTCTGCGAGATCAGCCCCGTGCCGTCGAAAAATTGAGTCGTGGTAAATAACGGGTGCCACATCGCGATGTCGTATGGGTCCGTCGGTTGATCGCCGTATCGCACCGTAAACGCATCCAGCGGCATCCCCGGCACATAGGCACTATCTGCGGCGGTTACGCTCGCGCTGATTTCGCAGATGCCGTTCTGAACGCGCCCCTGATCCAGAATAAAAGCCAACACCACCCCACCGTCCGGAACCGCCTCCAGGAACAGCAACCCCGTGGCATATCCCGTTCCGGCAGCCTCGTTCGGCACATCCTGCGAGTGATAGAGCCGGATGAAATCCTCTTGCGCGGCTACTGTCTCAACGGTCAGGAACGTGGTAGCCCCGAAAACACTTACGTCGGTCACCCGCGCCCGCACCCGCATCACCGCATGGCAACGTGGCGCGTAGATTGCCCCTAATACAGATGTGCCGGCCGAATGGAATGCATGGCTCGACGCGCTCTGCCCATAGAGGGTGATGTGCTGGCCGACAAACGGTGTTTTGGCGCTCTGCCCAGGGTCCGCCCTCAGAAGCGCGGAGCCAGTGTATGAATCGATCCGGAACACATCCAGCGCCGGCTCCGCCCCCGCGCCATCAAAATCAATCAGCACATGGTCGACGACCGCCACGTCAGGCCTCCCGCGCGGTCAGGCGCCAGCCGAAGCCCTGGCCAACGTCCACGTCGCGGGTGATCGTGACGTGCGCGAGGAATTCCGGGTAATACAGCGCTGCGTAGCTGCTGGCGCCGGGCACGGCGGCCAGGGTGGCAACATGACCCACCACGCTCTCAACCGCTGTGGCCACCATCCGCCCCGCTACCGTCGCCTGGCCGATGAGGGGCGCGTCACCCCGGCGCGCGGCGGGCAGGGTGATGACGCGCGATGCCCCGCCAACCGCCAACCGCCCGACACAGGACAGCACCACCGGCGCCCCCGGTACCAACGTCGGCAACCCGGGCGGCACCCAGCCGGACGCGGCCAGGGTGGTGGTGAGTTTGCGGTATCGGGTCTGGGTGATCTGGCTGCCATCCGCCAGGGTCAGCGTCGCGGTGCCGCCCGCGGCCTCATCGTCGTAGCTCTGGTTATGGTCGCCCAGGGCCTCGATGGGGATATGGACGCCGGCGATAATCAGATCGGGCATGGTCATCATCCCCGCACCTTCAACGCTTCGCGGCGCAAGTCGGCCGCGAAATCGCGCGCCTCGGCGGGGTTCGCCAGCGCGGCCAGCGTCTTGCCGCCGGGCAGGATGATGTTGATCGGTTGCAGGCCGGCGCCGGCGCTGGCCAGGCCGCCATCGGCGAAGCGGGGCAGGCTGGCCACCGCGCGGGTCACCAGGCCACCGGCGGCGAATGCGGGCATCCGCCCGGCGTTGAGGGCTGCGATCTTGTCCGCGCCCCAGCGCCGCACGGCGGCGGCGCGCAGGACGAATTCGCCGGGTGATAACCGGGCCAGGATGTTGTCCGAGGTGTCGGTACCGGGGCCGGTGATGAGGCCGCCGGCGGCTTTGGCGGGCAAGGGTTCGGCACTCATGCGTTCGACCACGATCTTCGTGCGCACCTCGGGCGGGATTTTGTCCAGTTCCGCCTTCACGGCGGCGATGTCGGCCTTCACCTGCTCCAGCGCGGCCTGGTCGGCCTGGATTTTGATGGCGTCCTTCTCGCCGGCAAGCGCCTTCATGCTGGCGTCCACGGCGGCCAGTTGTGCCTGGAAATCGGCCAGGGCCTGTGCGTTGGCCGCCTGCTGCTGGGCAAGGGCCGCCTGTTGCTGTTCCGCCTTGGCCGCCTTGGCCTCTTCAAGCGCGGCCTGCTCATACAGGTTGCGCGTGGCGGCGGCGGCAGCAGCATCTAGCATCCCCTGAGCCACCGCCTCGTTCTGGAACGCGCCGGCCAACTGCTCGGCGCGCTGGATCAGCCTATCCTGTTCACCCGCGTACCGCTGGGCGGCTTCCGTATTGCCGGCATAACGGGCTTCCACGGCGCGCGCATGGGCGTACTCCGCCTGTTCCAGCGCTTCATTGGCCAGCTTCTGGCGGGCCAACTCGGCATCGATAGGGTCTTGCTTGTCTAGTTGGGCTAACTCGCTGTCCTGTTTCTTCGCCGTTCTGTCCAGGCTCTTGTCCTTCGCCTTCTCGCGCAAGCCCAGCGCCTTCTTGCGGGCCTCGTCGGCGGCCTCGCCGGCCTTCTTGTAGGCTTCGATCAGGCTGTCGCGCAGTTTCTCCGCGTCCCTGATCTGTTCGGCGACGGCCTTTTTCTGGCCTTCGAGGATGTCTTTCTGGGCGGCCTTGGCATTTTCCGCCGCCTGCTTTTCCAGGCCGGCGCGGCGGGCCACCAGATTGGCGTAGCGGTCTTCCAGTTCCTTGCGTTTTTCCGCTGTCTTCTCAGCCTCGGCGCGCTGCGCCTCTTCCGACTCGCGCGCCTTGCCTGCGATGGCGTCATAGGCGGCGATGCCGCCCAGGGCGATCAACGACAGCGCCAGCAGGATCGGGTTGGACGCGGCCAACAGGGCGGACGCCGCCGCCGCGCCGCGAATGGCGACGGCCACCTTGGCCCAGTTGGCGGCGACCGCCGCGATACCGGCCACAACCGCCACAGAGGCCAGCGCGCCGAGATGGTCGCCGATGAACCTCAGGCCGCCGGCCACGGCGTTCAGGCTGACGCGCAAGGTATCCGAGTCCGCCGCGAATAATTTGAACTGGTTCGACAGGCCGGTCATCGCGCTGCCCACCGTCTCCGGCAGGCTGGCGGCATCCGCCTCGATTTGCGGCAACATCTTGGTCCAGCCTGCCAGCATCTTGTCGGCGGTCAACTCGCCGGCCGCAGCCATCTCGATCAATTCCGCGCGCGTCTTGCCCAAGCCTTTCGCCAGGTAGTCCATCAACTTGCCGCCGGCCTCGGACATGGTGCGGAACTCGTCGCCGTCCAGTTTTCCCTTATTGAAGGCTTGCCCAAGTTGATACATCGCCGCGCCAGTTTCTTGAGCCGCCGCGCCGGAGACGCGCAAACCCAGCGCCACCGCGCGCGTCAGCCCCAGGCTCTGTTCCTGGGTGCCGCCGAGAGTGCGAATCGCGGCGGCATATTTCACATAACTGGCGCCCACATCGCCGATCGGCGCGGACGCCGCGCGGGCGATCGCCGCGACGCCGGCCATCGCCGTTTTGACCTGGTCACTGCTGGCGGATACAAGTTTGATGCGCGCCTCCAACAGCCGCATATCGTCCACCGCCCGCACCACCGCGTTCCCCACCAGCAGCGCCTGGAACGCATAGAACCCCGCGCGCAACAGGCCATAAGTGCCAGCCAGGCCGGTAGCAGTGGCGTTGTGGCCGTTCATCTGATCGTTGAGATCGCCGATCTTCCGCCGCGTCACCCCGGCCGCCTGCGCCAACTCTCTATGGCTCAGCGTGCCTGAGGCGCGCAGGGTGTCGTAAGCGCCGCGCGTCTTGGCTATTTCCGCCTGAATGGCGGCATGACTCTTCAGGCCAAGAAGATCGGCGGCGGCGCCCACGTCGGCGCCGGGCGCCACCAGCGTCCCGGCCTTGATTCGGGCCTTTGCCTGGGCGGAATCCGTGGCGCGCAACTGCGTGGCCAGGCGCGCCTGCTCGGCCGATAGCTTGCCGGTGTCGATGCCGGCGGCGACGAGTTCCTGGCGCAAGGATGCGATGGCTCGCTGCTGTTTTTCGCTGGCGGCGGCGGCCGCCAACACTTCCCGCTTGGCCGCCTCGATGTCCTTGGCATACGCCTTCATGCCACTCCCGCCGGCCACCTCCGCGCTGCGCTTGAAAAACTCGACCTTGCGGCGCGCCTCCTCCAACGCCACCCCGGCCTTCACGGCGCCCTGTTCCGCAGCCTCCAGGGCGGCGATCTTACCGACCTGTCCGGTCAGCTCCTGGCGCGTCTTGTCATACTGGCCATCGAGCTTTTTCAGCCCGGCTAGAATGGGAGCGACATCCGCGCCAATGCGGATGGACAGTGCGAGGTTATCGGCCATGTCGGAGAAACTCTTCTATTACCTGTGGCACACGTTTTTCGGCGCCATCATCATCGGCGTCGCGCTCAACTTCATGGGCCTGTTGCCCGCCTGGCTGGTGGCCTGGCTGGCATACGCGCTGACCGGCGTGGCCGGAGGGGTGGTGCTGACCTGGCTGCTGCGGCTGTTCATCTTCCGCTGACCCTCGCCGCCAGCCACACGCTCCACGGATAGCTCCACACCTGGGTGTGGCCATGAGTCACCAGCGCGCACGCCATCAACTCCAGTGATTGCCGGGCGCGCCCGGCATCGAGGCCAGGCTGGCTTTGCCGATCGTCTCCAGCCGCCCCCGCAGCGCGAAAAAATCCGCGTTCACCTCGCGGCAGGCGTCAAAAACGGCGCGCAACTCGGAAGGGCTTGACGCCTCGATCACCTCAACCGGCAAGTCGGTCATGATGGCCAGGTCGGCCAGTTCCACGCCATCGATCAGCGCGACGCCGACGATGTCCGGCTCGGCGGGCGACTCCAGCGATTTCAACCAGGCGCGAATGTCCGCCACGGTCAGCTCGTGGACGGTGACGGCGCGGTCGCCGACGGTGATGGTTTTCTCGATACGCATACAAATCACTCCAAGTAGGGCGGAAAAGCGAAGCGCCTTCCGCCGAATGGGAAAAGCGGCCTTATCGCGCCTTCCGCCGGGGGTTGTCGGAAGGCGCCCGCATGAAGCGGCGGTTTGTTGGGCACGCTGCGCTTTGCCCAACCTACGGTTCTTCCGCCGGGGGTTGTCGGAAGGCGCCGGCATGAAGCGGCGGTTTGTTGGGCACGCTGCGCTTTGCCCAACCTACGGTTCTTCCGCTGGATGGTAAAAGCGGCTTCATCGCGCCTTCCGCCGGGGTTTTGTCGGAAGGCGCGGTAAGGCCGCTTTTCCGACCTACCTCATCAAGCCGGGCGGCCGTTGATGAGCACCGTCGCGCCGCCGTTGGCGGGGGTCTTGACCTTGACCGTGAAGCCCATTTCCTGGGGCTTGTCGCGGCCCTTCCAGGCAATCTCGCCGTTGGGCGTGATCTGGCACAGCGGGATGAACAGGTCGCGGTTGGCGCCGAGGCTGTTGTCCGCGATGTAGCGCAGGCTGCCGACCTTCGCGGCCTGCCCCGTGCTCGCCACCTGGCCCCAGGTGGCCGCCGTGGTGGCGTAGTCGCAAGTCAACACCTCGCCGTCCGCGATGCCGCCGCCAGGCACGATGTAGATGCGCGCCAGCGCCAAATCGACGCTGTAATCGGCACCCAGGTCGAACGTGGTGGCGCCGGCGTGCAGCGACACCCCGGTGATTGCGCGCACCCCGGCCGGCAGGCCGGCGCTCACCCCGAGCTGGTAATAGCGGCCCTGGGTGACGCCGGCGCCGGCGTTGACCGGGCCATCCACCACGCTACCCGCAGTGGTTGACAGCGTCCCCGCCTCACCCATCAGGAACAGCGCCAGCGAGTCATCGGTGATGTTCTTGGTCGACAGCGTGAAATCGCGCGTGACCGACTTGGACACGGTATCGATCACCTCCTGGGTCGGCGTGTCATCGCTCATGACATCCATGGTCTCCGCCTTCACCGCCAGAGAAAACCCCGGGGTTTCCGCCATATAGCGCTCCCCCTCGCCCGGCCCCACGTCCACGTAGATTTTCCCGGAACCCATTACGATATTGCGATTGTTGGCCATGCTCAGTACTCCTCGAAATCAGCGCCCTCGAACAGGGCAGTCAGGGAAAACGCCAGCGCGAAAAACCCGAAGCCGCCGACGATGGCGGGCGCAGGTGCCGCGATACGAAAAAGGGGACCGACTTCGGGCAGCGGGCGCCACCCGGAAAGGGATTTGATCAAGCGCGGCAGAATCGGCCCGGCTGCGGTCTGTACCTCACGCCCAGTGGTCGCGCCGCCGGCGTGGCGCACCGCCAACACCACCAGCCAGCGCTGTTGCACCACCTGATCGCCCGACTCATACGCCGGCGCCGGCAACTCCCGGTCAAACCCGACGAACACCGCTGGACAGCGCGGCGCCAGCGTCGCCAGGCGCCGCGCGGCTTCCTCCGGGCTGCCCGCCAGACAATCGGCGAGCACCCCCAACTCCTCGACGGCCATCAGGCCGGACAAGGGTTTGAGGCGCGCCATGATGGCGGGGCCGGGAGCGAAGTAATCAGTGAGCGCAGGCATGGCGCGCAGTATTTCTCACGCGCGCAGACGCGGGGATGCTGACAGGGGTCAGCGAGTACCGTAGGAGCGGACCGCGTCCGCGATTGCGGCCGTGGTGATCGCGGACACGGTCCGAAAGATCGCGGACACGGTCCGCTCCTACAAGCGCCGTAGGGCGGAAAAGCGGCTTTATCGCGCCTTCCGCCGAATGGGAAAAGCGGCTTTATCGCGCCTTCCGCCGAATGTTCGGCATTCGGCGGATAACGCCGGCAAGAAGCCGCCGGCTCATCCGCCCTACGCGTGCTCATCCCTACAAAGGCCAGCCCTGCGACCAGTCGTATCCAGCCGGATCAACCGCTGCCCGCACCGCATCCTTGTGCCGCCCGGCCACACCGGCGATGGTGGCCTCGGCGGCGGCGAGCAGCGCGGCATTGCGCAGCACCCGCTCGATGATGGCGGCGAGTGGCACGCCACGGGCGGCGGCTTCGGCGGCGAGCATCGGGCAGGCGGTGGGGTCGCCGGCGTAGGCCAGCGCCTCGGCGCGCTTGATGGCCCACGCCGCCATTTCGGCCGACGTAACCCCGACAGTCATCGTCTCGCGCAGGCCGTTGGCGTGGGCGTCGATGGCGGCGATGATTTGCGCGCGCCGCGCCTCGGGCCATGCTGCCTCTAGCTCTGCGGGGGTGGGCTGTGGGCGCGGGTCGTGCCATTGCGCGATATACACGATCCCGTCGCCATCGTCGTGCAGCACCACCGCCGCGTGTAGA
The DNA here is from genome assembly GCA_030684775.1 of Pseudomonadota bacterium. Lineage (GTDB taxonomy): Bacteria > Pseudomonadota > Gammaproteobacteria > Burkholderiales > Thiobacillaceae > PFJX01. Next base: position 12,359 of record JAUXXW010000058.1, read on the forward strand.
TCGAGCCCTGGGTATAGGTGCAGGAGGGTGGCGGCAAGGATCAAGGCGTGCCCCTCAAAAATGCGCCGCTGAATGCCGTTAACCCGGCAAACGGGTATGTCGTCGTCGCGGGGGATGTCTGGTTAACCCGCATATCCACCGTATCTCCTGCGGCGAGCACTAACAGGCACGTCCCGCCGCCTCCCCACGTAGTGTTGCCCGACTGCCGCCCGGCCATTACGCGCTGGGCCAGGGCGTTGTTTTTGTAGACATCCACAAAGATGCCGGCCTGGTCGACGCAATAATTCAGCGTGACCATTGCGTTGACTTGATATAGACCAGCCCACCCGGCCGGCACCGTAAACGTCCCGGCTGACCAGGCGTTATGGGTATCCAGCACCGTAGTCGCCAGCGCGGCGACCAGCTTTGTGATCACATTTTGACTGATGCTCTGCGTCGTATCGGATGATCGCGCGATGAATGCGGGGCCGCCGGGCAGCGTGTCACCGGCGGCCAGCTCGCGGCGCTGGCCGCCATAGAGGCAGATCGGGCGTTTCTCGGCCACGGGGTTAAGCCAGGACGATGCCGTCCTCGATCTCGGTGCTGATCGAGGTGGAGGAGACGGCGACGCCGAGGAGCTGCACCACGTTGCCGGTGGCGCTGGGCGCGGTGGCGGCGGTGGCGCCGGGGGTGGCGGCACTGAGGTACTGGCGGGAGCCGGGGGTCAGGCCGGTTTTTTGGGTGTTCTGGCCCTCGAAATAGACCGTGGCGGATTGGCCGCTGGTGACGGCGGCGAGCACGAAGCCGACCGCTTCCTTGCCGGCCGTGGCGGCATCCGCCTTGCGCACCTTGGCGCCCGTGCTGTCCCAGATGTTGACGTAATCGCCGGCCGCGAGGTTTTCCGAGGCGACGATGCTGGCGGTGTCGGCGCCGAGGCCGACCGGCATGATGCTGGCATCCAGCCGCCCGGTAGCATCGAGCGCGACGATCTTGCCGTCGTCACCGGCGCCGGTGCTGGTGACGGTGGCGGCAACCTCCTGGATGCGGCCTGATGCGTGGGAGAGGTATTTTTTGGCGGGCATGGTGAGATTCCTTTAATCGCGGACGCGGTCCGCTCCTACGGGGACAGAATTGCCTGGCGGCTGGAGAGCAGCAGGCGGGTGGGGGTAATGGCGGTGGCGACGATCTGCACCCAGCCGCTGGCGGGCGGGGTGTGCGAGAGCAATCCGGATGGGGCGGCGTAGAGCGGCAGGCCGGGCGTCCATGACCAGGATGGCTCGACCAGTTCACCGGCCGCGAGCACGGTCACGTCGTCTCCTGACAGCGCCGCGCCGGTGGTGAGGCCGATCATGGCGTCGGCGTGGGCTGGCGTGGCCGGGTCGGCGTAGTCGGCGCCGGTCGCTGTGGCGACTACGATGCGATGCCCGGAGAGGTCGCGCGCGGCGGTGAGGGTTATGGTCTGCACGCCGCCGGTACCGGGGGCGCCGTTGGCGCCGGCCGGGCCGGCCGGGCCCTGCGCCGCCACCTCGATCAGCTCGATTTCGGTCTCGCCGACGACGATGACCTCGGGGGCAAGGATTTCGATGACCTGGGTCATGGGAGATCGCGGACACGGTCCGCTCCCACGGCCATGCGACGCTCCCCGTAGGAGCGGACCGCGTCCGCGATCTTTTGCGTGGGTAATCGCGGACGCGGTCCGCTCCTACGATGCCGGGTCATGCCACGACCCTCCACGTCCCGCGCAGCAGGGGCCGGGTCTCGCCGGCCTCGACGGTGTCCAGACGGTAGCTGTAGGCCCCGGCGGGGAGCGCCACATAGGCGGCGTGGCCGAGGTCGATGGCGATCACACCCGAGGCATCCAGCGGGGCGATGCCGGCGTTGGCCGTGGAGAGCGTGGCCAGGGCGGCGCCGCTGGCGCGATCGGACAGCGTCAGCGTCGCGCTCATGCCGGCCTGATCCACCACCGGCCCGCCCCGGCGCTGGCGCCGGGTGAGCGTGAGCGCGCGGGTATCGCCCAGGGTTCGGGCGATGTCGTAGCGGGTGGCGGATTCGGGCAGGCTCATCAGTAGCCAGCCAGGCCGGCGTCGTCGAATACCGGCGCCACGCTGGAATAGGACGGCGCGGCGGTAGCGGGGGTGGCGGCGCCGTCATTGGACGGGCCGAGGCTGGCGCGGCCGGCGGATACGTCGCGCAGCAGGGCGATGGCCGCGTCACGCGCCTTCTCCACGGTCTCCGGCGCGGCGTCCTTGTAGAGGCTGTGGCGCACGATGGCGGCGGCGAGGCGTTCCAGGATGGCGGGCACGGTGGCCAGGGGCAGCGCCATGCGGTTGGCCAGGTAGGCGTCGATCTCGGCCTCGGCATCGGCGATGGCGCGGGCCACCACGGCGACGTCGGCCACGCCGTCGCCGGCGCGGTCGGTGAGCTGGATCAGCTCATCCTCGCCGTAGCGGTCGATCAGGCCCTGAAGGGTGAGGTAGCTCATGCCTCGGGCTCGATCAACCCGACCACGCGCAGGCCGATCAGGCGCGCGGCCTGCTCGGGGGCGAGGCTGACCAGGTCGCCGGGGGCGTAGCGGCGGCCGTCGTGGCGCAGCGGGGCGATGACTTCGTAGGCCGGAAAAGCCGGCGGGTTCTTGCCGGCGCCTTCCGACGAGCGTTCGGCGGAAGGCGCGATAAGGCCGTTTTTCCGCCCTACGGGGGCACGTGTGGTAGCCATGCTGGTCTCCTGAGTGTTCACAGATGGCGGCCGTTGCCGGCCGCCATGAATCAACGCCCTGGGGGCTAGGCCGCGGCGACGATCAGGAAGCCCGCGTCGGCGCCGGCCAGGACCGACTTGGCCTCTTCCGTCACCGGGTAGATCCAGCTCTTGGCGCTGCGGTCGTAGTACGACTGCTCAACCAGCGGGTAGCCGCGCAGGCGGTAGGTGTAGCCATAGCTCGGCAGGCCACGGTTGGCCACGCTGGCGGACTGGGTAAAGGCCAGGACGATGTCGTTACCCCATACATCGGTCAGGGTGCCGTTGGCGTCGTAGATCGCATCGCCGACCACGACCTCACCGATACCCCACAGCGCCGCCAACATGGCGGTGGTAATCGAATCGCGGCCGGTGTACTTGATGCGATCGAGGATGGTCGGATTCTCTTGCAGGGCCGCGAACACCGAAGCGCCGATGACCGCCACATTCGGGCGTTTGCCGGTCTGGCGGCGGATACTTTCCACCGCATCCTTGATCACCACGCCGGGCGTGCTGGCCGGGTCGGAAAACTGGTCGGTACCGGAGAGCGTGATCTTGTTGTTGGCGCCGTAATTGGCGGCGTTGCGGGCAATCGCGGCCTGCTCATACTCGCGGCCCAGCTGGATGATGTCCTGCACCCCGGTGACCGTGCCGGAAGACAGGTCGATACCCGGCCCGGCGCTGGCCTCCTCCATGTTCTCGTAGGGCAGCACCCCCTCCAGCGCGTCTTGCTTGAGCGCGAAATCGGCGCCGTCATAGCCGAACTGCACGCGCTTGGTGTTCGAGCCCGGCGCGCGGCCGGTGGCGTAGAGCTTGAAACTCTCGCGGCCGAACTGGATCACCTTGCCGCCGCGCTGCCCCACAGGGACGATGGGGAAGAGTTTATGGCCGACCATCGCGCCGTTCTGATAGCCGCGCGCCACTTCGGACAGCACGGGGTCGACCATCCGGGCCTGGGCGCCGGTCATCTGCCCGGTAATACCGAAGGCCGCGAACACGAGGCCGTCCCGCGACCAGGACGGATCAGCCACGCCGACGGCGAGGGCGAGGGCGTAACCGACCACCAGCAGCAACAGGGCCGTGGTCGGGGTGAAGAGTTTGAAGGCGCGCATGGAGAATCTCCTGTAAATGCGAAAAGTGGGGGGTCAGTTGGCGATCAACAACACTTCGATCAGGTCGCCATCGGCGGACGCGGCCTGGAGGGCGCGGGCCACGGTGGCGCCGGTGGATTTGGTCACGGCTTTTCCGGTATTGGTGGACTCGATAGCCGCGCCCAGGGCGATAGCGGCGGAGGCCTCCACCACGGCGGTACCGAGCACATCGACGGACACCAGGTCGCCGCTTGCGGCGCTGGAGCGGGCCACCCCGGCCACATTGGCCCCGGCGGCCGGCACCGCGCCGGCGTGGGTGGTGAAACGGTTCGCCGCCAGTGTGGCCGAGGCCGTAAGGGACAGCGTCAGCAGGGCAATACTTTGAGCGCTCATGGCGATCTCCTATCAGGTCTTGGAAACCGCCTTGACGGCGGCGAGGTAGTCGGTACCCGCGTGGGCCTGCTGCCAGGCCAGCGCGCGGCGGTGCGTATCGAGGGCGCCGGCGTCCACCTGGTAGCCATCCGGCGCCGCGAAGGCGGCGGTGGTGGTGGCCTCGTTTTCCGGCGCCCCCACCTCGGTGAACTCGATCACCTTCGGCGCGCCGGCCAGCGCGGTCTTCAGCGCCTCCACCAGCGGCCGGGCCTCCTCGCCCTCGCCGAAGGCGGGCGGCTCGGAGCCGGCCAGGTGGTCCAGCACGGACACGACCACCGGCGCCAGGCCGGGGCTCATGCGCCCCGCCTGGACCTGGGTCTCGGCGAAGGCGGCATGGTCGGCGTGCAGTTGCAGGCGGCCAGCCTCGGCGGCCTGCGCTTTCGCGGTGGCCAGCTCGGCGGCCAGGCGTTGGTTCTCCGCCTCCAGGGCGGCGGCTTGTTCAGGGGTCACGGTAGGCTCCTCGGGTTGATTACCCCCCTTTTCAAAGGCGGGAGCCACTTCACTCCCCCCTTTATCAAAGGGGGGCGGGGGGGGATTTGGGGTGGCTTCGCCAGGATCGGCAAACCCCGGCGCGATTGGGGCGGGCGCAACCTCTTCGGCCGCGCCCGCCTCCAGAGTGGAAACGTCGTAACGGGGCACGACCTGGTCGGCATCGGCGGCGCCGAACTTCGCCAGCAGCCACTCGCGCAGATTGCGCCAGAGACCGGCGTTGACCTGGTCGTCATAGGCGAACTCGATCGTCAGGGTGTCGCCGTCATCGGCGGCGCTGAATTGCACCGGCTTGAGCCCCGGCACCGCAGGCGCGGCCGCGCCCAGGAAACCCAGGTGTTGCAGGTAATAGACGCCCGGAACCGGGTTCTTCGGATGGGTCGGCTGGAACCACTTCGCGGACACCTTCTTGAAGCGGCCCTCGCCGACCATTTCAGCGAACTGCGCCTCCACCTGGTCGGGCACCGCATAAAGGCCATCGACCTCGGCGCGGATCGCGCCCACCCAGCCATAGGCCGGCGCATCGATGGCGGGGTGCCCCACCACGATGGGCGCCTGATACAGCGCCGGGTCATACGCCGCCGCCGACGCGGCCAGGTCGGCCGCGCTGAACGTCAGCGGCGCGCCCACCATCGGCTGATGCGTGCCGGGGCGGAAGAAATGAACGGGAGGGAGTTGAGCGGTAGGCATGGCCGCCAGTTTCTGGCGGCGGG
>JAUXXW010000060.1 GCA_030684775.1 Pseudomonadota bacterium
GGCCGATGCTCTCGTTGCTCATTATTCAGATTCTCCAATAGTGATGGGGCGGCGGGCCATTCGTAGGATGTGGTGAGCGATAGCGAACCGCCTCGAGCGTGGGTGATGCGGTTCGCTATCGCTCACCACATCCTACGTCCCTACCTGGCCAATGCCGCCACTTCCAGTTGCAGATTGACTTCGAAGGGGCCATCCACTTCCCAAATGAGGGTGAGTTCGATGGCCTGCATGATCTTTTCGAAGCCGGCTTCGGATTGTGAAACGGTGTGGTGCGGTTGCGCCTTGATGCGGGTTGGGACGGATGAACGCAGGCGGATGGCGCCGCCGAGGTAATGGTCTTCCATGCCCAGGTCGGTCAGCGCGTCCCAGGTGAAGTGCTGGCCGAAGCCGCCGGGGATATGGGGTTGGCCATCGGCACCGTTGACCACATAGCGACCAGCCGCGCCATCGCAGCAGGGCATGGCGATATTGAGGCGGGTGGACAAACGGCCGTTGCCCACGGTTTTCAGGGCGACGATCAGCAGGTTGTCGCGCACACTATAGACCTTGGCGACCCGGGTTTTCCCCGCCTCGCCCATGCACAGCACGGCGCCACCCTGAACGAAGGTGGTGGCATATTCCACCGGCAGTTTTTGTTCGAAGTCGGTCCAGCTTTCCGCGAACAGACCGCGCGTGCGGGTGTCGGGCGTGAGGTCTTCCGGCTTGATCTCGTGCTTGAAGCGCACCACGTCATGCGCCGAGGCGATGCCCTCGCCTTCATGCGCCTTGCTCGCGCCTTGCTTGGCCTTCTCGTGGTAGTGCTCTTCGTAGCGGCGCAGGGTATCGGCGAAATTCTGTGCCAGCGGGTAGCTGGACAGTTCGATCAGGGCGGCGTCCTTGTCCGGGCGCATCACGGCCTGCAAGGCGAGGCTGGTCAGGAACACTTCCTCGCGCCCGTCGAGGTCGAGGTCGCCGGTGGAGAGCGGCGGACGCGCTTGCAGCCCGTCGAGGCGGCGTTCCAGTTGAATCATGGCGTGCCACACCGCGCGGCGCAGGTGCGGCAGATAGATGCCGCCGAACAGGCCGTGCCAGTAGGCGTCGTTGGCCTGCGACTCGTGCAGGAGTTCGACCAGATCCTGGCGCACCTGCCCCTCGGGCAGGGAGGCGAGACGCTCGGACAGCCCCAACATGCGCTTGTGCGCCCAGTTCGCTTCCGGATAGCGGGTGAGGAAGTTCTTCCAGATACCGCCGCGGATAAAGGGGCGGTCGCGCTCCAGCACACCTTCGTGCTGCGCCGCGTGCACCAGTTCCGAGTAGCGCCGGGCGGCGGGCGCCGGCAGCGTCCATTCGCCCATTTCGCTGTAGGAAACGGTGGGCAGGTAGACCACGCCACGGGTGCGCGTTTCGCTATGGTGATCGCGGATATGGGTGCTGCGGATGGTCTGCGAGGCGAGCGTGCCCTCGATGAAATCCTTGAGCCAGCCGCGCCCATAGACCCAGTCGTAGGTTTCCGGCCAGATGCCGAATTTCTCGATGTCGTCGAAATAAATCGCCGCAGGCGTGTTGTCAACTGAGCCAGTCTCATCCGCCAGCGATTCGATGTAAGCGACCGCCTCATGGGCCGGCGAGAACGGCAGGCGGTAGCGCAGCGCTTCGGAGATCGGGTAGACGTCGATGCGACGGCCATCCTCCTCGGTGGTGTGGTAGCCGTTCAGTTGCTCCCGCTCGGCGCCGGCACAGAGGAAATGGTAGTCGTCCACCATCACATAACTAATGCCGGAATCGGCCAGGGCCGGCACCACGGTGGCTTCCCAGACCCGCTCGGTGAGCCAGGCGCCATCCGGGCGCTGGCCGAAATACTGCTCGATGCGGTCGGACATGGCGGCGAGCTGGCTCATGCGATCACGGTAGGGAATCACCGCCAGCACCGGCTCCATGTCGCCGGCGCCGAAGAACTCCACCTGACCACGCGCGGCCATCTCGCGCAGCAGGCCCATATCTTCGGGGTGATGGGTGAACAACCATTCCAGCAACCAGCCGGAGGAATGCAGCGCGAACTTGAAATCGGGGTAGCGGTGGACGGTTTCCAGGAAGGGCTTGTAGCAACGCTGGTGGGCGTCCTCCATGACTTCCGGGAAATTGCCGACGGGTTGGTGGGCATGGACGCCGAAAAGAAGACTGACGGTTTGAGACATGAAAAATCCTGGTGTTTCGAATTAGGGTGGCAGGTTGACGGCTTACGGCACCGCATCGGGTCCGACCGGCAACCATGTGAGGGGCCGAAGCATATCAGCCCGCCCCTACCGGGTGCGCAAAGCGCCGCCGATTACAGCGGCCACGACCCACCACACAGACTCAATTCACTCCGGCACCGCACCCGCCGGCGGTCACCTTCACGGTCTTGGCCGCTTTGTAGAACTGCCCGGCGCTGCGCGCCACCACCCACACCTGAGCGGTCTGGGCAACCCTGATGCGCATCTGCAGCGCCGGCACCACTTCCGGCGCGATCTGGAATGCCGCGACCAGGGGTTGCGGATTGCGGTCCACGAACACCATCAGGGCATCGACCTCGGGCAGCGCGCAGACAAAATCGATAAAGACACTCGCGCCATCCTCAGCGATCTCGGGTGCGTTGACCCTGATCGCGCTGGTCAGCACCGGATTACCGGCCTGTAATGCTCGCAGCGTTTGCGTCAGGCTGTTTCTCATACTGGAAGCGGCCGCCTGGTGGGGGCGCAATATTCCCGCCGCAACCGCGACTGAAAGCGCGGCGGTCGAAACCGTTCCACGCAAGATATTTCGTCTTGCTTGATTCATTGCTTGCTCCGGCATACAGGCTGTTTTTTCGGGAGTGGATCATCCCACGGCAGTGGCAAATCCAGCCGCCTGCCCGCCCACCGGCTGCGATTCAGGCCGGTACTGGTTGCGAACATCGCGACAAACAGGAATCCCCGCTCCCTCCGGAATCGACCGGGCTATCATGGCGCGAGCACAGCCAACGGGAATCCGCGCCATGAATCTGGAAAAGGTCGTTTTCGGCTTCTTCATCATCCTCGCCATGACCCTCAATTTCGGCTTCGTCATCGGCGAGCTGGACAACGTGGATCATCACCATGTCTACGAGTTGTTCGCCGTGGTGGTGGTGAACCTGATCGCCACGGTGCTCAAATTCGGCGAACGCACCCAGATCGGCGCCATCCATCTGGCCACTAGTTTTGTCGCCATGCTGCAACTGATCGCCGCCGCCTGCGTCTGGGCTGCCGCCATCCATATCACGGGAACGGGCCTGACCCCCTCGATCATGGCCAGCATCGTCTCCCTGGCCGCCGGGGCGCTCATGGCCAACGTGCTGTCGGTCATCATCCTCATCATCGAAACCGTGCTGTTCCATCGTTGATCGGTGCCCTCCCACACCACGCGGCGCAATAGATGAACAGCGTGCTGTTCCTGGTCCTGCGGCGGATGCGTCTGCCGCTGATCCTGCTCATCACCAGCTATGCCATATCCATCCTGGGCATGAGCCTGGTGCCCGGCGTCGATGCCGATGGCAACCCGGCGCCGGGCATGAGCCTGTTCCACGCCTTCTATTTCGTCAGCTACACCGCCACCACCATCGGCTTCGGTGAAATTCCGGTCGCATTCAGCGACGCGCAGCGCACCTGGGCGCTGCTCACCATCTACATGACCGTGCTGGTCTGGCTGTACAGCATCGGCACCATCCTGGGCCTGCTGCAAGACCCGGCCTTCCGGCGGGTGATCAAGGCCAATGCTTTCGAACACCGGGTGCGGCGCCTGCGCCAGCCCTTCTACATCATCTGCGGCTGCGGCGAGACCGGCGCCTTGCTGATGCAGGCGCTGGATAGGCGCAACCAGCAGGCGGTGGTGCTGGATATCGATGCCGATCGAATCAGCGAGCTGGAACTCGGCCAATACCATCTGGACATTCCCGCCCTGACCGGGGACGTGCGCCTGCCGGAGAACCTGGAAGCGGCGGGCCTGAATCACCCCTTTTGCGCCGGCGTGATCGCGCTGACCAACGATGACCAGGCCAACCTGGCGGTGGCGGTGACCGCGAAACTGCTGCGCCCGGAACTGCCGGTGCTGTGCCGCGCCGACAGCGGGGAAACCGCCGGCAACATGGCCTCATTCGGCACGGAGGAAATCGTCAATGCCTTCGAGGCTTTCGGCGAACATCTGGCCATGGCCCTGCACAGCCCGGGGCAACACCTGTTGTACGACTGGCTGACCGACATCCCCGGCATGCCGCTGAGCGAACCGCTACGGCCACCCCACGGCAAGTGGATCATTTGTGGCTACGGCCGCTTCGGCAAGGCCGTGGTGCGCAACCTGCGCCGGGAGGGGATCGAACTGGTCATCGTCGAGGCCGACCCGGCCAGGACGGACTGCAAGGACTGCATCCTGGGCAGCGGCACCGAGGCGAACGCGCTGGTGGAGGCCGGGGTGAGAGACGCCGTGGGCATCGTGGCCGGCACCGACAACGACGTGAACAACCTCTCCATCGTCATGACCGCCCGAGAACTCAAGCCGGAACTATTCATGGTGATCCGCCAGAACCGGCACGCCAATGCGCCGCTGTTCAAGCGTTTCGGCGCCAATGTCACCATGCAGTCGGCGGATATCGTCGGCCATGAATTCCTCTCCCTGCTCACCACCCCCCTGCTCTCCCGTTTCTTTGCCCGCTGCAAGGAGAAGCCCAACGACTGGGCCAATGAACTGCTGTCCCGCATCGCCGCCGTGGTGGGCGACACGGTGCCCGAGGTCTGGGATGTGGAACTCAGCGTGGAGAATGCCGTGGCCATCCGCCAGGCCATGGACCTGAAAATGGAACTGACCCTGCGCGACCTGATCCGCGACCCTTCCGACCGCGATGCCGATCTGCCCTGTATCCCCCTGCTGCTCGGCAACTCGGAAGCCCTGTTGCCCGACCTGGATACGCCGCTGTTTCCAGGGGACCGCATCCTGTTCTGCGGCGACCATGGGGCAAAAGGGCGGCAGGTGCTCGCGCTACGCAACTTCAAAGTCCTGAACTACCTGCTCACCGGCGCGGACAGTCCGGGTGGATGGTTCTGGCAATGGCTGCGGCGAACGCCTGGCCGTGTGGCCCGCGCACAGAAGTAACCGGCTTCGCGTGTTTCACCGTTGAAAATGGACGTAGGTTGGGCGTCGCTAGCGCCAGTGCAACCGTCACCAAATCTGATGAAGCCCCTACCCTTCGGTGCCCCTCATTCCCCCTTTGAAAAAGGGGGAGGCCACTCCCCCGAGTGCTTTCCATCGTGTCAACCGCCAACGCGACCAGAGCCAAACAAAATGGCGCCGGCATTGCTGCGCGGCGCCACTTTGTCGGCGGGGAAACTACAAGCGAATTACTCGCCCAGATAGCCCGCCAAAGCGGCGATCTGCGCATCCGTCAGCGTCTTGGCCATGGCCGCCATGATGGGGGTCTTGGGGCCGAGCTTCTTGCCGTCACGATAATCGGTCAGACGGGATTGGATGTCCGCCTTGCTCAAGCCGGCCAGCTTCGGGTTGCCCGCCAGGCCTTCGCCCGAACCACCATGACAACTGATGCACTTGGCGGCATAAAGATCATGGCCACTTTCGCCGGCGCCGGCATCGGCGACGGCTTCAACGTGTCCAGCCACACCCTGGCTCGGGTCCATGGGCATGGGAGGAGCGGCGGTGTCCGCGGTTTCAGCGGGAGCCACAGCCGCGGTTTCGGCGGGCTTGTCCTTGCCACACGCGGCCAGGGTTAAAGAAAGTACGAGTGCGAGAAAGAGGGGAGTCGATTTCATATTCCTGATTTCCTTTGGTTGATGGAGAAAGTCCCCAATCGGAGTGATCGGGGTTCCACGAATAACGTCTTTATTCAAAATAACAGAACATTCCGGTCAGCAAAACACGACGCTCCCGGTCGCGAATCCCCGCTTTTACCGCCCACCCACCGAGAACGACAGCGCCGCGCCGCCGGCCACCGCCGGCCCGGCCTGCAAGGTGATGAGCTGCGCCAGGAGCGAAAACGTGGTCTTGCTCTGCAAGTCCTCGTCGCGGATGTAGAACCAGCCGCCCCGGTAGGGGACCGATACCGCCGCGTTTTCCGGCTGCGTGGGGGCGGATTCGATACGCAGCACGTCTTCCAGCATGTCGCTCCAGTCAAAGTAGTCACCGGATGCGGTCAGCGTGCGCGTCACCCGGCCCCTCTCTTCGTCGGCTTTGGGAGCACGCACACCTTGCGAGAGGTAATACAACACCCCGGTCATGGCGCGCGTCGTCACGGCGATGCTCTGGCGATCCGGCGCGCCATAGCCGACGAACACGCGATAGCGGGTCAGCGCGGGGTCCAGGTTCAACAGGCTGCGAAAGCGGATGGCATCCGCGTCCTTGCCGGCATCACTGGCGATGCGCAACTCGTAGTCGCCGCGCTCCCCGGCATCACGTCCGAAACTGACCAGCCCTCTTCTCTGCAATGAGCGCAGTGCGCGCACGGCCTCGCGGAACTCGCGAAACTCCGGTTCGAGGTCCGGGGTGGGGCCGGACGCGGAAGGCGCGTTCTTGAGGTGGTTCATGGTTTGCACCGTCTGCAACAGGACGCGCTCGCTGGACCAACCGGAACGCGTGAGCAACAGAATGGTTTCCAGACTGATGGGGGTGAGCATCTGGCGGACGAATTTGTCGCCTTCCAGCGGGGTGTAAAAGATGGACGGCTTCTCGTTGTAGGCCGCCGCGATCGGACCTAGCGAAACTGTGGGATCGACACCGGGGGGGAACGTCGCGCCGACCCCGACGCTACGATTGAACTCCAGCGCCGACACCACGCGTTCGACGTTCATGAAATAGAGCCGATCCCGGTATTTCAGGCGCACCAGATTCAGCAGCAATTCCTGGTCGTTGGTCTGCTGGATAGCCATGTTGTAGTCCAGACGGTTGCCTTTGATGCTGCCAGGTCCAAGATGGGCGCAACCGCTCAGGGCAAACAAAAGCGCGAGCAATATCGGTGTTCTTGTCATGCAGAAAATCCTTCTGATTGGTTTTCCTGGGCAGGCCGAACTCCGCCTTCATCCAGGTCTTTCAGGCAGCGGCTGCCTGGGGCAAAGGGGCGAAATAATATCATGGCAAATGCTTTCTCATAAAAGTAACATGCCGCCCCTCCGCATTCCTGCTTTACTCGACCCTTGAACAACCCAACCCCCGCGCCCATGAACAGCCAGGACACCACCGCCCCCGAGCTACCCCCCATGCCCCAGCACCGGCTCTTGCGTCTGTTCTGGCTCTGGTGGCGCCGCCACATGCGCGATCTGGATCGTGACGCCACCAACGAACAGGTTCAGGAAGATGGCGGCCTGAGCTATTCCTATGTTTTTCTCGTCGCTACTTCCTGCGGCATCGCCACCCTGGGCCTGATGCTCAACTCCGCCGCCGTCATCATCGGCGCCATGCTGGTGGCCCCCTTGATGGGGCCCATCGTGCTGCTCGGCTTTGCCATCGCCAGAACCGATGTGGAACTGGTCATCCGCAGCGCCAAGGCCATGGCCGTGGGGGTCCTGGCCGCGCTGGCCATTTCCGTCATCATCGTCAAACTGTCGCCCTTCATCCCGCCCACGCCGGAGATTCTGGCGCGCACCAACCCCAACCTGTTCGACCTGCTGGTCGCTGTGCTCTCGGGCATGGTCGCGGGGTACGCGGTCACCCACCGCAAGATCGGCACCGTCGCCGGTGTCGCCATCGCCACCGCGCTGATGCCGCCACTGGCGGCGTCGGGCTATGGTCTGGCGACCGGAGACATGCGCATCTTCCAGGGCGCGTTTTTCCTGTTCCTCACCAACATGCTGGCCATCGCTTTCAGCGTCGCCACCATGGCCATGTGGTACGGATTCGGCAACCTGCGCACGCCGAAAAACCTGATCTGGCAGACCACGGCGGCCGGTGTGATTCTGGTGGTGCTGTCGATTCCCCTGATCCGCACGCTGGACGAAAGCGTGACCAAAACGCTGACCCTGAACCAGGTGGAGGATGTGCTCAGGCAAGACCTGAAACTGGAGGGCGCCAGCCTGGACAAGCTGAATGTGCGCATCGCGGAAGGCGAGCCGGTGGCCATCAGCGCGGTGGTCTATACCCGCGAGTTCGACCAGAGCGCGCATGACCGCCTGTTGCCCAAGTTGCGGATGCGCCTGGAGCGCCCGGTCGAACTGGCCCTGGATCAGGTGGTGTTGGGTGATGCCCTGATGCGGGCCAAAAACCAGCAATCAGTATTGGCCAATCCGATTGGCGCCGTGTCGCAAAGCAGTGCCCCGCTGAGCGACGCCCAACTTCTGGTGCGTCATCTACGCGAGGTGTTGCCGCTACCGCTGACGCTCTCGGAAGTGGATGCCAACACGAAAGTCGCCAAACTTCAGGTAGCGCCGGGCTTTAGCGGCAGCCTTCACACCTTGCGGCAGATGGAGGAGAGCCTGAGCAAACGCTTTCCCGCCTGGCAGATCGCCCTCATCCCACCCATGCGCCCCTTGCCGGACATTCGTTTCCTGAGCGGTGAAATCGCGCTGGAAGCAAGCGGGCAACAGGCGCTGAAAACCAGTCTCTGGGCTTTGGCGCGCTGGCAGGTCGGCGCGGTGCGAGTGACCGGTGCCGCCGCGCTGAATGAAAGCGGCCGCAAGACCAGCCAACTGGCAAGTCAACGCGCCGAACTGATTACCGGCCAGTTGCACGCGGCGGGCCTGGAGGCGCGCGTCGAGGTGGACTATCCAGCCGCCTCGCAAAAGACACGGGAAAAGGAAATGGGGGTGGCCGCCTGGCGTATTGCCCGCATTCAACCGCTATTCGTTGACGCAACCGATGAGACGAATGATCCCGCCGTTGCGGCCGACACCCGCGCAAAGCCGTAACATGGCAACCCCGAAAACCATCCCCATCCCTAGCAAGGACATAGACATGAGCACCCCACTGGCCAGGGAAACCCTGAAACAGTTCCGCATCATCCTCGGCGCCGTGCGCCATCATTTCCGCGCGCTGGAAGCCGCGTGCGGCGTTTCCGGCGCCCAGGTCTGGATACTGGCCGCGCTCGCGGAAAGCCCGGGCATCACTGTCTCCCGCCTGAGCGAAGCCCTGTCGATACACATTTCCACCGCCAGCAACATGCTGGACAAACTGGCCAAGGCCGGCCTGGCGGAGCGCCGCCGTGGCGAGGAAGACCGCCGGGTGGTGAACCTGTATCTCACGGAGACAGGCCAGGCCGCGCTGGCCCGCGCGCCGCAACCGCTTACCGGCCTGGTGCCCAATGCGTTGGAAAAACTACCGGAATCCGCGCTGGCCAGACTGCACGAGGATCTGACCCTGCTCATCCAGCAAATGAACTATGTAGACCTGGAAGCAGCCAACAAACCGTTGTCCACCCTGGTTCGCTGACCCGGCTTTCCCAACTTTCGACAGGAGCAAGACATGAATACGAATGAAGAGATCGTGGAAGAAGTCACAACGGAAACCGCGCCCGCCAAGGCCACGGGCATGGACGGCAATCGCAAGATCATGTTGATTCTGGTCATCGCGCTAGTGCTCGTGGCGGCGATCATGCACGGCTGGAGGGTAATCACCGTGGCTTCCCTGGAAAACAAGCTCGCGGCGGCGGAATCGAAGCAACTCCAGGCTCGTGACCAATTGATAGAACAGGCCCGGCAACTGGATGCCCAGCATGGCGCGGAGTCTTTGCGCCGGTTCAGCGTTCCCGTCGCCTGGGTCATCCGTCGCGAGGTGATGGCCGCCAACCTGGATCAGGTAGACCAATACTTCACCGATCTGGTGCAAATGCAGGGATTCCAGGCGGCGCTGTTGACCAGGCCGGACGGCAAGGTGCTGGTCGCCAGCGACCGCAAGAAGCTCGCCGAACCCTTCGCCAACCTCTACCCCGCGCAGTATCTGGAAGCCAGCGAGATCAAGGTCGAACGCGCGGCGAACGGCAACCTGCTCACCATCATTCCGATCATGGGCCTGAACCAGTTGCTGGGAACAGTGGTGCTCGAATACACGCCGCCCGCTTATTCCCTGCAATAAACGTTGCACCAGCGCCATGGTCTTCAATACCCAGTGACGTAGGTTGGGCAAAGCGAAGCGTGCCCAACATCGCGACGGTTCGTTGGGCACGCTTCGCTTTGCCCAACCTACGGCGCCATGCCGAAAATTACGAGCCACTATATCTAGTGGTGTGTGTGACAACCCGATAAGCACGCAGTGGAATTCTCCCCCCATGAAACTCTGGCAAAAACTCCTCATCACTCTGGTCGCCATGCTCATCGCCAGCTTTGTGGCGGGACGCCTCTGGCTGCTGGCCTTCGACGTCGCCTTACCGAGCTACCTGGCCGGCGTGAGCGGCGGCCTGGCGGCCATTCCGGTTTGGGAACTGTTGCGCTGGATCGATAGAAAACAGCCTTGATGTTTCGCGCCCGCCTGGTCAGCGCGGCCTGTGCCTGCTGCCTCGCCCTGACCCTCCCGGCCCAGGCCGCCGACCCGGCGGCGCTGAGCTATGCCATCAACCTGCAGGCACCGCAGGCGCAGCGGAAGTTGCTGGAAAACCACCTGGACCTCTACCGCTGGCGTGATGGCGAGCGCATGGATGAAACCCAGTTGCGGCGCCTGGTGGATCAGGCGCCGCAACAAGTCCGCGCCCTGCTGGCGAGCGAAGGGTTTTATTCGCCCCAGGTGCACGCCGAACTGGCGCAAAGCGGCGGCGCCTGGGCGGTTCGCCTGGAAGTGCAACCCGGCATGGCGGCACGGGTCGGCCGGGTGGATCTGCGTATCGTCGGCGGTTCCGATGACAGCAGCGCCGACAACCGCGCGCGACTGCTCAAGTTGCGCGCCGACTGGTCCTTGCCCAGCGGCGCGGTGTTCCGCCATGAAGACTGGGAAAGCGCCAAGCGCGCCGCCCTGCGCGGCCTGCTATTGGACCGCTACCCCGCCGCCGCCATCCACGACAGCCAGGCCACGGTGGACCCGCAAGCCAATTCGGTCGGTCTCGCCCTGACCCTGGACAGCGGCCCGGCCTTCACCTTCGGGGCGCTGCAAATCGAGGGCCTGCGCCGCTATCCCGCCAGCGTCATCGAGCGGCTCAATCCCATCCAGCCTGGGGAACCCTACGCCCAGGCCAAGTTGCTGGAGCTGCAATCGCGCCTCCAGGACAGCCCCTATTTCGCCGGCGCCGCTGTCCACGCCGAGATCGACCCGGAGCATCCCGTAAACGTGCCGATCAAGGTCAGCATCGAGGAAAACCGCGCCCGCACGCTGGGCCTGGGCATCGGCATGAGCACCGACACCGGCCCGCGCGCCCAGATGGACTACCGCGATCTCAATCTGTTCGGCCAGGCCTGGCGCCTCGCCGGCAGTCTCAAGGTCGCGCAGAAAGAGCAGTCAGTCGGGGGCGAACTGCAATTTCCCCTGACCCGCCAAGGCGACCGCGACAGCCTGACCGCCCAATGGGTTCGCTCTGACGTGGAAGGTGAAGTCACCCGCACCCTGACCCTGGGCGCCAGACGCGGTTTTCTCCGAGGCATGAATGAAACCGCCTACAGCCTGCGCTACTACCTGGAACAACAAGAGGTGGACGGGGCAATCGGCGAGCAGCGTTCCGCCCTCGTCCCGTCCTGGTCGTGGACCCGGCGCGACGTCGACAACCTGCTGTTCCCCACGCGCGGCTATCTGCTCAACATCCAGGCGGACGCCGCCGCCCAGGCACTGCTGTCCGACCGCAGTTTCCTGCGCGGCTACGGCAAGGCCACCTGGTTCCACCGCCTCGGCGACAAGGGGCAATTGATCCTGCGCGGTGAGTTGGGCGCGGTGGCGGCGGCCGGCCGCGACGGCATCCCCGCCGACTTCCTGTTTCGCAGCGGCGGCGACCAGACGGTGCGCGGCTATGCCTATCAGAGCCTCGGCGTGCGCGACGGCAACGCCATCGTCGGCGGCCGCTGGCTGGGCGTGGCCAGCGCGGAATATGTGCGCTGGCTGACGCCGCAATGGGGCGCGGCCCTGTTCGTCGACGCCGGCGACGCGGCCGACAGCCTGGACTCGCTGCATCCCGTCGTCGGTTATGGCTTGGGCGCGCGCTGGAAGAGCCCGGTCGGCCCGCTCAACCTGGACCTGGCCTACGGCCACGAGACGCAAGAGACGCGGCTGCACTTCTCGGTGGGGTTCAGCTTCTGAGCCGCGCTCCGCGCCTATTGCTCTGGCTGCTGGCCGCCCTGCTGCCGCTGCTGCTGCTTGCGGCCCTGGCCTGGCTGGCGGGCAGCGAGTCGGGTCTGCGCTTCATCGCGCAACAAGCCGCAAGCCTGAGCGGCGGCAAGCTGGAAATCCAGGGGGTACAGGGCGCCCTTGTTGGGCCTTTGCGCATTGCATCGCTGCGCCTGTCGAGCGAGGAGAAACGCTACGATGCCACCGATATTCGCCTCGACTGGTCACCCCGCGCCCTCTGGCGGCGCCACCTGCAAGTCAGCCAGTTGAGCTTGGCGGAACTGCGCGTCACGGAACTCAAACCCAGCACCGAGCCGCCCAAACTCCCCGAGACTTTGCGCCTGCCTGTCAGCCTGAACATCCCGCTGGCGAGCCTCGACCGCCTGGTCATCAAGACCGGCGCGGGCGAGCAAGTCCTCAGCGACATTCAACTGAGCCTGGACAAACCCGAGCACAGCTACCGGCTGAACCTGCGCAACCTCACCACCCCCTGGGGCAAGGCGCAGGCCCAGGCCAGCCTGGACGACGCGCCGCCCTTCGCCCTCAGCGGACAGGCGCGCTTCAGCCACGCCTCTGGCGGCGCGACGGCCAAAGTCGGCGGCACCCTCGCCCGCATCGACCTCAAGGCCGGCGCCGCGCTGGCGGGTGGCCAGGCCGACGCGGACCTCCTCCTCACCTTGTTCGCGGCGCGCCCTCTGGCCGAGGCACGAATCGAAGCGCACGGCATCGACCCCGCCGTCTGGGACAAGCAACTGCCTCAAGCCGACCTCAGCCTCACGGCCAGCCTGCGCAGCCAGGGAAAATACGCCTACGCCGGCGACCTCACGGCGCGCAACGGCCAGCCCGGCACCTGGGACCGGAAGCGCCTGCCGCTGCGGGAGTTGAGCGCGCGTTTCAGCGGCACGGCGGACAGCATGGACCTGGCGGATCTGCGCCTGGACCTGGGCAAGGGAGGAACCTTCAGCGGCGGCGGGCGGGCTGATCCCGGCCATGTCGCCCTGGACCTGAATACGCTGGACTTCGACCCGCGCGGCCTGCACGGCAAACTGCATTCCCTGCGCCTGGCCGGCGCCATCCAGTTGAAAGCGGACGGCGAACAGCAAAGCCTGAGCGCCGATCTCGCCTACCAGGGTTACCGCCTGAACCTCGACGCCGAGCTACAGAACCAGGTGCTGCGCATCAATCAGGCCGTGCTCGCTTCCAGCGGCGGGCACCTGAATCTGTTCGGCACCCTGGGGCTGGAGGCCGACCATCCCTTCGACCTGGCCGGGGCGCTGGAGCGCTTCGACCCCGCCGCCTTCGGTGACTACCCGAAGGCACGGATCAATGCCTCTTTCAACGCCCGTGGCCGTCTGCAACCCGCGCCCGAGGCGGCATTGGTCTTCGCCATCGCCGACAGCCAGTTCCGCCGCCAGCCCCTGTCCGGCCAGGGCAATCTGCGCGTGTCGGCCAAGCGACTGTGGAACAGCGATGCGGAGCTGCGCCTGGCCGGCAATCGGCTGCATATTCAGGGCGCTTTCGGCACCCCCGGCGACCAACTCGCCTTGCAACTGCGTGCGGAACAACTCGGCATCATCGACCCGACACTCTCGGGCCGGGTCACCGCCAACGGCAAGCTGAGCGGCAGCCTGGCGGCACCGGCCGGCGAGTTCGACCTCCAGGCGACCAAACTGGCCTGGGGCCACGATTACCGCCTCGCCAGCCTGCGAGCCGATGCCCGCCTGGAGCAGGGTCTGAATGGCCTCCTGGCGCTGAATGCGCGCCTCGCCAACCTGAAAATGCCGCAACTGCAACTGGATCAGGCCAGCGTGCTCGCCCAGGGCCGGCGCGGCCAACACAGCATCAGCCTCACCGCCGGCAATGCGGATTTCAATCTGAGTAGCGAGCTGGCCGGCGCCTGGCATGATGCCAAGGGCAAGGCGAGCTGGACCGGGAAAATCCTGCGCCTCGCCAACCAGGGCAGCCACCCGCTGACCTTGCAGGCCCCGGCGGCGCTGGAACTCACGGCGGACGGCGCGCGCTTGCTGGATGCCCGCATCGCCGCCCTCGGCACGGTTTTCAATAGCCGGGAATTGGGCTACCAGGCGGGCAAATTCAACAGCCGGGGCGAGTTCAAGGGACTCTCCATCACAACCCTGAAACCATTGCCGGCCTGGCCGGAGAACATCGGCGGCGATCTGGTGCTGGGCGGCACCTGGCATATCGACGCGGGTGAGCGGGTGGATGGCCGCATCACCCTGGAACGCGAACGCGGCGACCTGATGCTGGCATCAACCCAGGGCAAACCGGCCACCCTCGGCCTGCAACGCCTGAGCCTGCTGGCCGAAGCCGACAACAACCGCCTGCGCGCCAGCCTGAGCGCCGACGGCAAAACCCTGGGGCACCTGCGCGCCAACGGCGAGTCCCGGCTGACACGGCGCGGCAAAGCCTGGGGCATCGCCGCCGATACTCCGTTCCAGGCCAGCGCCGACCTGGCCCTGCAATCCCTGGCCTGGGCCGCGCCCTATCTCGACCCGACCGGCGCCACCGATTTCGATGGCAGCTTGACCGCCAAGATACAAGGCAACGGCACCCTGGCCGAGCCACGGCTGAGCGGCACGATCAGCGGCGAACGCTTCCGCCTGGCGCAACCCGAACAGGGGCTGGATCTCAAGGACGGTCGTTTCCAGGCGGAACTGAGCCAGGACACCCTGCTGCTGAAATCCCTCAGCCTGCGCGGCGGCGACGGACGCCTCAGCGGCCAGGGCAAACTCAGCCTGCGCGGCGGCCAACCGGACATGCAACTAGCCCTCAAGGCGGACAAACTCCAGCTCATTTCACGCCCGGACCGCCTGCTCATCCTCAGCGGCGACGGCAGCGTCGCCATGCAGGCCAGGAAGCTCCAGTTGCGCGCCAGACTCAAAGCGGATCGCGGCCTGGTCGAACTGGCCAAGGGAGACGCGCCCAGCCTCAGTGATGACGTGGTGGTGCTGGGGCGCGAGCCTGAGCAAGCCAACCCGGCCAAAGGCTTGCCCTACGCGGTCGAACTCGACCTCGACCTCGACCTGGGCGACCGCTTCTTCCTCAAAGGACGCGGCATTGACGCGCAACTGGGCGGCGCGCTGAAACTCACCGGCCGCCAAGGCCTCCCCCTGCGCGCCAACGGCGGCATCCGGGTAAGCAAAGGCGCTTATGCCGCCTACGGCCAGCGCTTGGAAATCGAGCGCGGCCTGCTCAACTTCCAGGGACCGCTGGACAACCCCGGCCTCAACATCGTCGCCATGCGCAAGAACCAGCCGGTCGAGGCCGGCGTCGCCATCACCGGCAGCGCCCAGGCCCCCGTGGTCAAACTGGTCTCCAACCCCACCGTGCCCGACAGCGAAAAGCTTTCCTGGCTGGTGCTGGGACATGCCATCTCCGACGCCGGCAGCCAGGAATTCGACGCCCTGCAACTGGCCGCCGGCGCCCTCCTCGGCGCGGGGCAATCGGTCACCCTGCAACAACGCATCGCCCACGCGGCAGGGCTGGAAGAAGTGAGCCTGAAAGGCGCGGGCACCCTGGAAAGCACCGTCCTCACCCTGGGCAAACGCCTCTCCTCGCGCGCCTACCTGAGCTATGAACAAGGCCTCACCGGCACGGCGGCCCTGGTGAAGATCAACTACACCCTCACCCGCCGCCTCTCCCTGCGCACCCAGGCCGGCACCACCCCGGCCGTGGACCTGTTCTATACGTTCAGCTTCGATTAGCGGGAAACAGGCTCGCGGCATCGGCGCGCGTCATTTATCAAGGCGGGACTTCGGATCGTCCGTTCCCGCCTCACCAAGGGTAATGCCGAGCAATCACGGGGGCATTTAGGCCACAGACTTTCGAACGAATCATCCTAACCCACATTTAACAGCCCACCAAAAAACCCTTTATAAATCATCCCACTATGGCTGACCCCCTCCCCGTCAGGCACTACAACCGCGTCATCCGCCGTTCAAGCGACGGATCGCACGGTGCCTCCCGGCAGCGGATCGA
>JAUXXW010000062.1 GCA_030684775.1 Pseudomonadota bacterium
AAGTGGCCACGCTGGTGTTGCAACACCTGAAGAAGCACAAACGGGTCTGACCCGCAGCGCGGGCCAAGCCCGGTAGGCTTTGCTCAGAGCGAAAAAAAGCCGGCTGGAAGCCGGCGCTACAGGGAGTCGCGGGCGTTCCGCCCGCAAACTCAGATGTGGTACTGGCGGCTGTCTTCCCGCACCGTGTCGACCAGCACCCGCACGTTGTCCGGTGGGGTGAACTGGGAAATGCCGTGGCCGAGATTGAAGACATGGCCGGAGCCCTGGCCATAGCTGGCGAGGACGCGGCGCGCCTCATTGGCGACGGCCTCAGGCGGGGCGAACAACACGTTGGGGTCGAGGTTGCCCTGCAAGGCCACCTTGTCGCCGACACGGCGACGGGCGTCGCCGATGTCGATGCTCCAATCCAGGCCGACGGCATCGGCGCCGCACTGGGCGATCTGCTCCAGCCACAATCCGCCGCCCTTGGTGAAGACGATGCGCGGCACCACGCGACCTTCACGCTCCCGGGTGAGGCCGGCCATGATGCGGGCCATGTAGGGCAGGGAGAATTCCAGGTAAGCCGCCTGCGACAGCATGCCGCCCCAGGAGTCGAACACCATCACCGCCTGGGCGCCGGCTTCGATCTGGGCGTTGAGGTAGTCGATGACGGCTTTGGTGGTCACGTCCAGGATGTGGTGCATCAGGTCCGGGCGCGAGTACATGAGGGTTTTCACCTCCTTGTAGGTGTCGCTGCCGGAGCCTTCCACCATGTAACAGGCCAGGGTGAAGGGGCTGCCGGAGAAGCCGATCAGCGGCACGCTGCCGTCCAGGGCGCGGCGAATTTCCGATACTGCGTCGATCACATAGCGCAGCTGGCCGTGCGGGTCCGGCGCTTGCAGGTTGCGGATGGCCCATTCCTCGCGCAGCGGACGCTCAAATTTCGGCCCCTCGCCCTCGGCAAAATACAGTCCCAGGCCCATCGCGTCGGGCACGGTGAGGATGTCGGAGAACAGGATGGCGGCATCGAGGTTGTAGCGCGCCAGCGGTTGCAGGGTGACTTCCGTGGCCAGGCTGGGGGTCTTGCACAGATCCAGGAAGCTCCCGGCGCGCTTGCGCGTGGCGCAGTACTCCGGCAGATAGCGGCCGGCCTGGCGCATCAGCCAGGTGGGCGTGTAGTCGGTGGGTTGCCGCAGCAGGGCGCGCAGAAAGGTGTCGTTCTTGAGAGCGGTCATGATCGGGCCTGGGAGATAAACGCCGGGCATTCTAACCTCTCAAGCCCGCCTGCCGCCGCAGCCCGTAGGTTGGGCAGCGGAGTCGTTGTCCGCTTTAGCGGCTTACGAATCCGGCGTCCCCCTTGCGGGGGCAAAGCGCGGCGTGCCCAACATCGTGCCGGTTTGTTGGGCACGCTGCGCTTTGCCCAACCTACAATTCCTGCCGCCGCCTGGCTTCCGCCGCGGCCTGATGAAAGCGGCTGGCATCACCAAGCTGGCCGGCGGCGTCGAGCGCTTGCGCTTTCAGCTCCAGCAGGCGCGCCTCCAGGTAGTGCAGGCCGAAGCGGGCGAACAGGTCGAGGGCGTGGTCGAGATGCGGCAGCGCGTAGAGCGGTTGCCGGCTGAATGCCGCTTCGGCATGGATGGCGGTGCCGCGCGCCTCCTCACACGGTGCCAGGCGGCGCAACGTGGCGAGGGCGGCCTGGGCGGCGGCTTCGTCCAGGCGCTCGCCGAGGCGGGTTTGCGCCCAGTAGCGCAGCAATTCGGCGCGCGCCATCGCGACCGGGTCGGTGCTGGTCTCGATTTGGCGCAAACAGGCTTCCGGGTCGTCGAGAAAGAAATGCAGCAGGGCGTTCTGCGGCAGGGCCAGGGCGGCCTCGCGTTCACCCCGCAAGGCCAGGGTCCAGCCCAGGCAAGTTTGTCCCTCGGCGGAGGGAGGCAGCCATTTGCGCGCGTCGTTGAAGCGGCCCCGCCAGAACAGTGTGCTGCCGACCGCCCAGGCCGCCTGCTGCCGGGCCACCTCGCCGGCGCTCTTGGCCAAGTCCGGCAGTTTCATGGCCGCGCGATAAACGTGAACCGGACCCGATTGCGCCTCCCGCGCCCGCCAGTCGGCGAAGGCGGCGGCAAAACTCAGACAGACACCACGGCTTTCGCCGTGCCCACTTCCAGGCGGCCGATGACGCAGGCTTGCGGGAAGCCGTGCTTCTGGAATATCGCCAGCACCGCGTCCACCGACGCCGCCGCGCAGGACACCAGCAGGCCGCCACTGGTCTGCGGGTCGCTGAGGATGGCGCGTTGCCAATCCGTGCAGTCACCGGCCAGTTCCACTTCGTCGCCATAGCTCGCCCAGTTGCGGGTGCTGGCACCGGTGGTGTGGCCGGCCTGTGCCAGTTCGGGCACGCCGGGCAGCAACGGCAGGAGGCCGTATTCGAGGTGGCTGGTGAGGCCGGAGCCGCGCGCCAGTTCCAGGCCGTGGCCGAGCAGGCCGAAGCCGGTGACATCGGTCATGGCGTGGACGCCGTCGAGTTCGGCGAGATCGGGGCCGGGCGTGTTGAGTTGGGTGGTGGCGGCGATCATCGCGGCATAGCCGGCCTCATCCAGCGCGCCTTTTTTGAGCGCGGCGGAATAGATGCCCACACCCAGCGGCTTGCCCAGGATCAACACATCGCCGGCCTGGCCGCCGCTGTTCTTCTTCACCCGCGCCGGATCGACCACGCCGATGCCGACCAGGCCGTAGATGGGTTCCGGCGCGTCGATGGAATGGCCGCCGGCGATGGGAATGCCGGCGGCTTTCGCCACCGCCTCGCCGCCCGCCAGGATTTCCCGGATCACCTCATGCGCCAGCTTGTCCACCGGCATGCCGACGATGGCCAGGGCGAACAGCGGCCGCCCGCCCATGGCGTAGACGTCCGACAAGGCATTGGTGGCGGCGATACGGCCGAAGTCGAAGGGGTCGTCGACGATGGGCATGAAGAAATCGGTGGTCGCCACCACCGCCTGGCGTTCGTTGAGCTTGTACACGGCGGCATCGTCACCGTGCTCGATGCCCACCAACAGGTCAGGGAAAGCCGCCGCCACATGCGAGGCAAAGGGGGTGCCGGCGAGGATTTTTTCCAGCACATTGGGGGCGATCTTGCAGCCGCAGCCGCCGCCGTGGGAGAACTGGGTGAGTCGGATGGGAGTCGTCATGGGCTCAGAGGGATGGGGGATTGGGAAGCGTAGGAGCGGACCGTGTCCGCGATTGCGGCCGTGATTATCGCGGACACGGTTCGCCCTTACATAGACCGGGGATTCCGACGCCAGGCCAGGCCCAGCAGCAGCAACATCGCGGCCAGAGCCGGCCAGTTGCCCCAGAGTAGATACGGCGTAGCGCCCACTCGGCCCTGCGCCATCCCTTCCAGGCGTCCCTGGATGAAGGGTTCCAGGCGGGCGCGAACCTGGCCGCTTTGGTCGAGGATGGCGGTGATGCCGGTATTGTTGGCGCGCAATTGCCAGCGGCCCGCTTCCAGCGAGCGCATGGCGCCGATCTGCAGGTGTTGTTCCGGAGCCAGGCTGGCGCCGAACCAGGCGTCGTTGCTGACGTTCACCAACAGCGTGGAGGCGCGCGCGGCGGCGATGCGTTCCTCGCCGAATACATCCTCATAGCAGATGTTCACCGCCAGCTTCTGGCCGGCGGCGGCGATAGGCGGTTGGTCCACGGCGCCACGCGAGAAATCGGACATGGGAATGGACAGCACCCGCAACACCCAGCCGAAACCCCAGGGCAGGAACTCGCCGAAAGGCACCAGATGCGCCTTGCGGTAGCGCCCCTCGGGCGAGGTGCCGACGCTGATCACGCTGTTGTAATAGCGTTCGCCGGTTTCGTCTTCCGGCACTCCCAGCACCACATCGCCGCCGTTGCGGCGGCCATGGTCGGCGAGCATGGTCAGGTAATCCGGCGACAACTGCGAGCGCAGCACCGGCACGGCGGTTTCCGGCAGCACGATGAGGCGGGCCTGGCTCGCCAGCGCCGCGCGGGCATAGTCGAGCAGCGTGCCTTGCAGTTTTTCCGGGCGGAACTTCATTTCCTGCGGCACATTTCCCTGCAACAAGGCGACGCTGACCGGGACGCCGACGGGGTGTGTCCATTGCACTTGTTGCAAGCCCCAGCCGGCAAGCCAGATGGCCAGGACGGCAAGCAGTGCAGCGCGCCGCGCCGACGCCAGCAAGCCGGCGCTGACCGCCGCCAGCAGGCTGACGCCATACACCCCGAACAGCGCCGCGTAACCCGCCAGAGGACTATCCGGTACTTGCGAGTACCCCAGGGCCAGCCAGGGAAAACCGGTGAACAGCCAGCCGCGCGTCCATTCCAGCAAGGCCCAGGCGGCGGGCAGGGCGAACGCCAGACGCATCCATCCCGGCGCGCTCAGCCGAATACCCAGCCAGATTCCGGCGGCGGGGAGCAGGGCGACAAAGGCGCAGAACGACAGCGTGGCGAGCAACGCCAGCGGCATCGGCATGCCGCCGTAGGTGGACAGGCTGACATAGATCCACGAGACCCCCGCGAGGAACAGGCCGAGGCCATAGGCCCAGCCACCGGCGAACGCGGCACGCGGGCCGGCATCGCGCAACAGCCGGAACAGCAGCGCCAGACTGAGTATGGGCAGGGGGAACCAGGCGAGCGGGGCATAACCCGGCACCGCCAGAGCGCCAAGCAGGAATGCCGCCAGGAGGCGAGCGGGATCGAATCTCGGCAACACGTTCAGGCCATGCTGAAGGCCACGAAGGCGATTTCGTCACCGCTCTTGATCGGGGTGTCGATTTCCGCGAACTGCTTGTTGATGGTGATCTTGAGGCTGGGCGGCGGGTTGCCGAAGATGGTTTGCCAATGCTCGCCGCGCCGCGCCAGGTGATTCATCAGTGACTGGATGTCTTTCACCGTCAGCGGCAGGAACAGGTATTCGCTTTCGCGGCCGAGCATCTCCACGAGATGGCCGAAGTAGAGCAGGTTGATTTGTTGCGAGGACATGAGGAACTCCAGATTGCGAAACCAGCGGATTCTAAAGGAGCGCGGCCGCCTTCCAGCGTAGCCACACCCGCAGGCGTCGGTGATCGTCACCGGGCAGGGCGTCAGGCGGCAGCGCCAGGCTGTGGCGGCGTCCATCTTCGCGCCAGCGCAACACGATCAGCCCGGCCAGCACCACGCTGTCGGGCCGCAATTCCAGCGGTTTCCAGGCGGAATCACGCCAGCATTCCAATTTCCCATCGGCCTTGCCGCGCAGGCGTAAGGCGACAGGCCGCCTCCAGTCCTTCCACAGGCTGGCACCCAGCAGCGCGATCCCCCCCAGATGCAACGACGTAGGCAGCGATGCGAGGAGCAAGGCGGCCAGGGCGGCAAGGTGCAAGGCGATCAGCAGACCTTTGGCCGTCACCGACGCCTGCGTCTCGATCACCAGGGGCAGAGGCGTCAAGGCCGCAGTCCCGCGCTTTCCAGCAACTCACGCACATAGTTCACCGGAATCGCATAGCTGATACCGCTGGGGTCCTTGAGCACGCTCTCCTTGCTGCCCTTGACGAACACGGCGTTGATGACCGCCATGACTTCGCCGGTTTCCGCGTCATACATCGGGCTGCCACTGTTGCCGGGGTAAGCGGTGGCATCGAGTTGAAAAATCAGGAACGGTTTTTTTGCCTGGCGGATCAGCCGGGGCGTGAGGCTGCGGACCGAAGCGACCGGACTGTAGATCGGCGCCACGGCGGCAAGGCCGGCGCGATGGGTGGCCGGATACAAGCCGAGCACGGCGCCAATCGGATAGCCGGTGAAATAGAACTGCTGCCCCTCCTTTGCCAGATCGGAGTTGCCCAGTTTCAGCGCGGGCAAGGGGTCGCCCTCGATCTTGAGCAGCAACAGGTCATGCTCCGGGGCGCTCAACACCTTCTCGGCGCGGCGCACCTCCACCCCATCGGCGGCACGCAGCAGCACGGCCAGCGTTTCGCCTTTTTCCGTATCCAGCAGAGTGGGCTGCACATGCGCGTTGGTCACCACATGGCGTCCGTCCGCCACCACGAAACCGGTTCCGCTCAAGCGGGTACGCGGACTGCGCAAGGGGTGCTGGCTCCCCACGCCGACGATGGCCGGCTTGATGCGCGGCAACAGTTCGACGATGTCGGCCTGGGCAACGGGGACGAGAAACAGTGCCGCGAGCAGGCACGCAATATTCCATCGGATCATCGGGAGACCCTCCATGTCGGCATGATGCCACGCACAATCGCCATTAACGCGAAACAACCGCCCTGCCGTAGGAGCGGCTTTAGCCGCGATGCGGGCGGCAGCCCGCAAAGGTGAAACGGTGTGGCCTTGGCGAGCGTTTGCCCTTTGCGCCTCACGGCGCATCGCGGCTAAAGCCGTTCCTACGGCGGGTTTCATTTTCCGGGGCGGGCATGGCCGATACGCTCATCTTGCGTGGTGGCCGTGCCGCCATGCCCGTTAGAATGCGCGGGTTAATTTCTGAGGAGTCGTCATGAGCATCGTTGCAGTTGTTGGTCTGGGCTATGTCGGCCTGCCCCTTGCGGTTGAATTCGGCAAAAAATTCGAAACCATCGGCTACGACCTGTCGGAAGCCAAGATCACCCATTACAAGAACTACTGCGACCCCACCGGCGAGGTCAGCACGGAAGACCTGAAAGCCGCGACCCGGCTCAGCGTCAGCAACGACCCCGCCACGATCGGCCGCGCCGACTTCATCATCATCGCCGTGCCCACCCCGGTCGACGCCGCCCACATCCCCGATTTCTCGCCCCTGGTCGGCTCCTCCACCATCGTCGGCAAATACATGAAGAAGGGCGCCACGGTGGTCTATGAATCCACCGTCTACCCCGGCGCCACCGAGGAAGTCTGCATTCCCCTCCTGGAACAGCATTCCGGCATGAAGTGGAAGGAAGACTTCCACGTCGGCTACTCGCCGGAGCGGGTCAACCCCGGCGACAAGGAACGCACCATCACCAAGATCGTGAAAGTCGTCTCCGGCGATGACGGCCCCACCTCCGAAGCCGTCGCCGAGTTGTACGCCTCGGTGATCGTCGCCGGCGTCCATCGCGCCAGTTCGATCAAGGTGGCGGAAGCCGCCAAGGTCATCGAGAACACCCAGCGCGACCTCAACATCGCCCTGATGAACGAACTCGCCCTGATTTTCGACCGCCTCGGCATCGACACCCTGGAAGTGCTGCAAGCCGCCGGCACCAAATGGAACTTCCTGCCCTTCCGTCCCGGTCTGGTCGGCGGCCACTGCATCGGCGTCGACCCCTACTACCTCACCCACAAGGCCGACATGCTGGGCTACCACCCGCAGGTCATCCTGGCGGGGCGCCGCATCAACGACGGCATGGCCGCCTATGTCGCGCAGCAGACCGTCAAGGGCATGATCAACAACGGCTGCGCGGTGAAAGGCGCCAAGGTCATCGTGCTGGGCCTCACCTTCAAGGAAAACTGCCCCGACCTGCGCAATTCCAAAGTCGCCGATCTGGTCAAGGAATTGCAATCCTTCGGCTGCGACGTGGTGGTACACGACCCCATCGCCGAATCGCCGGAAGCCGAACACGAATATGGCATCAGCCTCACCCCCTGGGAGCAATTGCCGAACGACGCCGAAGCCATCGTCGCCGCCGTCTCGCACCAGGAATACCTGGCCATGAGCCTGGCCGAGATCACCGCCAAGCTGAAACAGGGCGGCGTCTTCACCGATGTGAAGTCGGCCTATGACCAGGAAGCGGTGAAGGCGGCCGGCTTCAAGCTGTGGCGGCTGTAAGCCAGGAATCAGAACGTCAATGTCCGCACCGCCGGCCGCCAGTCACGGGTCGGCGGGGTTCGAGGAGGAACGACCGTGCTACAGAGCTATGAAGCGATCTATGACCACGGGCAGATAAGATGGCTGACGGACAAGCCGCCTGTTGAAGAAGCGCATGTCATCGTCACCATGCTTCCCGCCCAGACGAGTGCCGCATCGCAAACTCGTCGGGCACCCTCGGCCCGTATTGCAGGAAAGGGAACGATCCTCGGCGATATCGTCGCGCCAGTCGTGCCGGAAGGCGATTGGGATGCGCTCAAGTGATTGTTCTTGATACTCACATCTGGGTGAACTGGATTCTTATCGGAGAATCCGGCTTGACCCGGCCCATCCTGGCCGCGATGAATTCGCGGGCATCGATGGCCGTTTCGGCCATCTCCTGCTTTGAGGTGTCGATCCTGGTCAAGCAGCACAAGTTGGAATTGCCGTTGCCGGTAGGCGAATGGCTACAAGAAGCGCTGTTTGGATCGGGTGTCGAGTGCCTGCCGGTTACCTGCGAGATTTCGCGCTTGTCCGTCGCACTCCAGGACATCCACAAAGACCCGGCGGATCGCATCATCATCGCCACCGCCCTCGCTCACGATGCCCAACTGGCCAGTGTCGATTCTGTTTTTCCGGCGTACCCGGAACTCGCCGGGCGTCTGATCGCCCGCTGATTCATCGAACCTGCCCCCTCCCGAAATGACCGCCTACGCCCAACTCCGCTCACGCCTCCCCTCCGCCCCGAAAACCTGGCTCATCACCGGTGTCGCCGGCTTCATCGGCTGCAACCTGCTGGAAACGCTGCTCAAGCTGGACCAGAACGTGGTCGGCCTGGACAACTTCGCCACCGGCCACCGCCATAACCTGAAACAGGTTTGCGACGCGGTGACCCCGGAACAATGGGCGCGCTTCAAGTTCAACGAGGGCGACATCCGCGTCCAGATGGATTGCCACGAAGCCTGCAAGGGGGTCGATTACGTCCTGCATCAGGCCGCCCTCGGCTCGGTGCCGCGTTCGCTGGAAGACCCCATCACCACCAACGGCGCCAACATCGACGGCTTCCTCAACATGCTGGTGGCGGCGCGCGCGGCCGAAGTGGCGCGCTTCGTCTACGCGGCGTCCAGCTCCACCTACGGCGACCATCCCGGCCTGCCCAAGGTCGAGGACGTGATCGGCAAGCCCTTGTCGCCCTACGCCGTGACCAAACTGGTCAACGAGCAATACGCCGAGGTGTTCGCCCGCGCCTACGGCTTCAAAACAATAGGCCTGCGCTACTTCAACATTTTCGGCGCCCACCAGGACCCGGAAGGCGCCTATGCCGCCGTGGTGCCGAAATGGACGGCGGCGATGGTCAACAACGAGCCGGTATTCATCAACGGCGACGGCGAGACCAGCCGCGACTTCTGCTACATCGCCAACACCGTGCAGGCCAACCTGCTGGCCGCCACCGCCGAACATCCGGACGCGGCGAACCAGGTCTACAACGTCGCGGTGGGTGATCGCACCACCCTGAACGACCTGTTCGAGGCCATCCGCGCCACCCTGGAGCCGCGCTTCCCGCATCTGAAAGACTTCAAGCCCAGCTATCGCGACTTCCGTGCCGGCGACGTGCGCCATTCACTCGCCGACATCACCAAGGCCAAAACCCTGCTCGGTTACGAGCCCAGCCATCGCATCAAGGAAGGCCTGGTAGAGGCGATGGACTGGTACGTCAACGACCTCGCCGAGCGTTGATGCCGGCATAGGGGAGGCCGCGCGCGTGGCCTCCCTATAACGGCAACCATGACCATGACCCAGCACGACGATCCCCTGACCCTCGACCTGTTCAGCGCCCCCCCCTCCCCCTCCGGGGGAGGGGCCAGGGGAGAGGGAGCGCCCCCGCCGCCGCCAGCCTCGGACGAAGCGCCGCCGAAGGACTATCTCCCCCTGGGCGAATTCGCCGAGCGCTGCTACCTCTCCTATGCCATGAGCGTGGTGCTGGGCCGGGCGCTGCCACATGTCGAAGACGGCATGAAGCCGGTGCAGCGGCGCATCCTTTACTCGATGCGCGAGATGGGCCTCTCCGCCACCACCAAGCACGTCAAATCCGCGCGCGTGGTCGGTGACGTCATCGGCAAACTGCACCCGCACGGCGACCAGTCGGTCTACGACGCCATGGTGCGCATGGCGCAGAGTTTCACCCTGCGCTACCCGCTGATCGACGGCCAGGGCAACTTCGGCTCGCGCGACGGCGACGGCGCGGCGGCGATGCGCTACACGGAAAGCCGGCTCACCCCCATCGCCGAATTGCTGCTGGCGGAAATCGACGCCGGCACGGTCGATTTCAAACCCAACTACGACGGCGCCTTCAAGGAACCCGTCCTGCTGCCGGCGCGCCTGCCGTTGTTGCTGGCCAATGGCGCCTCCGGCATCGCCGTCGGCATGGCCACGGAAATCCCGTCGCACAACCTGCGCGAACTGGCGGAAGCCGGCGTGCATGTGCTCAAGCACCCAGAAGCCACGACCGCCGAGTTGCTTGCCTTCGTGCCCGGCCCCGATTTTCCCGGCGGTGGCCAGATCATTTCCAATCCGGCCGACATCCGCGCCGCCTACGAAACCGGGCGCGGCAGCCTGCGCGTGCGCGCGCGCTGGCAGATCGAGCCGCTGGCGCGCGGGCAATGGCGCATCGTGGTCACGGAACTGCCGCCCGGTGTGTCTACCGCCCAGGTGCTGACCCAGATCGACGCCCTCACCAACCCGCAGATCAAGACCGGCAAGAAAGAGCTTTCCCAGGAACAGAAGACCCTCAAGGCCGCCCTGCTCGCCGCCCTGGAAACCGTGCGCGACGAATCCGACGAAAAGGCGCCGGTGCGCATCGTGCTGGAGCCGCAATCGCGCAATCAGGACCCGGACAGCTTCATGCGCCTGCTGCTGGCCCAGACCAGCCTGGAAACCACCGCGCCGATGAACCTCACCGTGGTCGGACGCGACGGCCGCCCCGGGCAGAAGGGCCTTGCCGCCCTGATCGGTGAATGGGCCAGCTTCCGCGTCGATACCGTGCGGCGTAGAACCGCGCACCGCCTCGATGCGGTCAACCGCCGCATCCACATCCTCGAAGGCCGTCAGGCGGTCTTGCTCAACATCGACGAAGTCATCCGCGTCATCCGCGAAGCCGACGACCCCAAGGTCGACCTCATGGCCGCCTTCGACTTGAGCGAAATCCAGGCCGACGACATTCTGGAAATTCGCCTGCGCCAGTTGGCCCGGCTGGAAGGCATCAAGATCGAAAGGGAACTGGGTGAACTGCGCACGGAGAAAGAGGGCCTGCTCAAACTGCTCGGCGACGAGGGCGAACTGAAACGTCTGGTCATCAGCGAAATCCGCGCCGACGCGAAAAAATACGGCGACGAGCGGCGCACCCTGATCGAAGCCGCGCAAGCGGTCACCGCCGCATCGAGCAACGACACCATCGTCGACGAACCGGTCACCGTCATCGTCTCGAAGAATGGCTGGTTGCGCGCCCGAGCGGGTCATGGCCTCGATCCCGCCGCGATCCAGTACAAGGCCGGCGACAGCGGTTTGAGCATCCTGGAAACCCGCACCACCTGGCCACTGCTCCTGCTCGACAGCGCCGGGCGCAGCTACGCCCTCCGCATCCCCGACCTGCCCACCGGACGCGGCGACGGCGTGCCGCTCGCCACCCTGGCCGAACTCGCCAAGGGCGAACGCCTGCTCTACGCCCTCTCCGCCGCTCCGGACTCGCGCTGGCTGATCGCCAGCAACGGCGGCTACGGCTTCCTCTGTCACCTCTCCGACCTGGTCTCGAAGCAACGTGCCGGCAAGGCCTTCCTCACCCTCGAACCCGGCTGGCAACCTCTGCCGCCAGCACGCCTGGCCGGGACCTGGGTCGCGGTGGCCGCCGACAACGGCAAGCTGCTCGCCTTCCCTCTGGAGGAAATGAAAATCCTCAGCGGCGGCAAAGGCGTGCAGTTGATGAAGCTGGAAGACAACGAACGCCTGTTGGCGCTGACCACCTTCGACGGCCAACGCCTGGCCGTCGAAGGCAAAACCCGCCTCGGCCGCCCCGCCAACGTCGTGCTATCCGGCGAAGCCCTGGAAAAACACCGCCACCATCGCGCCCGCAAAGGCCAGTTGCTGGAACGGATCGTGCGGGTGGAGAAGGTGGACGGGGTGGCGGGGTAGGCTGGGAGCATTTCGCATGGTCGGATCGCCACCCCCAAAAATGAAACCCGCCGTAGGAGCGGCTTCAGCCGCGATGCGCCGGCAGGCGCAAAGGCGAGACGTGTAGGCTAGGCGAGCGTCGGTTTTTTGCGCCTGCCGGCGCATCGCGGACACGGTCCGCTCCTACGGCATGGCGGTTGTTTCACGTTAATGGACACAATTTCGGTTGAACGATAGAAACGCGACCACTGAGCCACCCATGCCCCACCTGTTTCAAGCCCTGGCCCAGCGGGTAGACGATTGGCGAGCAGCCAATTACCCCTGCGCTGACTACCCCGCTATCCGCGAAATCCTCGAATACGCGCTGGAAGACGGCGCCGGCGGCCAGCTCCGCTATCTCCGCAAAGCGCAGTTCAGAGCCGTCGAAACCTACTGGTATCTGCGCCTGGTTCTCGGCACCCCCGAGATGCCCAGGCTCTATGAAACGCTCTTCCCGTCACATCGGGAGCGCCGCGAGGCGATGGGCCTGACTTCACCCGAGATCGTCGGCCTGATCGCCGATGAAGGCTTCGATGCCTTGTTGGCGCGCATGCAGACCGATGCCGCCTTCGTCAGAAAGCATGGCCTCGAATCCCTGCGCGAAACCTTCGCCCTCGGCTACCCCAGCTACATCCTGGCGCTCGCCATGGGCGCGGGAAAAACCATCCTCATGGGCGCCATCGTCGCCACGGAATTCGCCCTGGCGCTGGAATATCCCGACGGCCCGTTCGTCCAGAACGCGCTGATCTTCGCGCCCGGCAAGACCATACTCGGCGCCCTGCGCGAGCTGGCCGACGTGCCATACGGCCAGCTCCTGCCGCCGCGCCTGCACAAACCTTTCGCCGCCAGCTTCAAACTCACCTTCACCCGCGACGGTGACAAAACCATCCCCATCACCTGGGGCAGTCGTTTCAACGTCATCGTCACCAACACCGAGAAAA
Organism: Pseudomonadota bacterium; assembly: GCA_030684775.1. Taxonomy (GTDB): domain Bacteria; phylum Pseudomonadota; class Gammaproteobacteria; order Burkholderiales; family Thiobacillaceae; genus PFJX01. The sequence goes on from JAUXXW010000062.1 coordinate 12,919, forward strand.
TCCGCATCCAGAAGCCCAACGCGCGCAATGCCACGCACCGCCTGTTCGCCGCCGGCAAGGAAGAAGAAGCCGGCGAACTCGCCAACCTGCGCCTGCAAGCCATCGGCTCTCTGCCGCATCTCGCCGTGTTTTCCGACGAAGCCCACCACACCTACGGCCAGAAACTGCTGGGCAAGTGGGAGAAGGACCGCGACACCGGCGAAGCCGTATTCAAGGACGACGGCATCAAGAAAGTCCGCCGCACCATCGACTACCTGGCGCGGGAAACCAACCTCGTCGTCGTCGTCAACGCCACCGGCACCCCCTACTTCCAGCGCCAACCCCTGCGTGACGTGGTGATCTGGTACGGCCTCGGCGAAGGCATCAAGGACGGCGTGCTGAAGGAACTGGCCGGCAGCATCAAGGTGTTCGATCTGGAGGACGGCCAGTCCGAACAACTGGTGTCCCAGGTGGTGGACGACTTTTTCCATGCCTATGGCGGCGTCAGCCTGCCCAACGGCGCCCCGGCACGGCTGGCGCTGTACTTTCCCAATCTGGAAACCCGCGACGAACTGCGCCCCGCCGTCGAATCCGCCCTCGCCCTGCGCGGTATCGGCACGGATGTCGTGCTCGCGGTGGACAACAAATCCACTGACGCCACCCGCCGCGCCTTCGAGGCCGTGGCGCGCGACCCCACCGCCCCGCATCGCGTGCTATTGCTGGTGAACATGGGCACCGAAGGCTGGAACTGCCCCAGCCTGTTCGCCTGCGCCCTGGTGCGCAAACTCGCCAGCAGCAACAACTTCGTCTTGCAGGCCGCCACTCGCTGCCTCCGTCAGGTGCCTGGCAACACCCACCCGGCACGGGTCTATCTCACCCATACCAACAAGAAAACCCTGGAAAGCCAACTCAGCGAAACCTATGGCACCAGCATCAAGGAACTCAACGCCCAGCACAGCGAGCGGGTGGAAAAAGAAATCGTCCTGCATCGGCCCGAGTTGCCGCCGCTGCTGATCCGGAAACGCGTGCTGCGCATCCAGCCCAAGCCCGCCGCCGAACTGCCGCCGCTGGCCTTCAGCGTGCCCGACATTCCCGCGCCGGAAGCGCCCAGCGTGCAAACCTGGTCGGTCATCGAAACCGCAGCCGGCGATACCCGCTTTCAACGCCTGGATGCGGGCGAAACCCTCGCCGGCTACGCCGCTGAAGCGCTCACCACCTACAGCACCGCCGCCGAACTCGCCGCCAACTACCATCTGGCCACAGCGGAAGTCCTGGCCGCCCTGCGCGCGGCCTATGGCGACGACCCCATCCCCGCCCACCACATGAATGCCCTGGGTGGGCAAATCGAGGCACTACGCTCGCATTACGAAGCGCATTACGAAGAAATCGACGTCGCCGTGGCCCTGGTCCGCGCCGCAGGCTTCATCCGCCACGAGGGCGAAAGCGGCCCCGTCTACACCGCCCGCATCAGCTTCGCCAAAGACCGCGAATCGCTCTATCTCACCGCCCAGGAAACCCCCGACCCCGCGCAAGCCCTGGCCGCCAGCTTCCATTACGAGGGCTACAACTTCGATTCCCAGCCCGAGCGGGAATTTCTCGAATGGGCGCTGGCCCTGTTGCGCGATCACCCGCACCACATCGAAGGCCTCTGGTTTACCGGTGGCCTCAGCGACCCCGCCAAGACCGACCTGTACGCCGACTACCTGGGCGAGGACGGCCGCTGGCACCGCTACACGCCCGATTTCGTGATCCGCCGCGGCGATGGCAAGCATCTGGTGATCGAGGTAAAGAAAGACACGTTCAGCCCCGACATCACCGCCGATTTGCGCCGCCTGGAAGCCGGCGAACCACCGCAAACCCTGGAAGGCCGCAAGGCCGTCGCCCTCAAACGCTGGGAACAGCTCAACCCGGACCGCCTCAGCTACCGCGTGCTGTTCGCCGACGACACCCTGCACGACAGCGGCAAACAGGCCGTGCGCGACTTCCTGCTGGCGGATTTGGCAAACACCGCGCCCTTAACGTGAAACAACCGTATTCGTTTGACATGCCACCTCCCCCCTTTCTCAAAGGGGGGCCGGGGGGGGATTTCTACAAGGGCCGCACGGCTGCAACCGTCGCTAAATCCCCCCTGCCCCCCTTCGAGAAAGGGGGGGAACGTCTCACCCGCTTCATCCTCACGGGGCCATCCGGCCATCCCTGTTCGTCGCGTTGGGCACGCCTGCGGCTTTGCCCAACCTACGTTCCTGCGTCCCATTCAACCACCATGCCAGCCATGACCGACACCGCCCAACCCCAGCCCGCGCCGAAGAAAACCACGGAGGTCGGCATCGCCAAGGCCAAAGGCCGGCCCATGCTCACCTGGGTGGGAAAGAAACCGCTCGGCCGGGTCACCGCCTACCCCGCGCAGCACATCGAGCGCTTCCTTCTCCCCTCCCCCGCCGGGGGAGGGGCCGGGGCAGCCAGAGACTTGGCCGACGTTGTTGGGCGGCCTAGTCGGTTGGCTGGTAGTTCCATCAGAGAGGGAGCAACGCCGGCCAATACCGCCGCCTGGTCCGCCTGGCCCGCCGCCTACGAACACGGCGGCCTGCTGTTCCACGGCGACAACAAGGACGTGCTGGCGCACCTGCTGGCCAACGGCTTTCGCGGCCAGATCAAGCTGATCTACATCGACCCGCCCTTCGACAGCGGCGCCGACTACGTGCGCCGCGTGCAACTGCGCGGCCCCAAGGGCACGCTGAAGATCGACGGCGAGGACTACGCCCTGGGCGAACAGGTGCAGTACACCGACATCTGGTCCAACGACACCTATTTGCAGTTCATGTATGAGCGGTTGTTGATGGCCAAGGAGCTTCTTGTCGAGGATGGGATGTTTGTCTTGCACTGCGATCCGGCCAGAGGGCACTACTTGAAGTGCATCCTCGATGAAGTGTTTGGCCCCGACTCGTTTATCAATCAAGTGGTCTGGAAACGTTCAGATGCCCATAGCGATGCCGGCCAAGGTGCCCAGCACTTTGGCACGGTACACGACATGATTTATTTCTATGGGAAATCAACCACCTACACATGGAACACCCTTTACACAGCGCTACCGAAATCGACCATCGAGCATTGGTATCGCAACGTCGAACCTGAAACGGGGCGCCGCTACAACAAAGCCGACGTGACAGGCCCCGGTGGTGCCGTAAAAGGCAATCCGGTGTACGAGTGGAAAGGAATTACGCGGGCTTGGCGTTACAGCAAAGAGCGCATGGCAGACATGGACGCTCAAGGCCTACTTGTCTACACGGCGAGCGGTATGCCGTACCAGAAGCGGTATCTGGACGAAAGTAAGGGTGTACCAATCCAGGATTGGTGGGACGACATCCAGATGGTTCGCGGCATTCAACGTCGCGGGGAATCTCATTACCCAACCGAAAAACCAGAGGCAGCGTTGGCGCGCATATTGTCAGTGACTACTAACCCCGGCGACCTCGTCCTCGACTGCTTCATCGGTTCCGGCACCACCGCCGCCGTCGCCCAGAAACTCGGCCGCCGCTGGATCGGTTGCGACATCAACAAGGGCGCCATCCAGACCACGGCGAAACGCCTGCAAGGTGTCATGCGCGAGCAGGCCGCTCAGCTTGCGGACGCCCGGCAGGGGGAACTGGACATTAACCCCTCCCCCGCCGGGGGAGGGGTTGGGGAGAGGGAACCCGGTTCGCTAGACGCCACCGTTGCGCCCTCACCCCGCCCTCTCCCGGGGGGAGAGGGAGAAAAACAGCCTTGCCAACTGTCTTTCGGCACCTGGCGGGTCAACGATTACGACCTGCAAATCCAGCACAACGAGGCGGTGGAACTGGTCGGCGAACACCTGGGCATCAGCCGCACCCGCACCGACCCGTTTTTCGACGGCACGCGCGGCAGCCAGTTGGTCAAGATCGTGCCGCTCAACCATCCGCTCTCCCCCCTGGATTGCGAGGCGCTGCGCCTGGAACTGAAGAACCGGCCCGAGGAAGAGCGCGACATTCTGCTGGTCTGTCTCGGCATCGAGCACGCCGCGCGCGACTGGATCGAGTTGCACAACCGCAACCACCCGATCAACAAGCTCCATGTCGTGGAACTGCGCACCGACCGCAAGGCCGGCGGCGTCATCCGCCATGAGCCACTCTCCGCGCAAGTCAGCCTGCGGCGCGAAGACGACAAGCTGGTGGTGGAAATCCAGGACGTGCTGTCACCGTCCATCCTGCAACGCCTGCATCTGCAAGAAGGCCTGTTCCGCGCCGAAGTCGCCGACTGGCGCGCCGTGGTCGATTGCGTGCTGATCGACACCGCCTACACCGGTGAAGTCTTCAACGTGGCCCTGGCCGACGTGCCCGAGCGCAAACAAGACCTGGTGCAAGGCCGCTACGAACTGCCGGTGCCGCCGATTGGCGCGACCGTGGCGGTGAAGATCATCGACATGCTGGGCGAGGAACTGCTGATTCAACAGGCATTTTGAGTTCCGTAGCCGTAGGTTGGGCAAAGCGCAGCGTGCCCAACATCGCGGCGGTTCGTTGGGCACGCTACGCTTTGCCCAACCTACGAACGGGTAACCGATTCACTCGCACAGCATCCCGCCATCCACCCATTCCCGCGCCTGCCGGGCGAACTCGGCGGCTCGTAGGATGTGGTTACCGAAGGGTATAAGCAGGGACTTGGCCGCCGTCTTTTGGCGGCTTAGTCCTTCGCTTAGGGGCTTTATCAGGGGATTCATCGGAGCATGGCGAACCGCATCGGCCACGGTTGCGTTGTGTGGTGCGGTTCGTCCCTCACCACACCCTACGGCACTTCCGCGAGACGGCGCTTCAGCCCGTCCGCGCGATGGCTGCTTCCACCAATTCCAGGAAATCCGCCTGATTCTTCACCTGCGCGACTTCCTGTGAGGTGACGGTGTAGCCGTGCGGGCCGGCGATGGCTTCGTAGCGCGGCACGCGGGAGTGGAACAGGCGCGGGAACACCCAGCGGGTGAAGTCGTTGGGCTCGACCTGGGCGACGAATTCCAGGCCTTTTTCCGCCATGTACACGGGCAGGTTTTCCGCCAGGAATGCGGGCCGGTAATAGAGCGGCTTGGGGTCGGACTGGGCGCGGCGAATCAGGGTGTCTTCCTCGTCCTTGGTCGTCACCTTGATGTAGAGAATCAGGGTGTGTTCGGCCAGCAGGTCGATGACGGAGTCGTCTTCCAGCTCGCACAGGCTGCCGCCGACGTCGTTGACGAAATGGTCGTAGCCGTAGATTTCCTGTGCCTTGCGGATGAACTCCGGCACGTCCTTCATGGCGGCGATTTCGCCTTCGCGGTACAGCGCCTGGCGGCGGCTGAATTCGGGCAGTGACAGGCCAGCGAAGTCCGGGTTGCCGAGCTTGCCGACGAAGGACAACACCGGGCCGAGGTCCTGAATCTTGATGTTGTTGCGGATGTCGATCCAGTCGTTGCGCAACAGCTCGCGCAGGAAAGGCACCTGCATCGCCTGCTGCTTGATTAGGTCGAGGATGGGTTCGTCCAGGTAGCGCGTGCCGATGCGGTAATCGCCGGAGAAATGGAACCAGTCATGGCGGCGCAGCAGGGCGGAGATATAGGTCTTGCCGACGCCGGACATGCCCAGCAGGGTGACCTTCTTGTGCTCCCAGGCACGGAAGGATTCGGGAGTGAATTTCATCGGATAGGCGGTTCAAGTGCGGGAAGGCCGCCAGTGTGCCTTAGCGCGCGCTTTCGGTGAACGGCAACATTCCAAATGAGAACCGCTTGCATATGAGAATGGCTCGCATATAAGATTCGCCACATGAACGCAGCCACTCGAAACCAAGCCGTGAAACCTCCGCCGACCCTGCCGGAAGTGGTGAGCGCAACGATGCTGATGCGCGGCCAGCCGGTTCTGCGGATCGAGCATGGCGGCGAGCGTTATCAATTGCGCCTGACTAAGAACGGCAAGTTGATCCTGACGAAATAACCCGGTCGCCTCGGCGACGAACGCAGCCAGCCAAAGGACTTCTTCGCAGCCCCCGCAAGGGGGACGCCGGATTCGTAAGCGCTAAAGCGCCAACGACTCCGCTGTCCCAGTAGCCAGCCAGAAATGACTGATTACTCGATGACTGGAGAAGTCCATGCAGCCCTCGCTCGTCCTTTCCGCCCTGGTGCTTGCCGCCGGCCTGTCGACCGCCGCACAGGCGGTGGAATACCCCATTGGTTCGCCGCAGAACCGCAACGGCATGGAGATTGGCGCGGTCTACCTGCAACCGGTGGAGATGGAGTCGGTCATGGGTCACGCCATGCTGCCGGCCAACAAGGCCGACGTGCATCTGGAGGCCGACATCCATGCCCTGGGCAACAACCCTAACGGGTTCGCGGAGGGTGCCTGGATTCCCTATCTGCTGGTGAAGTACGAGGTGTGCAAGCAAGGCGGCGAGTGCCTCAAGGGTGATTTCCTGCCCATGGTGGCCAGCGACGGCCCGCACTATGGCGACAACATCAAACTGATGGGGCCGGGCAGGTACACGCTGAAGTTCACCATCCTGCCGCCCAACGACCTGGACAACCACGCCGGCCACCACTTTCACCGCCATACCGACCGTTTGACTGGCGTGCGGCCGTGGTTCAAGCCGTTCACGACGGAATACGACTTTGTTTACGCCGGCATCGGCAAGAAGGGCGGGTACTGAGATGGCGAAAAGAACCGTCATCGCCCTGGCTGTGGCCCTGCTGGCCGGCGGCCCCGCCGGCGCGGCTGAAATGCCTTCGGAAATGCTGGAAGCCCTGAAGCATCTGCAAGACCGCCTGGCCCGGCTGGAGGCACGCAACATCGAACTTGAACGGCAACTGGTCGGCCAGACAGCCGGCGCGGTGCTGGAAGCGCGCGTGCGACAACTGGAGAGCGCCAAAGCCAGGATGGAGGAGGCCCTGGCCAGTGAGCGTCTGTCGCAGAACGAGCCGGAGATCGCCACCCGTCTCAAGGCGATGGAGTTCCAGGCCCTGGGCATGCAGAAACAGGCGCGCATGGTGGAGGCGCTGGAAGGCATCGCGGCGGGGGTGTCGTTCACCACCGTGGCGCAGCACGCCAACGGCAAAGCGGAAACCCAGTTGTCCTGGCGCGGCGATGCCCAGGTGAGCCTGCCCGGCGGCCACATCGGGCTGAACGAGGGCGCCCTGTTCTTCCATTTCCGCACCGGCCAGGGCAACGGCCTGGCCGGGCTCAATCCGACTTTCTCGGCGACCAATGCCAGCGCCTTTCAGTTGGGCGGCGCCGGCCAGGCGGACGATGCCTCGCCGATCTTGGCGCAGGCCTGGTACCAGTTGCAGGTGCCGCTTGACGAAAAACCTTTAAGTGCGAGCCGGCGGCACATGGAAGTGACCTTCGGCAAGATCGACCCCTTCCTGTTTTTCGACCAGAACACGGCGGCGGACGACGAGACGACCCGCTTCATGAACCTGGCCTTCGTCCACAACCCGCTGCTGGATACGGGCGGCGGCGCCGGGCTGGATGCCTACGGTTTCACCCCGGGCTTGCGTTTGGCTTACCAGAACGACCAGTTCAAACCCACCGGCTGGGGCGTGTCCATGGGCATGTTCGGCTCCGGCGGTGGCGCGGCATTCAACGACAGCTTGAAACGGCCTTTCGTCATCGCGCAGGCGGAGACGCGGCAACGGTTTTTCGAAGGACTCAACGGCAATTACCGCGCCTACCTCTGGCACAACGGCCGCGCCACCCCGTTCAACAATGCCGCCGAATCCAACACGGAAGCTCAGGCCGGCTGGGGCGTCTCAGTGGATCAGCGGGTAAGCGAGAACCTCGCGCTGTGGGGCCGCTACGGCCAGTCCAGCAAAGGCCAGGTGCAGTTCGACCGGGCACTGACGCTGGGTGCAGAAGTGACCGGCAATGCCTGGGGACGCGGCGCCGACAGCCTCGGTCTGGCCGTCGGCTGGCTGCGCGCCTCGGACGAGTTCAAGACGCAATCCGCGACGCTGGATGCCGACGGCGCGGGCGGCCCCGACTTCGGCTGGAGCGCTTCCGGCGAAGAGCAATTGGCCGAGTTGTATTACCGCTGGCGGGTGAACCCGCAGTTCGAGCTCAGTCCGGACTACCAGTTCATCCGCCATTCCGGCGCCAATGGCGCGGCAGGTGCGGCCCACATCCTGGGCTTGCGTGCCCAGATCACGTTCTGACCGTAACGGCCGAACCGTGTTCATCGAATTAACACACTCACCCAGTACCGGCAGTGACGTAGGTTGGGCAAAGCGCAGCGTGCCCAACATAGCGACGGTTCGTTGGGCAGCGGAGTCGTTGGCGCTACAGCGCCTACGAATCCGGCGTCCTCCTTGCGGGGGCACGCTTCGCTTTGCCCAACCTACGGCGCTACCCGGAGGTGAACGATGCCTTCACCTGGCTGGATGGCGGTGTATTGCTGGCCTACATTGGCGCCGAAGCCTTGTTGCTGGGCGGCTGGATCTGGCTCTGCCTGAGGCTGGCCGACCGGGTGACGGGCCTCGCCTGGGCGCGGACTGGAAACGTGACGATCTGGGCGTGAGCGCCTTCATCCAGAATGTGGACACGGGCGAGGTCTATCAGGCGCTGCAACGCCCCGTGTGCGGCGGGAGCGGTGGAGGGTGATGGCGTCGGCTACGGTGCCCAGAGCAGCCATTTCGCCACCCAGCCATCATTGAAGACTTCGTCCCGCACCTTCACCCAATCGCCTTTCGATTCGATGATCTTGAAGGAATAGTATTTGCCCACGGGGCTCAGCGGAGATTTTGCAAAACTGGTTCCCGGCCCGCTACGCACGTTGGCGTTGTCTACCTTCACCACGGCGCATTGCATGGCATCCGTCACCAGTCGGCTGTATATCCAGTGGGTGTCGCCGTCCACATCCTCCACCTGGAACCACTTTTCCTGCTGCCCGATCTTCTTGAACGGCATGTACTTGAACACTTCCCAGCTTTTCTCATGCTGGATTCCGGGGCCCTGGCGCAGGTTCGCCTCGGGAACCTTGACGCATAGAGCGGACGCCGTGCCGGGAATGAACAGCGTGGCGCAAAACAGCGCGATGGGGGTGATGATTTTCTTGGTCATGCATGGACTCCAGGAATGGAAAAAGCGGGGTGCGGTTTGTCCGCATACATACGTGTCTTACAGCGTATGCCACCTCCGGACAAGCCCTCCCACAGAACGGGAGGCCCCCTGGTTGCGGAAAGTTCCGATTATCCGAGATTGTCCATTGGCCAAAGTAGGCCTGTAGCGCGGGCGTCCGGCCAATGGACAACCCGGGATTTTTTATCCTGCGCGCGGGCGGCCCGTTTTCCATGTGTGGTGTCGTGGCTTTCCTGAAAAGCAACGGTTGTTTTTTCGGTGTTCAACGCAGCCACGCCTCAGCGCGCTTCGGCGGGCACGAATTTCAGCACGTTGCCGTTGATGCAGTAGCGCTTGTGGGTCGGTGGCGGGCCGTCGTCGAAGACGTGGCCGAGGTGAATGCCGGAACTGGCGCTACGCACTTCCACCCGCTTCATCCCGAGCTTCACGTCTTCATGCAGGGTGAGGGCGCCGGCGACCGGGTTGAAAAAGCTGGGCCAGCCGGTGCCGCTGTCGAATTTGGCGTCGCTGCGGAACAAGGCTGCGCCGGTGATCGGGTCGACGAAGGTGCCGGGGCGTTTTTCATCGAGATGCGAGCCGGTGCCGGGCCGCTCGGTGCCCTCCTCGAAGGCGATCCGCTGCTGTTCCGGGGTGAGCAGATGGAAGCCCAGCCACTTCCAGAAGCGCGTTTTTTCGCCGTTGTAGCCGGTGTAGCGCGAGATTTCCTTGCCCTTTTCGAACAGCACGATGGTGGGGGTGGCGAACAAGGCTTTTTCCAGTTTCCAGTCGCCCGGCGCCTTCGGGTTCAGGGTCGTGGCCACGGCGACCGGGGATTGCCAGTGGTCGAGCACCTCGGCCTTGAACAGTTTGCAAAAGGCGCAGTCCTCGGCCTCGAAAACGATCAATTGACGATTGAAATCGAGCGCCTTGACGTCCAGTTTCGGCTGCATCGCGCTTTTCGCGGTTGCCTGCGCGCCCGGGTAGTTCACGCCGGTGCCGCCGAGGCCGCAATAGCCGTTGGGGTTCTTCTTCAGGTAGTCCTGATGATCGTCCTCGGCGACGTAATAGGCCTTCAGCGGCGCGATGTCGGTGGTGATGGCGCCGAATCCGGCTTTCAACAACGCGGGTTGATAGGCATCGCGGGTTTTCAGGGCGATGGCCTGTTGCGCGTCGCTGTTCGTATAGATGGCGCTGCGGTAGTTGCTGCCGATGTCGTTGCCCTGGCGGTCGCCCTGGGTCGGATCATGGCTTTGCCAGAACTTGATCAGCACGGTTTCCAGCGTGGTGAGCGCGGGATCGAAGCGCACCTTCACCACTTCCGCGTGGTTGCGCTTGCTCGTCGCGCCGCGCCGCGCCGCGCGCTCGTGGGCGAGCACCGCCTGGTAGGTGCCGGCGATATCGCCATTGGCATAGCCGCTTTCGACATCGACCACGCCCGGGATTTCCGCCATGCGCTTTTCCGCGCCCCAGAAACAGCCCATGCCGAGCACGATGCTGTCGAGCCGGGCATCGTTCGGTGTCGCCGCCTTCGCTGCCGGGGGGGCGGATTCACTCTTGGCGCAGGCGCCGACCAGAACGCCCAGGCCAAGGGTCAGCAAGAGGGTTTTCAATATTCGTATGGCGCGCATCGTCGTGTCCTTTTGTTGGTTCGGTATGGATTGGTCGCGCCGCGAATAAATTCCTTACAAATATTGTGGGGGCCTTTGTAGCGCCGGCATCCTTGCCGGCGTCTTTTAACAACAGCCGGCTGGAAGCCGGCGCTACATCAGGTTTACGCGGGCACTTCTTCGAGCGGAATCCCCAGCGCGGCGGCCACGCCCTTGCCGTAGGCCGGGTCCGCCTTCAGGCAGTTGCCGATGTGACGGATTTTCACCTCGCGCGGCGCATCACCCATGCCACGACCGGTGTTCGCGAACAGCACTTGTTGCTGCGCCGGCGTCATCAGGCGGAACAGGTTGCCGGGCTGCGAGTAGTAGTCGGTGTCCTCGCGCTGATTCCAGTGGTCGGCCGCGCCTTCCAGGCTCAGCGGCGGTTCGGCGTAATCCGGCTGCTCGGCCCATTCGCCGGCGCTGTTCGGCTCATAGCCCAGGGTGGAGCCGTGGTTGCCATCGACCCGCATGGCGCCATCGCGATGGTAGTTGTGGAAGGGGCAGCGCGGCGCGTTGACCGGGATCTGCTGGTGATTGACGCCGAGACGGTAACGCTGCGCGTCGCCATAGGAGAACAGCCGCCCCTGCAACATCTTGTCCGGCGAGAAGCCGATGCCGGGCGGCACGTTGGCCGGGTTGAAGGCGGCCTGTTCGACCTCGGCGAAGTAGTTCTCCGGGTTGCGGTTGAGTTCCAGGACGCCGACCTCGATCAGCGGATAGTCCTTGTGCGGCCAGATCTTGGTCAGGTCGAAGGGGTGATAGGGCACTTTCGCCGCGTCGGCTTCCGGCATCACCTGCACCGCGAACTTCCATTTCGGGAAATCGCCGCGCTCGATGGCGTCGTAGAGGTCGCGCTGGTGGCTCTCGCGATCCTTGCCGATGATCGCCTCCGCCTCGGCGTCGGTCAGATTCTTGATGCCCTGCATCGACTTGAAGTGGAATTTCACCCAGAAACGTTCGTTTTTGGCGTTGATGAAGCTGAAGGTGTGGCTGCCGAAGCCGTGCATGTGGCGATAGGTCGCCGGCAGGCCGCGATCACTCATCAGAATGGTGATCTGGTGCAGCGCCTCGGGCAGCAGCGTCCAGAAGTCCCAGTTGTTCTTCGCGCTGCGCAGATTGGTGCGCGGGTCACGCTTCACGGCGTGGTTCAGGTCGGGAAACTTGAGCGGGTCGCGCAGGAAGAACACCGGCGTGTTGTTGCCGACCATGTCCCAGTTGCCTTCTTCCGTATAGAACTTGACCGCGAAGCCGCGGATGTCGCGCTCGGCGTCCGCCGCGCCGCGCTCGCCGGCCACCGTCGAGAAGCGCGCGAATACTTCGGTCTGCTTGCCGATCTCGGAAAACAGTTTGGCGCGGGTGTAGCGGCTGATGTCGTGGGTGACGGTGAAGGTGCCGTGGGCGCCGGAACCCTTTGCGTGCATGCGCCGCTCGGGAATCACCTCGCGGTCGAAGTGGGCCAGCTTTTCCAGGAACCACACGTCCTGCAAGAGCATGGGGCCGCGTCGGCCCGCGGTCAGCACGTTCTGGTTATCGGGTACCGGCGCGCCGGCGTTGGTGGTGAGTTTCTTGCTCATGGTGATCTCCTCTGTGGGTTCACGAACCTGCGGTGTGAACAGGTGCGTCCATTACAGACCTTGGTAGGAGGTTTATCCAATGGATATTCCCGAAGTTCGCGATTCGTTGCGTAGATTGATTTGCCGGGCTTGCGGCAAGCGCGTGGCGTTTGCGCTTGGTCGCGAAGTAATCGGCTCGCGGAAAAGAAACCCATGTAGGGTGCGCCGCGCGCACCGATCCACTTCAACGGTGCGCACGGCGCACCCTACGGAATCAATGGGTTGTGGGGCGTTTCTTGACCGCAGCTCGGGCCGGAGCGGCTATCAGCGCAAACGAAATTGCCCAACCAGCTCGTTCATCCGCCGCGCCAGACTGACCAGTTCTTCGCTGACGCCACGGGTTTCCACCGCTTCATTGGCGGTGCGCCGGGCGATCTGGCCGATGCTGGCCATGCGCTGATCGACCGCGTCGGTCAGCTCACCCTGGGTGCGCACCGACTTCGCCATGTGGGCGTTGAGTTCGCGGATGTCGGCGACCCGGGTGGCGATACGGTCGAGCCCCGCCACCGAGTCTTCCAGTTGCCGGCTGTGGCCGGCGGCGCTGGTTTGCGCGGCGGCCATCACCTGCACCGCCTGCCGCGCTTCCTGGCGGAGTTGCGTGACGATGTCTTCGATGTCGCGGGTGGATTGGTGCGACAGATTCGCCAGTTTGCGCACTTCGTCCGCCACCACCGCGAAGCCGCGTCCCATCTCACCGGCGCGGGCGGCTTCGATGGCGGCGTTGAGCGCCAGCAGATTGGTCTGTTCGGCGATGCCCTTGATGACTTCCAGCACATGGCTGACCTCCTGGCTGCGCTGGTCCAGGGCTTCGATCACTGTGCCGGCCCGGCCGATTTCCTGTACCAGGCCGAGGATGCCGGAGATGGCTTCACGCGTCATCTGGGTGCTGTTGCCGGCCTCCTGGTCGGCGGCCACGGAGGCTTCGGCGGTTTTCGCGGCGTCCACTTCCGCCTCGGCGGCGATGCTCTTGAGGTGGCCGATGGAGTGGCTGGTTTCCTCCGCCGCGTGCAGTTGCTGGCTGGCCGCCTCGGCGGTGAGCAGGGAAACGGAGGAAACCCGATCGGCCGCGCCGGACAGGTGTCCCGAGGTTTCGGCGACCAGCCCCAGGCTGGCGCCGAACTTGTCGAGCATGCTGTTGATGGCCTGCGCCAGGGCGCCCACTTCGTCGCCGGAAGTGGCCGTGAGACGGCGGCCCAGGTCGGCGTTCCGCTCGATGTCTTGCATGGTATTGCGCATGGCGAGCAGGGGTTTGATGACGATGCCGCGCAACAGGACGATCACCAGGGCGATGCCGAGCAGGGAGAGCAGCAGATTGAGCCCGGCCACCAATAGCAGGTTATGGCGCGAGGCGGCATCCAGCTCGTTCAGGGAATAAGTGACGCGCACGGCGCCGAGCACGGTATTGGGCGCCACCTGGTGGCAACTCAGGCAGTTGGTGCCGAGATGGTTCTCGCTCGCTGGCAAGGGCGCCAGGTAGGTGACGAAACGCCCTTTGGCATCCGCGCCGATCTCGACGATCTGCTCACCCTTGATGGCGCGCCGTTCCAGGTCGTCACGCGGTGGCGCTTGGCGGGGGCTGACGCCGTCGAGCACGCCGGGTGCGTGCACGATGCCGATGTCGCGCACGCCGGGCATGGCCAGATATTTGCCGCGCAGGCTTTCCTGCTGCGCCATGCTGCCGGTCAGCATCAGCGTGTTGACGCCGTCGAAATAGGAAAGGGCGGCATCTCTCGCTTTTTCCTGGCCGATCTGCAAGGCCCAGGCGCGTTCGTTGTTTCCGATCAGTAGCGTGGCGGTGGCGAGAACGGCGATAAAGATCAGCGCGATGGCGACGACGATTTTTGCCTGCACGGACAGCGTGGCGAGTCGGCTCATGGCGAGTTTCCCGGGGATTGTTGGAATGCCTGTTTATCGGCGGATTCACCGAGGACTTTAGCCATGGCAGCTTGTTTCACGCCAACCCGGCCGACACACTAAACTGGCGGCACCTCGGTATACCCGCCTCGAACATGGTTCCCCACCTCACCACCGCACTGACCGGCCCCTTGCTGGAACTGGAACGCCAGTTCATCGAAGCGCAGGGCGATATCGAACACTGGCTGCGCCTGCGGTGGCTGGCGCATCCCGCGCCGTTTTACAGTTCGGTGGATTTGCGCAACGCCGGCTTCAAACTGGCACCGGTGGATACCAATCTGTTCCCCGGCGGCTTCAACAACCTGAACCCCGATTTCCTGCCGCTGGCGGTGCAGGCGGCGCAGGTGGCGGTGGAAAAGATGTGCGCCGACGCGCGCAGCTTTCTCATCATTCCCGAGAATCACACGCGCAATCTGTATTACCTGCAGAACGTCGCGGCGCTGGCCGACATCATCACCAAGACCGGTCTGACGGTGCGTATCGGCAGCCTGATTCCGGATCTGGTGGAACCCCTGGTGCTGGACCTGCCGGACGGTGGCCGGCTCACCCTGGAACCGGTTCGGCGCGAGGGCAACCGCTTAAGACTGGGTCCCGGATCGGAGTCCGGGACAAGCTTCGACCCCTGCTCGATCCTGCTCAACAACGACCTGACTTCCGGCGCGCCCGCCATCCTGCAAGGACTCGACCCCAGCCAGACCATGCTGCCGCCGCTTCATGCCGGCTGGGCGACACGCAGCAAATCCAAGCACTTCGCCGCCTATGACGGGGTGGCGCACGACTTCGCCGGCCTCATCGGCATCGACCCCTGGTTGATTAACCCCTACCACGCGCTGTGCGGCGAGGTGAATTTCCAGGTGCGCGAGGGCGAGGAATGCCTGGCCGACCATGTCGCCGCGATGCTGGAAAAAATCCGCGTGAAATACCGCGAGCACGGCATAGACCGCGACCCCTTCGTCATCGTCAAGGCCGATGCCGGCACCTACGGCATGGGCATCATGACCGTGAAATCGCCGGACGACGTGCGCGACCTCAACCGCAAACAACGCAACAAGATGGGGGTGGTGAAGGAGGGCTTGTCGGTCACCCAGGTGCTGGTGCAGGAAGGCGTGCCGACTTATGAAAGCCTCAACGAAGCCGTCGCCGAACCGGTGGTCTACATGATCGACCACTTCGTCATCGGCGGTTTCTACCGCGTCCACACCGGCCGCCGCGTCGATGAAAACCTCAACGCCCCCGGTATGCACTTCGTCCCGCTGGCCTTCGACCAGAGCGGCAGCTTCTGCGACTGCGGCGCCCGCCCCGATGCCCCGATGAACCGTTTCTACACCTACGGCGTCCTCGCCCGCCTGGCCGCGCTGGCGGCGGCGATCGAGTTGGAGAAAACGGACCCGGAACAGAGCGCCGGATGAGGTGTATGTCATATTGACGTACAATTTCGCGGCTTTTCCACATGAGACATGTCATGCCCACCGCCACCACCGATTCCGCCCGCATCAACCTGCGCACCAGCCCAGAAGCCAAGGCACTGATCGAACGCGCCGCCGCGCTGATGGGCACCACGGTGTCCGGCTTCATGCTGCAAAACGCCTATGAAGCCGCGCGCCGAGTGGTCGCGGACAACGACACGCTGGTACTTTCCCAGCGCGATTTCGACGCTTTCATCGCCACCTGCGAAAACCCGCCACAACCCAATGAAGCCCTACAGAAGCTCATGTCGCGGCGCTGAACATGGTGCGCATCGAGTTGCTGAACGCGCGGCACTGCCGCGATGGCTTCGATTGCGGCGAGCCCGCGCTCAACGATTTCCTGCTGCGCCAGGCCGGACAACAACAGCGTCGCGGCTTCGGCAAAACCTATGTGGCGGTGAGCGAGGTGGGTGCGTCCGTGCTGGGTTTCGTCACAGTCAGCGCCGGCCAGGTGGCGACCAACAAGCTGCCCGCGCACCTGAAGCTACCTCGCTACCCGGTGCCCATGCTGCGCATCGGCCGCCTGGCGGTGAGTCGGACACATCAAGGGCAAGGCATCGGCCAGGATTTGCTCGCTTTCGCGCTCAATCTGGCGCTGGAGTTTTCTCACCGTGTCGGGTTGTACGCGGTGGTGGTGGATGCCAAGAACGAGAAAGCCGGCGCGTTTTATGCGGGGCTGGGTTTCCAGGCCTGCGAGGACAATCCCTTATGTTTGTATATGCCGGTTGCCGTTTTGGAACGCGCAACCAGACCGAATTCCACTGGCTGACAAAAAATGACCACGCCTCTTAACCTCCTCTTCATCGCCGACCCCTTGGAAACCTTCAAGACCTACAAGGATTCCACCTACGCCATGATGGTCGAGGCGGCCCGGCGCGGCCACGCAATCAACGCGATGCTGGCGAGCGACCTGGTGTGGAAGGCGGAGTGGGTGGTGGGGCGCACGCACCGGGTTTCTCTCCCCCCTTTTCCAAAGGGGGGCAGGGGGGATTTGCATGCGCGCAGCGGCGGCGGAACCTCCGAAAATCCCCCCCAGCCCCCCTTTGAAAAAGGGGGGAGCACGCGCACGACGCCCTGGTTCGAGCGCGGTGAGGCGGAGTGGCACGATCTGGCTTCATTCGACGCGGTCATCATGCGCACCGATCCGCCCTTCGATCAGGCCTATCTCTACGCCACTTGGTTGCTGGAAATGGCCGAGCGGCAGGGCGCGCGGGTGTTCAACTCGCCGCGCGCCTTGCGTGACTACAACGAGAAACTGGCGATCGCGCGCTATCCGCGCTACATCGCGCCTACGCTGGTGACTTGCCACGCCGATCTGATCCGCGAGTTTCTCGCCGAGCAGGGCGACATCGTGGTGAAGCCGCTGAATGCGATGGGCGGCGCCATGGTGTTCCGACTGCGCCCGGATGATGCCAACCTGGGCGCGATACTGGAAACCATCACCCAATACGGACGCGAGACCGTGATGGCGCAACGCTACCTGCCGGAGATCAAGGCGGGTGACAAGCGCATCCTGGTGATCGCCGGGCAACCGGTGCCGTACAGCCTGGCGCGCATTCCCGCCGAGGGTGAAACGCGCGGCAACCTGGCGGCCGGTGGCACCGGCGTCGCGCAACCCCTTTCGGAACGCGACTGGGAAATCGCCCGCGCCCTGGGGCCGGAGCTGAAGGACGCCGGTCTTCTGCTGGTCGGCCTGGATGTGATTGGTGATTGCCTGACCGAGGTGAATGTCACCAGCCCCACCTGCTTCCAGGAAATCACCCAGCAGACCGGCTTCAATGTGGCGGGGATGTTCATGGATGCGCTGGAACGAGAGGTAAGAGGTGAGTGATCTAGTAGCTTGGGCAAAGCGCAGCGTGCCCAACAAGCACACGGGATGTTGGGCACGCTGCGCTTTGCCCAACCTACGCCTCATCCTGGTGGCGCTCTGCGCGGGCGTGTTCCTCACCGGCTGCGGTGAGCGCATCCACAAGCAGCAGTCATATGTATTCGGCACCCTGGTGGAAATCACCATATACGGCGAGGAGCGGGACAAGGCGCGGCGGGTCACCGATCAGGTGCTGCGCGATTTCGACGAAATGCACCAGACCCTGCATGCCTGGCAGCCGGGCTCGCTGGAACGTCTCAACGGTTTGTTTGCCCTGGCGACGCAGCAGGCACCCATCCGTATCGCGCTGCCGCCCGGCCTGATTCCGATCCTGACGGATGCCGCGCGTTTGTCGGAGGCGTCCGAGGGACTGTTCAATCCGGCCATCGGCAATCTGGTGCGGCTGTGGGGGTTTCATTCCGGTAGTTTCGAGCCGCGCCTGCCAGACCCGAAAGAAGTCGCGCGCCTGGTACAGGGCAACCCGCGCATGTCCGAGCTCAAGATCACCGGCGTCATGCTGGAGGCCGGTAATCCGGCGCTGCGCCTGGACTTGGGCGGTTATGCCAAGGGCTATGCGCTGGATCTGGCGGCGGCCTATCTGAAAAGCCAGGGGGTGAACAATGCGCTGATCAACATCGGCGGCAACATCCTGGCGCTGGGGAAGAAAGGGAGCCAGGCGTGGAAGGTGGGCATCCAGCATCCCCGCCGTGCCGGCGCCCTGGCGATGCTGGAATTGCATGACGGCGAAGCCATCGGCACTTCCGGCGACTATCAGCGTTTCTTCGAAGTGAACGGCAAACGTTATTGCCATCTGATCGACCCGCGCAGCGGCTGGCCGGCGGACCAGACTCAGGCCGTGACGGTGATCGCGCGGGGCGCGCACGCCGGCACGTTGTCGGACGTTGCCAGCAAGCCCCTGTTCATCGCCGGGCCGGACGACTGGCGGCGGCTGGCGGGAAAAATGGGCATCGGCGAAGTCTTGTTCATCGCCGCCGACGGCGGTGTCAGCGCCACCCGCGCGCTGAGTGGCCGCCTGATCTGGGAGAAACCGGCGCCCGCCGTGAAGGTGGTCGAAGAATGAAGGCCATCCAGCCGCCGGCGATGCCACCGCAGCTATAGTTCGCCCCGTGCTTATCGGGTTGTCACACACACCCACTAGATATAGTGCTCGTGATTTCGCGGCATGGCGCCGTAGGTTGGGCAAAGCGAAGCGTGCCCAACGAACCGCCGCGATGTTGGGCACGCTTCGCTTTGCCCAACCTACGTCGCTGCGTCGCTATAGTTCGTCCCATCCGGAACAAAAAAGAGACCGCCATGTATTCCTGGAAATCGCATTTCACCGTACTCGCCGACTACCAGCACTGGGCCAACGAGGTGCTGTTCAGTTCCCTGGACCATATGCAAGAAGAGGTCATCGACAGCGATCAGGGGCTGTATTTCAAAAGCATCCACCACACGGTCGATCATCTGCTGCTGGTCAGCCAGGTCTGGTTGGCGCGGATGCGGGGCGAGAACCTGGAAGTGAACTATCGGCTGATCCACCATCCCGATTTTCGTGAGTTGAAACAGTCCCTGCGACGCGAGACGCGCAAGTTGCAAACCTGGCTGGATGAACAGCCGGAGGCGTTTTTCGAGGCGGAAATGAGTTTTTCCGGCAGCGACGGCAAACCGCGCGGTATGTGGGTGCGGGACGCGTTGACTCACCTGTATACCCACTACGCCCACCATCGCGGCCAGATTTCGGCCGTCATCACCCGACTCGGCGGCCCCTGCCCGGAAATGGATTTCGTCTATTTCCGGCGTGAGATGGACAAGCTGCTCAGCGAGGTAGGAGCGGACCCCGTCCGCGAATAGGGCTCTCTCGGACTATCGCGGACTCGGTCCGCTCCTACCGCTGCAACAACGGCTCGATCAGTTTTTCCAGCCGCCCCCTGTGTACCTGGCCGGCGATGCGATGCCGGATCATGCCGTCGCGGTCCACCACGAAGGACAGCGGCACTCGATCCACCCCGCCGAAGGCCTCCATGATCTGTGTGGTCGCCAATGGCGCGGGGAAGGTATAACCCTCCGTTCGCATGTAGGCATCCACCTCGGCCTGGGTTTTATCCAGGCTGTAGGCGACAATCTCGAACCCGCGCGACTGGTTGGCCTCGTAGAACGCCTGCATGGCCGGCATTTCGTGGCGGCAGTAGGGGCACCAGGTGCCCCAGAAATTCACCAACAGCACCTTGCCATGCAGATCGGAGAGGTATTTGCCCGCCTGTACCGGCACTTCCGGCACCGGTTGGTTTTGTTCCGTCACCCAGGCCGGGGGGCGAAACCACAGGTATACGATCAGCCCGATCAGGATCATGGTCACCGGGCTGGGCTTCAGTTTTTTGAGGAATTCTTCCCTTGTCATCATCCAACTCCGATCGTCCAAAAATTGCGCTGAAGCGCCCTGTCGAGGCTACCAAAGAGTCAGCCACGCCATCCAAGTTCCGCCCCAAGCTGGGCGACCGGCGTGCCGGCAACAAACCGCGCCCGCCTGAACCTGACGCGAACACGGGGCAGCAGGATAGGCCGGCCGCGAAGCCGCGCAAGCCGAGGCCGGAGGGAAAGTTCGCCTCCCCTGACTCCAGGCCACGCGCCCAGACGGAGAGAAACGCGCCCCCTCCCCCCCGGCCCCTCCCCCGGGGGGGGAGGGGAGAGCGGCATCGCTTCTTCGTCTCCTGCCCGCGCGGCCTGGAAGATGAGCTGGCGCGCGAGTTGGCGGATATTGGCGCCGGTGACCAGATGCCGGCGCGCGGCGGGGTGATCTTCCTGGGAGACATGACGTTGGCCTGGAAGGTCAACCTGTGGAGCCGCCTGGCGATTCGCGTCCTCTGGCAGGTGGCCGATGGCCACTATCGCAACGAGGACGATCTCTATGAAGTCGCCATGTCGCTCGACTGGCCCGGCCTGTTCGACGTCTCGCGCACGATCGCCGTCACCACCGTGGGCAAGTCCAGCCCGCTGAAAAGCCTCAACTTCGTCACCCTGCGGATCAAGGATGCGGTGTGCGACCGCTTCCGCGCCGCCATCGGCGAACGTCCCAGTGTGGAAACCCGCGACCCGCAGGTGCCCATCACCCTGTTCCTGTCCGAAGAGAAATTCACCCTCTATCTCGACCTCTCCGGCAGCCCGCTCAACCGGCGCGGCTACCGGGTCGAAGCCGCTCCCGCGCCGCTCAACGAAAACCTCGCGGCCGGGCTGCTGAAACTGTCCGGCTGGACCCCGGACATCCCGCTCTACGACCCCATGATGGGCGGCGGCACCATCCTCCTGGAAGCGGCGCTGATCGCGCTCAACATCGCGCCCGGCATCAATCGCCACTTCTCCTTCGAGAACCTGGCCAATTTCGACATGGTCGAGTGGCAACGTCTGCGCAAGACTGCCCAGGCGGAAGCGCGGGAACCCGAGCCGCTGGCGATCTTCGGCTCCGACATCGACCCCATGATGGTGCGCGCCGCCGGCCTCAACCTCAAAGCCGCCGGCGTGTTTGACTGCGTGCGTCTGATGGAAGCCGACTTCCTCAACGTCGACCCGCCGGTGCCGGAAGGCATGATCGTCAGCAACCCGCCCTACGGCGTGCGCCTCGGCAGCGAAGACGACCTGGTCGCCTTCTACCACGCGGTCGGCGACAACCTGAAACAACACTTCCCCGGCTGGACCGCCTGCATGATTTCCGGTGACCCCGATTTTCCCAAGTCCATCGGCCTCAGCGCCAACCGCCGCACGCCGCTGTTCAACGGCCCGCTGGAATGCCGGCTGTACGAATACCGGCTGGTGTCGGGAAGCAATCGCTGACCTGTCTCCGCTCCCCCCTTTCCCAAAGGGGGGCTGGGGGGGATTTCTCCGCCAATCAAGGTGCATGCCCGCGCGGCGGGAAAACCAGGTGAAGGCGGAACCATTCGGCCGATTCTGGCCGCCGTCGGGCAGGGTTACAATCGCCGCTCAACCCGGATACCCCACATGGACAACGCCAATTTCACCGACCATTTTCTGATCGCCATGCCCAAGATGATGGACCCCAACTTCTCCGGCACGCTGACCTATATCTGCGATCACGGCGAACAGGGGGCGCTTGGCGTGGTGGTGAACCGCCCTATCGAGCTCAACCTGGAGAGCCTGTTCAGCCAGATCGGCCTTGATCTGACCGACGAACACCTGAAGCAGGCGTCGGTCTACTACGGCGGCCCGGTGCAGGTAGAGCGCGGCTTCGTGCTGCACCGGCCGGTGGGCACCTGGAGTTCCACGTTGTCGGTAAATGATCGCGTCGGGCTGACCACGTCCAAGGACATCCTGGAAGCCACCGCTCGCTGCGAAGGCCCTGCCGAGATTCTGGTGACCCTGGGTTATGCCGGCTGGGGGCCGGGGCAACTGGAGGACGAGATCAAGCAGAACGCCTGGCTGTCTGTGCCCGCCGACCCGCAAGTGATCTTCGGCTACCCCGCCGCCGCGCGCCTGAACGCGGCCATGCAGTTGCTGGGCATCGACCTGTCCATGCTTTCGGACGAAGCCGGGCACGCATGAACCGGGGCACCGTCCTGGCCTTCGATTTCGGCACCACCAAGATCGGTGTCGCCGTGGGCGACTGGGAAACCCGGATGGCGCACGCGCTGGAAGTGATTCGCGGCGAAGCCAACGACCCGCGTTTCGCGCGCATTGCCGCGCTCATCGACGAGTGGCGCCCGAGCCAGTTGGTGGCCGGCCTGCCGCTGTCGCTGGACGGCGAGGAACACGATCTGACCCGGCGCGCGCGCCGTTTCGCCAACCAGCTCAATGGCCGTTTCAATCTGCCCGTCACCCTGGTCGACGAGCGCCTCACCTCCGTGGAAGCCGATGCCCGCCTGCGCGAGGCCGGCGTCAACGCGGCCGGGCGCAAACGGGTGGAAGACAGCGTAGCGGCCCAACAAATCCTGCAGGACCATTTCGATCATGTCGCCAACGACCATGCCACTGCCCACGCCTGAACAACTCATCGCCCGCCTGGCGGACCAGCTTTCTCCCACACTGGGGCCGGACCTGGCCCTGGTCGGCATCCACACCGGAGGTGTCTGGGTGATGGACGCCCTGGCCGAACGCCTCGGGCGTGACCTGCCGCGCGGTGTGCTCGACATCTCCTTCTACCGCGACGACTTCTCCCGCATCGGCCTGCATCCACAGGTGAAGCCCTCGGACATTCCGTTCGACATGGAAGATCGCCGCGTCCTGCTCATCGACGATGTATTGCATACCGGCCGCACCATCCGCGCGGCCATGAACATCCTGTTCGATTACGGCCGTCCGGCGTCGATTCGCCTGGCGGTGCTGGTGGACCGGGGCGGCCGGGAAATGCCGATCTGCCCGGACTTCGTCGGTGCCCATCTGGAACTGGCGGAACACGAGAACATCGCCCTCATCCGCGCCGAGGATGGCGCACTGGACTTCAAGATCAATCAACGCGCATGAAAAACAATCTGCAACTGACCGAGGATGGCCGCCTCAAGCACCTGTTGAGCCTGGACGGCCTGCCCGCGCGCATCCTCACGCAAATCCTGGATACCGCCGCCTCCTTCGTCGCGGTGGGCGAGCGCGAAGTGAAGTCGGTGCCGCTGCTGCGCGGCAAGGCGGTGTTCAACATCTTCTTCGAGAACTCCACGCGTACCCGCACCACCTTCGAGATCGCCGCCAAGCGGCTGTCGGCGGATGTGGTCAACCTCAACATCAACGCCTCCTCGCAGAGCAAGGGCGAGACCCTGCTCGATACCGTGGCCAACCTCTCGGCCATGCACGCCGACATGTTCGTGGTGCGCCACGCCGCCGCCGGCGCCGCCCACCTGATCGCCCGCCATGTGGCGCCGCACATCAGCGTGGTGAATGCCGGCGACGGCCGCTGCGCCCACCCCACCCAGGGCCTGCTCGACATGTTCACCATCCGCCACTTCAAGGGCGACTTCCACAATCTGCGCGTAGCCATCGTCGGCGACGTGCTGCACTCGCGTGTGGCGCGTTCGCAGATCCACGGACTCACCACCCTGGGCTGCCCGGAAGTGCGCGTGATCGCACCGAAAACCCTGCTGCCGCGCGACGTCGGCAATCTCGGCGTGCACGTCCATCACAACATGGAACAGGGCCTGAAGGATGTCGACGTGGTGATGATGCTGCGCCTGCAGAACGAACGTATGCAGGGCGCCCGCCTGCCCTCCGCCGGCGAGTTCTACAAACACTGGGGCCTCACCACCGAGAAACTGCGCCACGCCAAACCCGACGCCATCGTCATGCACCCCGGCCCGATGAACCGGGGCGTGGAAATCGACTCCGAAGTCGCCGACGGCCCGCAGTCGGTGATCCTGGCGCAAGTCACTTTCGGTATCGCCGTGCGCATGGCGGTAATGAGCATATTGGCGGGGAATTGATGGAATGACCCGCCACATGATCGAGAACTACATTTCGCGGCAAGATTGGCGGAATTTGTCACTGGCCTGTGTGAATTTGCATTTATTTTATTCCATGCGACTCCGACGGTCCCTCGAAGGCCAAGTCATCCGAAACCAATCAAAGTGATCTCCTCATGTTGCAACGTTTATATATTCACAATTTCAAGTGCTTTCAGAACTTTGAACTGAAGCCCGAAGGCAAGCACTCGTCTCTTCTGATTGGAAAGAACGGAGCGGGCAAGACGTCCATAGCCAAGGCATTACTGGTATTCCAAGGAATTGGGCGTGGAATAAATCGTGTCGGCCATCTTATCGATCTAAGAGATTTTTTATCGGCGCAGACTGGATTGCCAATGCGGTTTGAGCTGGAAGTACTGATACAAGAAAAAAAATACCATTACTCGTTGGCCCTGGAGTTGCCTGAGAAATTTAAAGAGTTAAGGGTGGTGGAAGAATGGCTGGAAGTTGAGGGCGAG
Organism: Pseudomonadota bacterium; assembly: GCA_030684775.1. Classification (GTDB taxonomy): domain Bacteria; phylum Pseudomonadota; class Gammaproteobacteria; order Burkholderiales; family Thiobacillaceae; genus PFJX01. The sequence goes on from JAUXXW010000062.1 coordinate 37,397, forward strand.
CCTGTGTACGTGCGTGAACTGGCGCAGGTGTCGCTGCGGAAGGTGAATGGTACGTCGGGGGACGCACGTTTCTTGATGGACTGGCATCTTATTTCATTACCGCTGATTCAAGTGCAATCCGAGAACGACCCTGTACACATCTTCAAGACTTGGTTGGCGCAAATGGTTGTTCTCGCCCCGATTCCTCAACTCATGCTCGGGGAGTCCACAGAGGAGTCTCTATGGCCGACGACGAGGGGAGGCAATGTGGTGGATTGGTTGGCGGGCTTGCTTGGGCAATACCCGGCGGCATATACCGCAATTACCTCCTATCTCTCCGAGGTAATGCCTGATTTGAAATATTTTAGATACGAACCTTTGGGTAAAGAAAGCAAGCGTCTTGTTGTTCACTATGCAGAGGAAGCTGGAAGCTTGTCATTGAACTTTGATGAGTTGTCAGATGGTGAGAAATGTTTCTTCCTGTGTTCAATCATCGTCGCGGCAAATCAGACTTACGGCCCTATTTTTTGCTTCTGGGATGAACCTGATAATTACCTCTCGCTCGCGGAGGTTGGGCATTTTATTCTGCATTTGCGCCGGGCTTTCGAACAGAATGGTCAGATCATCATGACGACGCACAATGAAGAAGCGATTCGCAAGTTTTCAAACGAAAATACATGGGTGTTGAGTCGAAGAAGCCACATGGAACCCGCTCAACTTCGGCCGCTAACCGAGCTAGCCCTGAACTCTGATGTAATACAGTCGTTGTTGTGTGGCGAGTTATAACTATGGGTATCAATGCCTATAAGCCACATGTGCTTGTGCTAGTCGAGGACAACGCAAATCGTGATATTGCCAACGGTTTTTTACTCGACCCCAATGTGAAAGCGCGCAATATTCAGGTCTTGAGTTCGTCGGGAGGATGGTCAAAAGTACGGGAAGATTTTCTCAAGACTCACGTTGATGGCCTTCGAAAATACCAAAATCGCTATCTCGTGTTGCTCATCGATTTTGATGGAAAGGTCACAGACAGGATGGCGTATTTCCGCCAGGGCATTCCGGATGATGTCCAGGATCGGGTTTATCTGTTGGGAACGAGGAACGAACCAGAACCGCTCAAGAAGCAATATGGAGATTCGCTTGAGAATATCGGAAAAGCTCTGGCGGCAGAATGTTTTCGCGACGAAACAAAACTCTGGGCCCACGATCTATTGGCACATAACGAGAACGAACGAAAGCGCTTGAACGAACGGGTGAAGTCCATTCTGTTTTCATGTGCCTGACATTTATTGCGTGGCATCTATCTGTTGCATCCCGTGTGATTATGTCCCCGTCCGCAGCTGGCCGCTGTTCCGAGCCCGAGACCTGATGCAGCAACTGATTGAGTCGTTTACACCCTCTGGTGAGGCAACAAACGCCAGCCCCGTAGCCGGGTCAAGGGCAGG
>JAUXXW010000063.1 GCA_030684775.1 Pseudomonadota bacterium
TGTAGCGCCGGCGCCTCGCCGGCGAGGCGCCGGCGCTACATGAGGCTGCAAGCATGAACGCCCCGCTCCCCAACATCCCCTTGGTCGCCGCCCTCGACGCGGAGTGGCGGCGCCTGGATTTCCTGGTCTGGTGCCTGTCGCGCAACCGCCAGGGCGAGGCGGTGGGGGAGGCGGAAATCACCCGTCTGCGCGAGCTGCAAGCCGAGGTGGAAGCGCTGCGCGTACCCGAGGGCGCCTGGGAAACCACGCTGGGTTTCGGGCTTTCCCATATCGAATACGACATCCTCGCCTGCGCGTTGGGGCCGGAATTGGAGCCGCGCCTGGGCTGGTCATTCCAGAACCTGCAAGCAGGGGCGGCGCAGCCCTGGGCCACCCGCTCCCTGATTCAGGAACTGCTGGCGCTCGACGCCGCGCAGTCGGAACAACTGCGCCGCGCCCTGGAGCCGGGCGCCGCCCTGCGCCGTCGCCGCCTGTTGCGAGTGGATCAGGACGACCCCTATCGGCCGATCACCCCGGAACCCTGGCTGGTCGCCCGACTCACTGGGCGCCCGCTGGATGTGCCGCCGCCGCCCGGCGCCGTCGCCGTCGATCTGGCGGCAAGCTGGGATGACCTGGTTCTGCCGGCCAGTCGCCTCGCCATGCTGCGCGAATTCCTGCTCTGGATCGATCAGCGCGATACCGTGGTCGGGCAGTGGGGCGGCCAGAAGGTGGGCGGGCCGGTGGCCCTCTTCGCCGGCCCTTCCGGCACAGGCAAGACCTTCGCCGCCAGCGTCATCGCCCATGCCCTGGGCTGGCGCCTGTATCGCGTCGATCTCGGCCGCCTGGTCAGCAAATACGTGGGCGAGACCGAGGAAAACCTCAACCGCCTGTTCGACGCCGCCCACGGCCAGCCGATGGTGTTGCAGTTCGACGAAGCCGACGCCCTGTTTTCCAAACGCGGCGAGGTCAAGGAAGCGCGCGACCGCTACGCCAACATGGAAGTCAGCCATTTGCTCACCCGCATCGAAGCGCATGACGGCCCCTGCATCCTCACCACCAACCTGCGTAAACAGCTCGATTCCGCCTTCACCCGGCGTTTTCAGATGGTGGTCGAATTTCCCCGCCCAGATGCCGCTTCCCGCGCCGAACTCTGGCGCCGCCTGCTGCCACCGCGCGCGCCGCTGGATGTGGCGGTGGACCCGGTATTCCTGGGCAACGCCGTGGCGCTCACCGGCGGCGGCATCCGCAACGCCGCCCTGCATGCCGCCTATCTGGCGGCGGGGCAGGGCGGCAGCATCGGCCTGCCCCACATCGCCCACGCCCTGTGGCGCGAACTGGCCAAGGAAGGCCGCGAAATTGCGGCGCAGGATCTCGGCCTCCTGGCCGCCCATCTGCCTCGGGAGTTACTCGATGACAACTGAAATCGGCCAACTCAAGCTGCGCCTGCCGGCCGGCTTCGAAGCCCGCGCGCAACGCATCGGCCGCCTGGTCGGCGAGTCCCTGGCGCGCCAGGAAGGCCTGCCCGGCGGGCAGGTCGCCCAGATCGGCGTCGGCCCGGTACGGGTGGACGCGCGCCGTTCCGACCGTGCCATCGCTGACAGTATTGCTGGAGCCATCGGCGCGGCGATTCAGCAAGGAGGAGGGAAATGACGGTTTTCGTAGGTTGGGCAAAGCGTAGCGTGCCCAACATCACGGTGATACGTTGGGCACGCTGCGCTTTGCCCAACCTACGGCATAGGCAGGGGTAAACGGCCATGCTCTCCCCCATCAAAGGCTTCCTGGTCGAATACGCGCTCTCACTGCCGCCGCTGGTGCTGGCGTTCGACTTCAATCCGCAGAGCCTGACCCGCAACCGTTCCATCACCCTCACCCTGGGTTCGACCCCGGCCACGCGCGGCGGCTACGACTTCGCGCTGCCCAGCGAGACCGCGCGGGTGGCGCAAGGTGTGGCGGTGGAACCGGAGAGTTTTGACATGGAAATCCTGCTCGACGCCACCGACCGCATGAACGACAACGATGTCCTGGCGAATTCGATGGGCATCCAGCCGGAACTCGACACCCTGCGCAGCATGGTAGAACCCAAGACCCAGGGGCCGGGTGGCTTGCAGGTGCTGGCCAGCCTGGGTTTCGGCGGCGCGCGCGCGTTTCAGCGTTCGCAGACCGCCTCGGTGCTGCTCCTGGTGTGGGGCAGCCATGTTTTGCCGGTGTTCCTGAAAGGTATCGAAGTCGCCGAATCCGCCCACCTGCCGACCCTGGTGCCCTATCGCGCCACGGTGAAACTCAGCTTGCAGGTGATTGAGGGCAACAACCCCTTCTACGCGGTCGAGAAGGTGCGCCAGGTGGTCGGCGCCGCGCTCAATACCGGGCGCACCGCCGTGTCCGCCATCGGAGGGCTGTTCTGATGTTCCTCAAGACTTCCCGCTACAAGGACTCGCGCCGATTTGAGCCAGATGAGCAGGGCGCCATACGCTGCAAGGGCACCCGCCCGCGCGAGATTGGCGCCGCCGTCGGCGTGATCGAGCACGTCATCCAGGAAGGCGACCGCCTCGACCTGCTGGCGCGCCATTACTACGGCGACACGCGCCTGTGGTGGCGCATCCTGGACGCCAATCCGGACCTGCAAAGTGGGGTCGAGGTCTCGCTCAAGGACCGCGCCGGCGAGGTGATTCTGATTCCGAAGGCGAAAGAATGAACCTGAATTCCGCATTCAACCGGGTAGGGTGGATAAGCGATAGCGCATCCACCTTCACCGCCGCCATGGGTGGATGCGCTGCGCTTATCCACCCTACGCCGGGTCATGGATCGGGGGGGCTCTGAGCCATGCTGCTCGACCTCTTCTCCGAAAAAGAACGCGCGCCGGCCGAATGCGTGATCAGCGTGGATGGCGCGGAAATCGCCGACCTCTATCCCTTCCTGCTGGAAGTGGCGGTGGAGACCAGCCGCGCGGAAGCGGCCACGGCCTCGCTCACCTTCGAGACGCGGCGCGACGAACTCGGCAAGTGGACGGTGCAGGACGCCGGCGTCCTGGTGCCCTGGGCGCGCATCGTTATTTCCGCCGCCTTCGGCAGCCGGGTGGAGGAGGTCATGCGCGGCTACATCCGCGAGGTGAACCTGGAAACCCCGCAGGATGCCGGCGCCGCGCAGGTGAAAGTGGAATGCCAGGACGATTCCATCCGCCTCGACCGCGAACATCGCCGCGTCACCTGGGGCACGGCCGATCTGCCCTCCAGCGACAGCCGGTTGCTGAGTGAAATCCTCGTAACCTACGGCTTGGCCGCCGACCCGGAAAACGCCGCCGGCCAGGATCGCCTGGTGGGCGTGGCGCAGGACGACACCGACATCAAGTTCCTCAAGGCGCGCGCCGAGTTCAACGGCTACGAGCTGATTTTCCGCGACGGCCGCGTCTACTTCGGCCCCATGCGCCTGCAAGCCGACCCGCAGGACACCCTGCTGGTCTATGCCGGTGACGCCACCAATTGCCTGTCGTTGTCGGTGCGCGCCGACGGCCATCAGGCCGACGCGGTCGCCTACGACGCCCCGGCGGAAAGCGGCGACGCCAGCACCCCGCAAACCGTCCATCCCGATCTGCCGCTGCTCGGCACCACGCACGCCGACAGCAGCGGCGCCGGTCTGGAAGATTTCGTCTGGAAACTCTCGGCGGAAGCCGGCGCCGACGCGCAACGCCTGCAAGCCCTGGCGCAAATGAAAGCCAACGACCTCGACATCCACCGCCTTCAGGGCGAGGGCGAACTCGACGGCACCCTGTATGGCCACGTCCTGCAAGCCGGCCTGCCGGTGCCGGTGGATGGCCTCGGCGACTGGATGTCTGGCATCTATTACGTCGACAGCGTCAGCCACAGCTTCACGTCGGTCGGTTACAAGCAGCGTTTCCGTCTGCTGCGCAACGCCTACGGCGACAACCTGGACAGCGTTTCCGGCATCGCCGGGGCGCTGGCGGGGGTGCTGTGATGCGGAAGACAGACATTCACGTAGGTTGGGCAAAGCGAAGCGTGCCCAACAAACCACGCGCACCCATGTTGGGCACGCTTCGCTTTGCCCAACCTACGGGGTCGCTGTTATTTGAGGCTCACCATGCCTGACGACCTGCAACGGCAACTCGGCCAGACCCTGGCGCAACGCCGCGCCTTCGGCAAATACCGGGGTTTCGTCACGGACAACGCCGATCCCGAGAAGCTGGCGCGGGTGAGGTTGCGCGTGCCGGCCCTGCTGGGCGAGGCGGAAACCGGCTGGGCGCTGCCCTGCCTGCCCTGCGGCGGGCTCGCCAATCAGGGTTTCTTCAGCGTGCCCGGCGTGGGCGCCCAGGTCTGGGTGGAATTCGAGGGCGGCAATCTCGATTTCCCGATCTGGACCGGCACCTTCTGGCAGCAATCGGGCGACGCGCCCGAGGAGGCGCTGGACCCGCCCACGACCCAGGTGCTGCGCACCGCCAAAGGCCACGTCTTCCTGCTGGAAGACAAGGACGACGCCGAGGAAGTGAAGCTGCTGCATGCGGCCGGCGCCATGCTCGACCTGGATCACGACGGCAACGTCGTCCTGGCCGACAACAACGGCGCCAAACTCACCCTGGACGCCGCCAACAACCAGGCCGTGCTGGAAGACGCCAACGGCAACACCCTCACCCTGTCCAGCCAGGGCGCCACCCTGGAAGACGCCAACGGCAACAAGATCGAAATGGCCGCCTCCGGCGTCAAGGTCAGCGCCTCCGCCACCATCACGCTGGAAGGCGCCCAGGTCATGCTCGGCGGCGCCGGCGGCGAGCCGGTGATCAAGGGCACGACCTTCCTCTCCCTGTTCGCCACCCACATCCACCCCACCGGCGTCGGCCCCTCCGGCCCGCCCATCCCGCAGGGTGAGATGAGCAGCCTGTCCACAAAGGTGATGAGCGCATGAACAAGCGTATTTTTCCCTCGGCATTCCGTAGGTTGGGCAAAGCGCAGCGTGCCCAACAAACCGCCGCGATGTTGGGCACGCTTCGCTTTGCCCAACCTACGGCGTTCTAGCGAGTAACTGACATGGCACGCCGACTGGTCGACCCCCCCTATCTCGCCTTTCCTCTGCACATGGACGGCGCGGCGCCCGCCCTGGCGAGCCGCTCCCGGCATATTCGCGGGCAGATCGAACAGGTGTTGTTCACCCTGCCGGGCGAGCGCGTGTTCCGTCCGGAGTTCGGCGCCGGGGTGAAGGCCCTGGTGTTCGAGCCCAACGACACGCCGCTCTGGCAGATCACCCGGCGCCGCTTGCTCGCCTCCCTGGCCGATGCCCTGCAAGGCGAGGTGGACCCCAAGAGCCTGGAAGTGGACGTCAGCGGCGACGACGCCACCCTCACCATTTCCATCGCTTACACCCTGGCCGCCATCGGCCATCGTGAAAGCCAGACCTTCACGCTTTGACGGGCATGGAATGAGACCGCCAAGAATCATGAACCTCGCGCACCATGCCCGTTCCCTCCCTTGCAGGGCGCGCCCCGGACTGCATTCCGGGGCCGCTGGATGGGCGCGGAGCTTGCTCCGTGAAACCCCCATCCAGCCCCCCAGCCCCTCTCCCGGGGGGCGAGGGGAGCTTCAAGCGTCGCTCGCGCGACGTTCACTTTAAGGAGGCGGACATGGCCTACGACCCCGTCCCCGAACTGCTGTTTGACGGCCAGTGCCCCGATTGTGGGCGGCGCCAGGTTGATTTGCCGGACACCCTGCCCGAGGTGGGCGACGATTTCGACTGGGATCAGCGCGACTACGACGGCTTCCGCCTGTTCATGTTGCAGGAGCTGGCGGCGCGGTTTCCCGAGCGGCGCCGCTGGACGCCGGCCGACGTGGAAGTCGCGCTGGTGGAAGTGCTGGCCTTCGCCCTCGACCAGCTTTCCGACAGCCTCGACCGCGCCGCCGCCGAAAGCACTCTGGAAACCGCGCGGCGGCCGGAGTCGCTGCGCCGCCTGCTGAAACTGATCGGCTACGATGCGCTGGGCCTGGCGAAAAGCCTGAAACAGCCGCCGTTCGACGTGACCCCGCCGATCGCCGATACGCGCGGCGACCTCGAACGCTTCGACGACTGGTGGCTGGATCACCCGGAAAAGATGGATCAGGCGCGGCTCGACGGCCCGCGCGCCATCCATGACCAGCACCGCATGGTCACCCTGGCCGATTTCGAGACCCGTCTGGAAGAACACCCGCTGGTGCTGCGCGCGCATGCCTGGGAAAGCTGGGACGGCGCCTGGTCCACGGTGCATGTGGCGGTGATTCCCTGGCAACGCCTTGGGTTGGATGACGACGGCATTTACAGCGACGAAGTCTGGGCGGAAGCCGAGGCCTTCCATGCCGAACGCGGCATCCATCTGCCGGCGCGCGCCGACCAGCCCAGCGTGCGCGCCGTGCTCTATCCCTATCTGGAGGCCTACCGCATGGTCGGCCAGGAAGTTGTGCTGGAAGCGGCGCTGGAAGTCGGCATCGTCATGACCCTGTCGATCCAGGTGGACGCCGACTACTTCCAGTCGGAAATCCGCCACGCGGTCGATCGCGTCCTCGGCACCGGCCCCGGCGGCTTCTTCGAGCCCGGGCGGCTGCGCTTCGGCGAAGACCTCTGGGCGAGCGATCTTTATCAGGCGCTGATGGCGCTGGACGGGGTGGACAACGTCTGCCTCAACCGCTTCAAGCGCCTCGGCGACCGCTTCCCCGACCAGTCCGCCAGTGGCCGCATCGTCCTGGAAGGCCTGATCGTTGCCATCTGCGACAACGATCAGGCGCGCCCGGAACGGGGTTACTTCAGCCTGCTGCTGCATGGGGGGAGAAAGGGATGAACCCAATGCTTGGAGACGTAGGTTGGGCAAAGCGAAGCGTGCCCAACGAACCGCCGCGTTGTTGGGCACGCTGCGCTTTGCCCAACCTACGCCACAACCTACGGCCGTCCACGGAGGTTTTTAGCCATGACTGACCTCACCCGCTGGAACCGCGCCGGCCTGTCGCGCTTCGATTACCTCGATGGCAACGCCGCCGTCTTCCTGGAGCGCCTGCGCGCCGGCCTGGCCGGGAAATTCCCGGCCTGGACGCAAGTCCAGAGCAGCATTCCCGGCGATGAGACGGAGGAAGCGAAAAAGGCCCGCCTGGAGGCGCTTTACGCGCAAGACCCGGACGACATGCTGTGGCAACTCACGCGCCAGTTCGCGCGCTCCTGCCATGTGCTGGGAAGCCATGTCGATGCCTATGCCAACGAGAGCACGCTGGGCACCGCCAGCCAGTGGGAGAACCTGCGCCGCCTGGTGGCGCTGCTCGATTACGCGCCGCTGCCGCCGGCTTCCGCCTCCGCGCCGCTGGCCCTGTTCCTCAAGGAAGGCAAGGCCGGCACGGTGAACGCCGGGCTACAGGTGAAACACAGCCCAACATCGGGCGCGCCGCTGATCTTCGAGACGCTCGCCGATCTGGAAGCCGATGCCGCCTACAACACCCTCTACGCGCGCGACCACCTGCGCAATCCGCAGGCCTTGAGCGGCACCGTGCTGGTCGTCGCCGAGAAGCTGGACAAGCTGAAAAGCGGCGAGCCGCTGTTGCTGGAGGACGAACGTGACGGCCAAATTTCCTCGCACATGGTGCAGGGCATCCTCCTCGCGGAGGATCGCACCACGGTGACGATCTCGCCGGCCATCCCCGCCGGTTTCGTCAAGGGCTACACCCTGCTGCACACCGGCCCCAAGGAAAAACTCAAACCGCTGGGGCCGGCCACGGGCGGCGTCGATGCCGTCGGCCACAGCCTGCAACTGGCGGTGCCATCGAGCGACCTGGCGGCGGGTGACATCGTGGTGATTCGCTCAACGGACGACAAGCCGTACTACCGTCGCATCAAGACCGTTCAGGAAGACCGCCTGGTGTTCTACCGCGACATCGGCCCGCTCACCCTCAAGGGCGCCACCGTGGCGCGCCCGGTCAGCGTGCCGCTGTCCGACCTCGCCAGTCCGCCGAAACGGCGGGTGATCGACGCGGACGGCACGGTGGTCGACGTGGTCTATGCGGCCGGCGACTGGTCGCGTCTGGCCGGGCAATGGCTGGCGCGCATCCATAAAGTGGAGGGGCGCGAATACCTGCCCGCCTACCGCTGCCTACATGCCAAGTACGTGCCGGTGACCAAGGACAACGCGCTGGTGGCCGACGACGAACGCCCCGGTTACACCGCGCTGACGCTCACCTGGCATGGCGACACGGATGGCGTGCCGGGCGCCAACGATTTCAAGCTCAACAACCCGCAAACCCTGCTGGCGCCGCCGCCCGCCGCCGGCCCCTGGACGGTGGACACCTTCCTCAACAAGAGCGAGGACGGTCGTCTGGTCACGCAATTGGTTACCGGCCAGAGCAAGCAGACGGCGGCCGGCGATCTGGCCGTGGTGGTGAAGGGCGCGCAGATGGCCTGGGCGCGCCTCGGCACGGTGGCTCTGGACGCGGAACACGAGGAAGCCACGCTCTCCGCCGACCCGCATTGGAGCGATCGCGGCGGCGGCCCCTTCTTCCTCTCCCGCACGCGGGTTTACAGCCATTTCGTGAAGCAGGCGCGCGTGGTCGGCTGGCAAGACAACGCCACGGCCCTCTCCGGCACCCGTGTCGTGCTGGAAAGTCTGCCCGCCGGTATGAAGGCGGGGCGCGCGTTGATCGTCGATAACGGCGCCGCCACATTGGAAACCACGCTGGCCGATTTCGACACCGCCGCCGTCCGGATCGACCTGGCCGACGCCCTGCCGAGCGGCACCAGCGCCGGCAACCTGAAGATTTACGCCAACGTGGTGAATGCCGGCCACGGCGAGAGCCGCGCGCAGCGGGTGCTGGGCAGCGGCGACGGCACGCGCGGCAGCCAGCATTTCGCGCTGGAGGTGTCCGACCTGAGTTTTGTCGCCGATGCCAGCATGAGCGCCGGCGTGCGCGCCGCCGTCGAAATCGTGGTGGCGGGCGAGACCTGGAGCCAGGTTTCCACGCTCAAGGATTCCGGCCCCACCGACGCGCATTACCAGGTGCGCATCGACCAGGACGGCAATGCCGACATCCAGTTCGGCGACGGCCGCCACGGCCGCCGCCTGCCGAGCGGCGGCAACAACATCCGGGTGAGCTTCCGCCAGGGTTCCGGCGCGGCGGGAAATCTCGATCCCGGCAGCCTGGTCAAGCCGATCAAGCCGCATCCGTTGCTGGAATCGCTGGCGCAACCGATAGAAAGCAGCGGCGGCGCGGATCGCGAAAGCAACGCCGATCTCCGCGAAAACGCCCCCGCCACCCTGCTGGCGCTGGATCGCGCGGTTTCTCTGGAAGACTTTTCGCAACTGGCGCGCGGCCATGCCAGCGTCTGGCAGGCCCACGCTTTCCGCTTGGCCCCCGGCCTCGGCCAGCGCGAACGCCTGGAAGTGGTGGTGATGGCGGCCGGCGGCGGCATGCCCTCCGCCGCGCTCAAGGCCGAGTTGCAGGCGTATCTGCTGGCGCGCGCGCAACCCGGCATGGCCATCGCCATCAGCGATTACACCCGGCTGACCTTCAAGTTGAGCGTAACCGTGCGCGTGCGCAGCGACGCCTTCGACCGCCAGACCGTGCAAGACGCGGTGCTCGCCGCGCTGCAAGCCGCTTTCACCGAAGAGGCGCGGCAACTCGGCCAAGCCCTGTATCGCGGCGAGATCTACAAGGTGGTGGATGCCGTGGCCGGCGTGGAAAACAGCGATTGCGGCATCGTCCTCAGCGCCGCCACCAAGGCGCTGCTGGCTCAGTCGGTCGAGGCCGGCGGCAAGCTGCTGCTGGCGCAACCGGCGCCCGGCCAGTGCCTGGTGTTCGACAGCACCGGCTTCGCTGTCATCGTCGAGGAGTACGGGCTATGAACCCCGATTACGGCACTCTGCTTCAGACGTGGTTGCCCGCCGTCTGGCGCGAGCGCGACGAAACCGGCGATCTCGGCAAGCTGCTGGCGGTCTACGGCGAATTGCTCGATGCCTTCCACGCCACCGTCGCGCAACGCCTGTACGACAGCTTCCCGGATCAGGATGGCGACGGCCGCCACTGCCAGGACTGGCTGTTGCCCTATTTCGCGCAATTGCTCGACGTGCGCCTGGTCTCGCCGGATGAAGCCGGCCGCCGCGCCGAACTGGCCGATGCGGTCGCCTGGCGCCAACGCAAGGGCACCCGCGTCAGCATCGAAGCCATCGCCGAAGCGGTGGGGCAGTTCGAAGTGGAAATCCAGGAGGGCTGGAAACGCGTGGCCATCACCCCGCGCGTGGACCGTCCGCTGTTGCCGGAAACGGCCTTCGGCGAGCGGGCAATCCGCGCGGATGCCGGCCCCGCCGCGCGCGCGCGCCATCCCGGCCTGCCCGCCGCGACCCTGGATTTGCGCTATTGCTCGCACGCCGCGCGCTGCGACCCGAGCAATTCCGGGGCGCACGAAACCACCTTTGCCGGCCACACCCACACCTGGCGCCAGGTCAACCGCCACGGCCTGCCGTGCGCGCCGGACAGCTTCCAGGACGTCTCCCGCCGCACCGTGGATGTGCGCGTGACGGCGGGGCTGAAGGGGCACCGGGGTGGCCTCTATCATCCACGCCGGGTCTTGCTCTATCTGCCGCCGCCGGAAGGCCATTGTTCCGCCGGCGCGCCGGCGATGAACTGGAGCGAAGTGCTCGGCCTCGCCACCTTCGACGGCCCGCACCTGCGCGTGCGTAGCACCACCACCACCTGGAACGGCCTGACCCTGCCGCTGATCGTCTACACCGGCCTGGGCCAGGTGCCGGTGAAAATGCGCGGGGTGGCCACCTTCACTACGGCCGCCGTCTACCGTTTCGAGAACCTCTGGCTCGACAACAGGGTAGAGATCACAAAGGGCGCCGCGCAATTGCGCAACTGCGCCGCGCGCCAGTTCAAGGTCGTCACCGCCGAGCGTGATGTGCCGGTGATCGCGGCGCGCGCCTGCCTGTTCAAAAAGATTGAAGCCGCGCGCGGCCTGGTCCGCCTGGAATACGCCACCGTGCTCGACACGCTCCTGGCGGAACGCCTGGAAGCCAGCGACAGCATCCTCATGCCGCCCTTGCGCAAGGACACGATAGACAACGACGTACCCGCCGCCGGCTGCATCCGCTTCAGCCGCTTGTTCCATATCCCGCCACCAGCCGACCCGACCAATCCCGCGCTGGTCAACGATCCGCTCTGGGTGTCGCAACTGAAGCGTTCCGCCCTGCGCTGTTTCAGCAATACCTGCACGACCGCGCAACCGCTGTTCTGGAGCAACACCTTCGGCCAGCCCGGCTGCGGCGTGCTGCACCCCGACGCCAAGACAATCTTTCAATCCGGCGCCGAGGACGGCGGCGAGCTGGGCGCCTGCCACGACTACCGTTATGTCCTGCGGCAGAAGGCGGTGCTGGAGAAGCTGCGGGAATTCCTGCCGGTGGGCATGGAAGCGGCACTGGTGGCCGACCCCAGCCTCGCCTGCGCGCCACCGAAGGAGACCAAGCCATGAGGCGAGCGGCGCGTGGGTACGGCACTTCTGGTGCCGCCGTCGGCGCGGTGATTCCCCCCTTTATCAAAGGGGGGCTAGGGGGGATTTCTCCAAGGGTGGCGCGTGTGCGAGCGTCCGAAAATCCCCCCCGGCCCCCCTTTGGAAAAGGGGGGAGAAAAACGCCGGGCGCGAATGTGATCCACGTTTTTGACGTAACCCATGAGGCGCGTGGATACGGCACTTCTGCTGATGCGGTTGACGCCGTGATTCCCCCCTTTATCAAAGGGGGGCTAGGGGGGATTTCTCCAAGGGTGGCGCGTGTGCGGGCGTCTGCAAATCCCCTGATGAAGCCCCTACCCTTCGGTACCCGGCCCCCCTTTGGAAAGGCTGTTTCACCGTTAACAGGCGATGCGACAGAAAACGCCAGAGAGTGTGGCCTCCCCCTTTTTCAAAGGGGGAATGAGGGGGATTTAGCGACGTTTGCCAGTGCGGCCGTCTCAGAAATCCCCCCTAGCCCCCCTTTGATAATGGGGGGAACCACCGCGCCAAGCGCGAATGTGATCCACGTTTTTGACGTAACCCATGATTAACCGGGGACAGCCATGAAAACCCAAATATCCCGCGATTCCTTCCAGCCCGAGCAGCGTTATTCCGGGGTCTATCTGCAACAGGGCCGGATGATCCTGGACGCCGACTGGAACGAACTCTCCGACATCGAGAAGGCGCGTCTGGTCGATGCCCTGCGCGATGCCATCGCCGGCGGCGCGCCGCGCGTGGGCGGCCTCAAGGTGTTTGCCGACCCGGCCGGTTCCGTGAATATCCGCATCCAGCCCGGCGCGCTCTACGTCGAGGGGGTGCCGGCGCGGCTGGACGCCGCCGCGTCGTTGCTGGTCAACGCGCAGCCCGATTACCCGCTCCAGGCCGACTACAGCGGACAGAACCTCAAGCTCTACGCCGATGTCTGGGAACGCAGCGTTTCCGCCCTGGAACAGTCGGCGCTCATGGATGCCGCCCTGCATGGCGCCGACACCGCCACGCGCAGCCAGACCATGCTGCAAGTGAAGTGGTGCGCCAACAGCCTGAATCCGCTCAACGAGGCCGCCAACCCGCCCATCGGCACCGCGCCGCTCACCCTGAAACTGCGTCTGATCGCCAGCAGCGGCGACACCTGCGACCCCTGCGCCAGCCAGGTGAAGGTGGATGAGCGCCTCGGCAACTACCTGTTCCGCGTGGAAGTGCACGATTACGAGCCCGCCACGCAATGGCTCACCCTGAAATGGTCGCGTGACAACGGCGCCGAAGCCTGCGCGGTGGCGGCGATGCCGGCGGGCTTCAACCAGGGCGACTGGGTTTGGGAATACTTCGACAACGATACCGAGCGCCTGCTGGGCAATCACTTCGCGTCGAATCCGCTGAAACTGCGCGGCCTCATCAAGGAAAGCTGCGTCACGCCCATTGGCGTCAACGAGCCGAAAACCTATGTTCGGCAATGGGATGGATACATCAAGATCAAGTTGAACAGCGGCGCCCTGAGTGGCCGTGATCGCGGCGTCGCCCTGTTCGCGGGTGCCCTGGGCAACCAGGCACAAGGCCGCGCCAACTTCGCCGGCGGTGTGCTGAAGATCAACCTGGAGCACCTGGAACTGGAACTTTCCAGCAGCGGCAAACACTTCGTGCCCGGCGACTACTGGCTGGCTGAAGTGCGCGAGGCAGAGGATGCAAGCGGCGACACCGTGCTGTCCGCCGCCCCGCCGCGCGGCGTGCGCCACCATTACTTGTTCCTCGGCGAACTGGGGGTGGACAAGCGGCTGGTCGCCCAGAACGACGCCTTCAAACGGCGCATGAATTTCCCGCCGCTCACCGACATCCTCGCCGCCGACGTGGGGTTTAGCGACCACTGCGTCGGCCTCTACGCGGGCGCCACGAACGTGCAGCAGGCCCTGGACAACCTCTGCGCCATCGACGCCGACGACATCGCCTACCCGCTGCCGAACTGCGGTGCCAACGAGGGCAAGTCGATCAAGGATCGGCTCAGGGCGCTGCTCGACCCGGACAGCAACGGCAAGCTCACGGTCAAGGCCGCGCTCGATAACCTGCTCTGCCAGCTCAACGCGACCAGCCTGCCCTATAGCGTGCCGGCCTGTACTTCCAGCCCCAGCGTGCGCGAACTGCTTGGCCTGGCGGTCGGCGACAACAACGTCGCCCCGGTGCTGGACAAGCTGTTGTGCGAGTTCAAGGCCAACGATCTGCCGCTGGACAAGAGCGATGCCGCGCTGTGCGGCGACCTGAAAGTGCCCGCCGTGGTCACCGTGCAGGACGCGCTCAATATCCTCTGTGGCAAGTCCGGCGGCGGCTGCGCCGTGGTTGCTACCTCGCCGGAACACCTGGGGCAGTTGTTGCTGGAGTTCGCCAATTCCAGCAGTGTCAAAGACCTCTGGGTCTGCCTCAAGGCAGGCAGCTATCCCTTGTCCACCGTGCCCGCCATCGCCAACAAGCGCAGCCTGCGAATCAGCGGCGAAGGGCCGGAATCGGTGTCCATCGCTTTCAGCGGCGCCACTCTGGCGTTCGGCGCCGACGAGGTGATCCTGGAAAACCTCTCGCTCACCTTCGGCAACAGCGCGGGCCAGCTCGCCATCACCGCCGACACCGCCAGGGCGCACGGCTGCCATTTCAGTCGCACCAGCGGCAGCGCGGGTGGCCCGGCGATGCTCAGCGTAGGCGGCGCCGGCAACGGGGTCTGCCGGATGAGCTGGCGCGACAACGTGCTCTATGCCCAGGTGAAATCGACCTCGGGCAACGGCAACAAATGGGCGGCCAGCAATGTGGTGGGCGACTCGATGGTGAGCGCGTCGCTGCTGGCGCTGGGCCAGGAAAGCCTGCTCAACGACAAGCTCGCCTATGACGCGGCCCTGAGCCAGGCGGCCAAGCAGATCATGGCCATGACCCCGGAAAAACGCCTGGCCTGGAAGGAGAACCTTGATCGGGTTCGCGCCCGCGCTCGTGCCGCGATCACGCGCGTGGCCAAGGCCGGCAGCGAGAGCCTGAGCCTGAGCCTGAGCCTGGCCCAGGGCAGCATGACCCACTCGGACACCCTGCTCGCGGTGGAGGAACTGGTGGCGCAATGGGTGACCTACAGCCCCGACTACGCGCTGCGTCTGGCCAACCAGAAAGTGGGCGGCGTGATCGAGGGTTGCCAGGTGGACGGCTGGGTGTTGCTGGGCAACGGCGTCAATGGCTATTCGATTCCCGCTTCCATCAAGTCCGTCAGCCTCACCGGCAACGTGGTGAACAGCGGCGGCGAGACCTTGCATCTCGACGGCAACAGCCTGGCCGCGCTCAGGGCGAATATCCCGAGCAACGCGTTGAATGCCACCCAGGAACTGGTGGCCAGTGTCAACGGCCACGCGCGCATCACCCTGAGCAACAACCGTTTCGATGACGTCGGTAATGCCGTCACCGCCGTCAATCTGATCGTCCAGAGCAACACCTGGGCCGGCGGCACCAGCCTGCTGGGCCATGCCCTGGTGGATCGCGCCGTATTCACCGGCAACCTGGTGGAAAGCAGCAGCCCGGAGGCTCACGCCATCAAGGCCACCACCAAAGCGACACGGCTCGCCGGTGCCGGCAACCTGCTGCTGACGGTGACGCCGATGCGGTGAGGGCATGAACAACAAGCCACGCGCTTTCTTGGCTGAGACTCACCCCCCTTTTTTCAAAGGGGGCAGGGGGGATTTCTCCGACCTCGGCGCCCGCTCAACCGTCGCCCAATACCCCCCCGCCCCCCCGTGGGGACGGGGGGGGCGGGGGGGGGAGGTGGGGGTTTGGGCGGGTTTTTGGGGCG
>JAUXXW010000066.1 GCA_030684775.1 Pseudomonadota bacterium
CCTGCCCTTGACCCGGCTACGGGGCTGGCGTTTGTTGCCTCACCAGAGGGTGTAAACGACTCAATCAGTTGCTGCATCAGGTCTCGGGCTCGGAACAGCGGCCAGCTGCGGACGGGGACATAATCACACGGGATGCAACAAATAGCTCAGATTCGGCGCCAGCCAGCGTTCTGCTTCGGCCAGGGTCCAACCCTTGCGGCGGGCGTAATCCTCGACTTGGTCGCGGGCGATCTTGGCAACCGCGAAATAACGCGCGTCCGGGTGGCTGAAGTAGAAGCCGGAGACCGAGGCGGCGGGCAGCATGGCGTAGTTTTCGGTGAGGCTGACGCCGATTTGCGCCGTGGCGTCGAGCAACTGGAACAGCGCGCCCTTTTCCGAGTGTTCCGGGCAGGCCGGGTAGCCGGGGGCGGGGCGGATGCCGCGATAGTCCTCGTTGGCCAGTTGCGCGGCGGTCAGCGCTTCATTTTCCGCGTAGCCCCAGAACTCGGTGCGCACGCGCTGGTGCAGGCGTTCGGCGCAGGCTTCGGCGAGGCGGTCGCACAGCGACTTGAACAGGATGGCGTTGTAGTCGTCGTGCTGCGCTTCGAAGGCGCGGGTCTTCGCTTCTTCGTTGATGCCGGCGGTGACCACGAAGGCGCCGAGGGTGTCCTTCACCCCGCTTTCCTTGGGGGCCACGAAGTCGGCCAGGCACCAGTTGGGCTGATCTGCGGGTTTCGCCATCTGCTGGCGCAGGTTGTGGTTGGTCATCAGCACGCCGCCATCTTCGCCGTAGATTTCGATGTCGTCGTCATTCACCGTGTTGGCGGGGAACAGGCCGATCACCGCGCGGGCTTCGATCCAGTTCTCGTCGATCATCTGTTTCAGCATGGCCTGGGCGTCAGCGAACAGCTTGCGCGCCTCCTCGCCCACCGTGGCATCGTCGAGGATTTTCGGGTAGCGGCCGTGCAGTTCCCAGGAGTGGAAAAAGGGGGTCCAGTCGATGACTTCGGCGATTTCGGCGAGTGGGTAGTTCAGAAAGACCTGGGTACCGAGTTGCTTGGGCACGGGGGGCGTGTAACTCCCCCCTTTTTCAAAGGGCGGCTGGGTACCGGAGGGTAGGGGCTTCATCAGGGGATTTGTTGTGGTGGTTGGTGACGCTGCTGATTCCGTAGAAATCCCCCCTGCCCCCCTTTGGGAAAGGGGGGTGGCCCACGCCGTCTTGAACTTGTTCGCCCGCGCTTCCGCCAGCTTGACCCGCTTGCTCTCGCTGCGCTGCGCCAGGTGGCGTTCACGCACTTCGATGTAGTCGGTCTTGATCTTGGCCACATAGGCCGCGCTCAGGTCATCGGAGAGCAGGTTGGAGCACACACCGACGGCGCGCGAGGCGTCTTTCACGTAGACGGTGGTGCCTTCGTAATGCGGCGTGATCTTCACCGCCGTGTGGGCGAGCGAGGTGGTGGCGCCGCCGATCAGCAGAGGCTGTTTCATGCCCAGGCGCTGCATTTCCTTGGCAATGTGGCTCATCTCTTCCAGCGACGGCGTGATCAGGCCGGACAGGCCGATGATGTCGACGTTCTGTTCCCGCGCGGTGGTGAGAATCTTGTCGGCCGCGCACATGACGCCGAGGTCGATGACTTCGTAGTTGTTGCAGCCGAGCACCACGCCGACGATGTTCTTGCCGATGTCGTGCACGTCGCCCTTCACCGTGGCCATGAGAATCTTGCCCTTGGCGCGCGCGCCTTCCAACTTGGAGGCTTCGATGTAGGGCAGCAGATGCGCCACCGCCTGCTTCATGACGCGGGCGGATTTCACCACTTGCGGCAGGAACATCTTGCCGGCGCCGAACAGGTCGCCGACCACGTTCATGCCGTCCATCAGCGGGCCTTCGATGACTTTCACCGGATGATCGAACTTGAGGCGCGCTTCCTCGGTGTCTTCGATGATGTGGGCGGTGATGCCCTTCACCAATGCGTGGGTGAGTCGTGCTTCCACCGGCTCGCTGCGCCATGCCTGGTCCTCGACGGCGTCGCGGGCCTTGCCCTTGACACTTTCAGCGGCAGTCACCAGGCGGTCGGCGGCGTCGGGGTGGCGGTTGAGCACCACGTCTTCCACCAGGGCGCGCAAGTCGGCGGGGATTTCGTCGTAGACGCCCAATTGCCCGGCGTTGACGATGCCCATGTCCATGCCGGCCTGGATGGCGTGGTAGAGGAACACGGTGTGGATGGCCTCGCGCACCGGCTCGTTGCCACGGAAGGAGAAAGACACGTTGGAGACGCCGCCGGAGATGTGGGCGTGCGGCAAATGGGTTCTGATCCAGCGCGTCGCCTCGATGAAATCGACGGCGTAGTTGGCGTGTTCCTCGATGCCGGTGGCGATGGCGAACACGTTGGGGTCGAAGATGATGTCTTCCGGCGGGAAGCCGACCTGTTCCGTCAGCAGCTTGTAGGCGCGGGTGCAAATTTCCACCTTGCGCGCGTAGGTGTCGGCCTGGCCGGCCTCGTCGAAGGCCATGACGATCACCGCCGCGCCGTAGCGGCGCGCCAGACGGGCGCGCTCCAGGAACTCGGCCTCGCCTTCCTTCATGGAAATCGAGTTGATCACCGGCTTGCCCTGCACGCACTTGAGGCCGGCCTCGATCACGCTCCATTTCGAGGAGTCGATCATGATCGGCACCCGCGCGATGTCCGGCTCGCTGGCGATCAGGTTGAGGAAGCGCGCCATCGCCGCCTCGCCGTCCAACATGCCCTCGTCCATGTTGATGTCGATGATCTGGGCGCCGGCTTCCACCTGTTGCAGGGCGATGGTCAGGGCCTCGTCGTAATTGCCGTCGATGATCAGGCGCTTGAACTTGGCCGAACCGGTGACGTTGGTGCGTTCGCCGACGTTGACGAAGAGCGCCTCGGCGCCGACGTTGAACGGCTCCAGGCCGGAGAGACGCAGGGCCGGTTCGATTGTGGGCAGGGCGCGCGGGGCGCAGTCGGCCACCGCATCGGCGATCGCCTTGATATGTTCCGGCGAAGTGCCGCAGCAGCCGCCGACGATGTTGAGCAGGCCGGAGCGCGCCCATTCGCCGATCTGTTCCGCCATCTGTGCCCCGGTTTCGTCATAGCCGCCGAAGGCGTTGGGCAGGCCGGCGTTGGGGTGGGCGGAGGTAAGGCAATCAGCGATGCGCGCCAGTTCGTCGATGTGCTGCCGCAGTTCCTTGGCGCCCAGGGCACAGTTGAAGCCGAAGGAGAAGCAGTCGGCGTGGCGCAGCGAGTTCCAGAACGCTTCCACCGTCTGCCCGGACAGGGTGCGCCCGGAAGCATCGGTGATGGTGCCGGAGATCATGATCGGCCAGGTCTTGCCGGTGTCATCAAAGTACTTCTTCACCGCGAACACCGCCGCCTTGGCGTTGAGCGTGTCGAACACGGTTTCGATCAGGATCAGGTCGGCGCCGCCCTTGACCAGGCCATCGGTGGCTTCGTAGTAGGTGGCGACCAGCGCGTCGAAAGTGACGTTGCGGAAACCCGGATCGTTGACGTCGGGTGACAGGGTGGCGGTGCGCGAGGTCGGCCCCAGCACGCCGGCGACGAAACGCGGTTTGTCCGACGTGCTGTATTCGTCGGCCGCCGAGCGCGCCAGATTCGCGCCCTCGAAGTTGATCTCCCACACCAGCGACTCCATGCCGTAGTCGGCCATGGAAATGCTGTTGGCGTTGAAGGTGCAGGTTTCCAGGATGTCGGCGCCGGCGGCCAGGTATTGCGCGTGGATGTCGCGGATGATCTCCGGCCGGGTCAGCACCAGCAGATCGTTATTACCTTTGAGATCACTCGGCCAGTCGGCGAAACGCGTACCGCGATAATCGGCTTCGGCGAGGTCATGACGCTGGATCATGGTGCCCATCGCGCCATCCAGAATCAGGATGCGGTGGGCGGCAAGGGCGCGGAGTTCAGCGGAGCGGTCAGACATGGGGAGTGGCCGGGGTCGAAAAGGGGGCGAATTTTAGCATCCGGGCATGGCCGTCTACGGCGGCGAGGCCTTCGCCACAAAGCGAGGCTCGCATGCCGGTGATGTCCGCGCGCAACCGATTAGCCATTGAGAAACCTCGCTTGGGCGCGACTGATTGCAAGGCATTTGGGCCGCCTGGCCTGTCAGGGCGCTGTTCTCGCCCTGCGTCGGGTGAAGCCGGCGGGCCGCGCCACGGCCTCCACGGCCGGTGGGGCCGCCTGTTCCTGATGGATGAGTATCCAGGTCATGACCGTGATGGCGATCAAATGGTAGTAGAGGTCGAAATAGCCCAGCCCGAGGAAGGCCCCCGCCGTGGCATAGCCCACCATGCTGACCTGGACCATGGCGGCGAGATCGGCCGCCCATTTTCGCGCCGGGTCGCGCTTGCAGATGCGCATGATCCGGTTGCAGCGCATCCAGGTCATCAGGCCCAGCATCATGAACATGGCGAAACCGATGAAGCCCTGTTCCCCCATGACTTCGAAATAGATGCTGTGCACGTCATGCACCCGCTCGGGTTCCGGCGCGTATCTCGCGAACGTCGCGGGTCGGAACATGTCGAAGCCGCCGCCGGTGATATTGCCTTTGGCGACATGGAAAGCGGTCCACCAGGCATTGATCCGTCCCAGGGAAGAGTTGTCCTGCTCGTAGCTCTGGATGGAGTTCATCCGGTCATACCAGGCCTGCGGCATGATGCTGCCGATGATCAGGACGCTGGTGCCGATCATCAGCGCGGTCATGAACTTGTTGCGGCTCTTCAGCCAGAGGAATACACCCATCGCGGCCAGGCCGAGCATGCCGCCGCGCGACTGGCTGCCGATCGCGGCGATGCCCGAGAGCATCATCGCCGCGCCCAGACCCAGTTGCAGCCAGCGGCGTTTTTCCTGCAGGCGCAGGTACGCCAGCAGGGGAATGATCATCGCCAGCACCAGGGCCATTTCGTTGTTGCCGCCGAAGAAAGTGCCGTCCGGCCCCTGCACCCGATGCACGCCGCCTTTCGAGATGGTGAACAGGCCACCCTTGATGCCGTAGAAGCCCAGCGAGATGCAGATGACCCAGACCAGGCCGTTGAGACGCTCCCGGTTGTTGATGACCATCAGCGTGACGAAGGTCATCAGCAGTACCTTGAACACCTTGACGAAGTTGATCCAGGCCAGTTCCGGGTAGAACGCGAAGTAGGTGGTGACACACATCCACAGGAGGAAGATCAGCAACAGCACCGTCTCGCGGGTCCAGGGAATGCGTTTGGGCTCCTTGCTGAACAACATGCTGGTGAAGGTCACCAGGGCGATGAGCATGGCCCAGGAAAAGTCCCGCGCCCAGCCGAACGCCAGGCGGTGTGGGTTGTGGTAGCCGATCCAGGCCCACAGGTAGATGCCGACCTGCGGACGCCGCAAAGCCATGGGCAGCAAGCCGAACACGACGATGGCGACGAACAGGTCGCGCATCAGGGATGCCCCGCCTCGTTCGGGTCCACCCGGCTCACCACATAGCGGTATTTTCCGGATTTCTCGGGTGGAATCGTCTCCACCAGATCGACCGGCACCCGCACATCGACGCCCAGGCGGGCCTTGGCTCCCGCTTCGATGCCGGCAAGGCAGGCGGGATCGAAGGCGGCATCGGTGACCAACTGGATGCGGGTCTGATCGAGGCTTTCCTGGATGATCTTGAATTGCCGCACGCCGGGCAGGTCGCGCACGATGTAGATCAGCGACAGGCCGTGCATCACGGTGCCGTCCCGCGCCACCAGGAAATCGGTGCTGCGCCCCTCGATTTCCTTGAGCAGCGGCAGGGTGCGGCCGCAGGTGCAGGGCGAATCGTCGAGCACGCCGACATCGCCGGTGCGATAGCGGATGAAGGGGAAGTCGCGCGTGGCCAGGTGGGTGACCACGATTTCGCCGCTCTCGCCGGGCGGCAGGACCCGGCCGGCGGCATCGACGATCTCGACGATGATGTCCTCATGGGTGAGGTGCATGCCGCCGGCCGGGCACTGATGCGCGATGAAACCGGCATCGCGGCCGCCGTAGCCGTTCGCCACCGGGCAGGCGAACATACGCTCGATCAGTTCGCGCTGGTGCGGGTAGAGGCGCTCGGAAGTGACAAAGGCGACCTTGATGCCGAGATCGTCGAGGCGGATGCCGTGTTCCTCGGCGTGACGGGCGATATGGGCAAAGGCGGAGGGATAGCCGAACAGCATCTTCGGGCGCATCGCGCGAATCTCGGCGATGAAGCCGGCCACTTTTTCCGGTGACATCTCGAAGGCCGGCAGCAATTTCGTCCGCATCAGCGCGTCGCGCAGTTGCCGGACCCGGTCCTGCGAGGTGAGTTCGATCGGTGAACCCCAGAGCACGATCTCCGGATCGCCGATATCCACCCCCCACCAGCGGGTTGCGCGCCATTTCGCCGCCACATCGTGGGAAACCCGCTCGCCGCCGATGAAGAAAATCAGCGGTTCACCCGACGAGCCGCCGGTATTGAAGCGCGCCAGATCCCGCGCCTGTTCCGATTTGAGCGCATCGGTATGGGCGCGGATGGTTGTCTTGTCGAGGAAGGGCAGGTGTCGCAGATCGGCCGTCGCGGCCACCCCGGAGGGATCGAAGCCGAGGCGGGAAAACAGCTCGCGATAGTAGGGAACGTGCCGGCCCGAGTGGCTGAGCAAGGCGCGCAGGCGCTCCAGACGCAGGGTTTCCAGCCGCTCCGGCGGCCAGTACTGGCTGGCTTCCATTTGCCGGCGCAAGCGCGGGCTGTCATGCCGCTTCAGGCGTTCCTGCCAGGGGAAGATCAGCCCGGAAACCAGGCGGGTATAGAGATTCATGTCAAAGGGGCCGTAAATGAATAACCTGGACGATTATGGGTGCGTTGGCGGGGTGCGCCGCAAGGCGCCGGTCGCGCCGCATGGCCATTCCCTGCAAGCGGCCGGTAACGCTGCGGCGTGCTCGTCAGTGCGGCCAGAACGTTCTGGTTATTCATTTACGGCCCCATAGCCTCGTGATAGCGGTCGAGCCATTGTTTACCCACCCGCTCCCAGGTGAATGCCTGAACGTGCTCAAGGCCGTTGCGGATCAGCCTTTGTCGCAGGGCGTCGTCCCCGATCAGGCGCGCCATGGCGGTGGCCATGGCATCGGCATCGCCCGGGGAGACCAGCAACGCGGTTTCCTCGTGGCGCACCAGAAACGGCACCCCGCCCACGTCGGTGCTGACCACCGGCAGGCCGCAGGCCAGCGCCTCCAGCACCGAGTTGGGCATGTTGTCAGCCAGAGCGGTATTCAGGCTCAGGCTGGCGTCGCGATAGAGCGCCGCCATTTCCTGGCTGTCGAGCCGACCGGTGAAGCGTACTTGCGCGGCGATTCCGAGTTCATCCGCCAGCGCCTCCAGGCGCGCGCGTTCCGGGCCGGAGCCGGCGATGCTCATGCGCGCCAGGGGATGCTCGCGCAACAAGATGGCCATCGCGCGCAGGCCGCTGGCGATGTCGTAGAGCGGTTCCAAATTGCGCGCCAACACCACATGGGGTGACGTGGGCAAGTGGTCGGCGGGATGGAATTTCTCCAGGTCGATGATGTTGGGCACGATCTTCGCCGGCATGTCGTGGCGCGCGAATACCTGTTGCAGGAAGCCGGAGGGAACGATCAACGCCGCCGCGCGCTTCATGCTGAAACGCACCACAGCGGCGCCGCCGCGCAGAAATTGCCCCGCCTCGCCGCCCCGGTAATTGATGAGCACCGGGATGCCGCGCGCGCGCGCGATCCAGATCGCCGGCGCGGCGAACAGGTGCCAGGACCAGCCGGAATTGGCCATGATGTGGAACAGGTCGCAGATTCCCGCCGCGCGCCACAAGCGCCAAAGATAGGGGGTCAGTCGGAATCCCGCGCGTAGCAAAGGCACCCGGCCAACCCAGGCCGGCGCGTAGGGCGCGTTGGTTCGCACCAGTTCGACACTCAGGCTCGCCTCACCGAGCAAGCGAGCAAGCTGCATGGTCTGGTTGGCCATGCCGCCGGAGGGCGGCGGCAAAGGGCCGATTAGTCCGACCGTCAACCTGGCCGGAACAGGCTTGGCGTGAAACAAGCCGCCTGCGCTACAGAGGGCGCCTGGTTTCATCATCCTGGAAACCTCAGTCGACCGCTCCTTAGCCCTCGTGAGGCCGCATGAATGCTGACGTTAGCGCCTTCGATGACGCTTACCAATCGGGCGCGTTCAACTAAGGTTTCTAGGATCATTCGGGGTGGCCTGGCCGCCATGACCGTTAGGGCGCACGGCCAAGCGCGGCTCCATAGATGGCGGAATAGTTGGCAATGCTTCTGGCCCAGTTGCGTTCGTTCTCCACGAAGCGGCGGCCGTTGGCGCACAGCGTGGCGCCGCCATCCGGCAAATTCAGGGTGGCCAGCGCCTTGTCGGTGAGGTCGGCGACATCGCCGGCGCGGAACAGGATTCCGGTATAGCCATCCTCGATCAGTTCCTGATGCCCCCCCACATCGGAGGCGATCAGCAGGCGACCTTGCGCCATCGCTTCCAGGGGTTTCAGCGGCGTCACCAGATCGGTCAGACGCATGGCGTGGCGGGGATAGGCAAGCAGATCGACGAGGTCGTAATAACGGTTCACCTCGCTGTGCGGCACACGGCCGACGAACACCACCTTGTCGCTCAGATTCAGAGCGGCGGCCTGAGCCTTGAGATTGCCTTCTTGCGGGCCACCGCCGACCAGCAGCAATTTCACGTCGGGGGCGCGCTCAAGGATCAGGGGCAGGGCCTCGATCAGCAGATCCAGGCCTTCATAGGCATAGAACGAGCCGAGAAAACCGATCACCTGGCTGTCGGCCAATCCCAGGCTGGCTTTCAGGGCCGGGTCGGGTTCGCCGCCGAGGCTGAACTGCTCGATATCGACGGCGTTGGGAACGACGCCGATCTTGTCCAGCGGGATGCCGCGCGCGACCAGATCGCCCCGCAGACCGCCGCAGATGGTGACGACCTGGCTCGCCTGGCGCACGGCGCGGGTTTCCATGGCGCGGGTGAGGCGATAGCGCAAGCCCCATTCCGACTGGGTGCCGTGGTCCACCGCCGCGTCTTCCCAGAAGGCGCGAATCTCGTAGACCACGGGAATGCCGAGCTGGCGACCGACATTGAGAGCGGGATGGGCGTTCAGCACCGGCGAGTGCGCGTGCAGCAGATCCGGCTTCAACCGTTGCGCCAGTTCCAGCAGGCGCTGTTCGGTGGCGCGCATGAAGGCCCATTGGTTGAGCAGCGGCAGCCGACTCGACAGCCCGGTCGGCAACGCTGTGCGGAAAAAATGCAGGTCGTCGACTGTTTCTTCTTCTCGTTCGACCTTGCCCTGTTTGGGGCTGGTCAGATGAAAGGTCTCCCAGCCCAGCCGGCGTTGGCCGCGCAGGATGTTGGCGCTGCGGAAGGTGTAGCCGGAGTGCAGCGGCAGGGAGTGGTCGAAGACGTGGAGAACGCGGAGGGTCATGCTTGAACTTCCTGATTGCGCAGGAAGGCATCGAACATCAGCAGCGCCCATAGCGGGGCGCTGTAGTCGCGGACGCCGCGCGCGTGTTCATCCGCCATGCGCGTCAGATAGCCCATGTCGAACAGGCCGGTATCGGCCATGCGCTGCGATTTCACGGCGCGGTTCAGCTTTTCCTTGAGCGGGCCGCGAAACCATTCGGCGACCGGGATTGAGAAACCCATCTTGCGGCGATACATGATGTCGTGTGGAAGGTACGGCTCCAGCGCCCGCTTCAGCATGAATTTTCCTTCGCCGCCACGCAGCTTGTAATCCACCGGCAGGCCGGACACCCATTCCACCAGCTTGTGGTCGAGGAAGGGCACGCGCACTTCCAGGGCGTGGGCCATGCTGGCGCGATCCACCTTGGTGAGGATGTCTCCGACCATGTAGGTTTTCATGTCCAGGTATTGCACCTGTGACACCGTGTCCCGCGCCGGACTGCGCGCATGGTGGCGGCGCAGCACTTCGACCGCCGAATAGCCGTTCAGGCGGCGCTTGAATTCGGGGCTGAACACCCGCGCGCGCAGGCCATCGCCCATCAGCGAAACGCCGTGGAAATAGCCTTCCACGGTATCGCGCGCCATCGCCTCGAAGGTGGTCTTGGCGCGCAGCACCCTGGGTGCCCAGTCGGCCTTGGGATAGGTGGCGCCGAGGAAGCCGAACAGCGGCTTGCGGATGCTGTAGGGCATCATCCGGCGAATGCGCTCTTCGTAGGAATGCCAGCGATAACGGCGGTAGCCGGCGAAATTTTCGTCGCCGCCGTCGCCGGACAAGGCCACGGTCACCGTCTTGCGCGCCAGTTGGCAAACACGATAAGTGGGCATCGCGGAGGAGTCGGCGTAAGGCTCGTCGTAAAGGTGCGCGAGTTCGTCGATCAGGCTGAAATCGTCGGCCTCGACGCGCTCGACATGATGATCGGTGTGATAGCGCAGGGCGACCTGGCGGGCGTAGTCCGATTCGTCGTATTTCGGGTCGGAGAAGGCGATGGAGCAGGTCTTCACCGGCTGCTCGCCGGGTTGGCCGTTGAGCCCCGCCATCATCGCCACCACGGCGGAGGAGTCGACGCCGCCGGAGAGGAAGGCGCCGAGTGGGACTTCCGCGATCATGCGGATCTTCACCGCTTCACGCAGTCGCTCGATGAGTTCGTCCTCCGCATCCTCCAGGGACAGGCCGAGATGCGGTTCGAACGGCACGTCCCAGTATTCCCGAGGTTGCCCCACCGGCTCGCCGCGCCGGATCAGCAGACAGTGGCCGGGCGACATCTTCAGGGCGGTGCTGTAAATGGTGCGCGGCTCCGGCACGTAGCCGTAGGCGAAATACTCCTCCACCGCCTGATCGTCGATCTGGCGACGGAAACCGGGCCAGGCGGTGATCGTCTTGAGTTCCGAGCCGAACACCAGATAGCCGTCATCGGTCACCGCGTAATGGAGCGGCTTCACGCCGAGTCGGTCGCGCGCCAGGAATAGCACTTGCTTGTTCCGATCCCACAGGGCGAAGGCGAACATGCCGCGAAAGTGGTGCACGCAGTCTTCACCCCATTGTTCCCAGGCGTGGACGATGGTTTCGGTGTCGGAGCGGGTCTTGAAGGTGTGGCCGAGCGCGGTGAGCTCGGGAATCAGGTCGACGAAGTTGTAGATCTCGCCGTTGAACACCACCGCCACACTGCCATCCTCGTTGAACAGGGGCTGCTGGCCGCTGGCGATGTCGATGATGGAGAGGCGGCGATGGCCCAGGCCCAGCCCCGGCTCCAGGTGCAAACCCGCCTCATCGGGGCCGCGATGCCATTGCATGTCGTTGATGCGGGCGAGCACATCGCGATTGATGGCGCGCTTTTCACGCAGGTCGAATACGCCAGTAATGCCGCACATGGTGGGGTCCGTTGTTATTTATGGTTCAGCGGCGCGCGGTAGCGCGAGTCCAGGAGAACTCGGCCGTGCCGCGCGCCCGCGCCGTATTGCCTTGCTTGCACCGACGCGGTTCATCGTCAACGTCGGCCCACGGCGACGGCGAGAGTAGCCGGCTCACCCCGCGCGATCAAGTGGCCTGTCACCGCCCACCGGCCTGCTTGGGGGCATCCCTCACCTCGGCCATGCGGCCGCTGCCAACAAATCCGCTGTCGATGCGGCAAATAATCACCGCGTGTCGGCCTGATCGAGCAGGCGGTCGAGCGCCGGCTTGTGGGCGGCCAGGAATTCGGCAAGCACGGCATTGGCCTTGTCCGCATCGTTTTTGTCACGATACGGGGTGGCGATGATGATCGCGGCGCCACTGTCCTGCCGGTCGAGAATCTTGTCCATCGCGAGGTCGATCTTGGCGCGATAGGGGCTGATGCCATCCTTCCCCTGGATACGATGCCACTGCCAGACCTGGATGCGCTGATGTTCATCGTTGGCGGCCAGGCGGGCTTCATAGAGTGGCAGTGCCTGGCCGTCTACGCTCCTGCTCAAGGTGTCGCGCCCGACCTGGCGCCATTCCGGGTGTTTTTCCCGCACCATGATGTTGCGGCTGTTGATCAACTCGGCGTCATCGCGCTGGGTGCCATACCAGGCCAGGAACAGCATGACCTGCTGCTCGCCGCGCTGGTAATACGCGATCCGCTGGATGTCCATGCCATGCCATTGCGGCAGCCATGAGGCGAAAGCGGTCGGGCTGTGTTGCCAGCCCGCGGTCGGCGCGGGCAACACCATGGCGGGATTCGGCACGGGACGACTGGCGAGATGCCCCTCGTAAAGCGGGAACGCCGCCAGCAGCAGCGCCAGGGCGACGGTGTGCAGTGGCGCCGCGCGCAACTTGTCGCTGGCCGGGGGGGGCGCCTCCTCGTCCATGTCCTCGCGCCAGATCAAACCCACCCAGAACATGGCCAGCATGACCATGCCGAACCAGACCCAGCCGTAGATGAAATGATCCACGCCCAACGCCAGCTTCATGTCGGAATAGTGGGCGATGAACACGATCAGACTGGCGCGCATGCCGTTGGCGAATACCGGCACGATCACCGCCGCCAGGCTGAAGGCGATACGCTTCCAGGGGCTGCGATAGGTCAGGTAGGCATAGAGCACGCCCAGAGTGATGGAGGCGATCAGATAACGCAGGCCGGAACAGCCTTCCACCACGCTCCATTCACCCGTGGGCATGGTGAAGAAAGTGCCTTCGCGATAAACAGGAATGCCGACCAGACGCACCGCGCCGACGGTGAAATCGGCGGTGAACTCGATCAACGGCTGAATCAATGCTTCGCCGTTGGGCACCATGAGAAGCAGGTAACCCAGCGGAAACATGGCGGCCCGCAACATCTTCAGACCCAGTACCAGCCAGACCGCGGCGATCCAGAGGGCGACGAAAGCATATTGCTCGACCACCAGCACCCCGCCCAGGCGCGCCGCCAGCCAGCCCAGGGCCAGCGGCGCGATCACCAGGAAGGCGCGCGCGTCGCCGGCCACCGGCACCGCCGCCAGGCGTCGGCGATCACGCCAGAGTAGCCAAAGGGCGATGGGAAGAATGACGAAACCGTGGGCGTAGGTTTCCGAACGGTCCCAGATGTCGACCATGGACATGAAGGTCGGTTGCAACACGGCGGCAACCACCAGCCATGCCAGAACCAGAAACGACAGGGGCGGGCCCCATTTCGGGGTGGGTGAGGGCAGCATCATGTCTCCAGTAATCGGTCTACTCGCGCCAGGGCGCTATCCCAGGCGAAATCATTCAGCACACGGGCACGCGCGGCCGGCCCCAGGCGGGGGCCGTCCAGCGCGGCCAGGGTCGCGCGCGCCAGCTCGTCTGCGGTGGCGGCACAGTACACTTCCTCGCCCTGGCGCGCCGCGATGCCCTCCAGGGCCTGCGGCGTCGCCACCAGGGTGCGCGCCATCGCCATGCCCTCCAACACCTTGTTCTGGATGCCCCGGGCGATGCGCAGCGGTGCCACCACCACCCGCGCATGCGCCAGCCAGGGCCGCACGTCCTCCACTCTGCCGGTGACCAGCACCCCGGGCAACGCGGCCAGTTCCAGAACCCGCGGCGACGGGCGGCTGCCGACAATGGCGAACAGCAGGTTCGGCCGGGACGCGCGCAGGCCGGGGAATACCGCGCGCGCGTACCAGTCGACGGCATCGATATTGGGCCAGTAATCCATCGCGCCGGTGAAGGCGATGGCTTCCACCTCCGCCGGATAGGGATCGGCGTATGCGCGATCAGGCGAGAAATAGTCGGCATCGACGCCGTTGTTGAAATGGCCGATGCGGGCCGCCGACTCCGGCGCCAGTTCGCGGAAGTCCGCCGCTTCCGCCGCCGAGACGAACAGGCTGGCATCGAACGCTGCCGCCACCTTGCGCTCCCAGGCCAGCAGACGCTCGCCTTCACGCCGGTAAAGCCAGGACAGCGGCCAGGACTTGGCCGCCGCGTACTGGCGCCACTTGTCGGAGTCGATATCGACGAAATCCATCACTCGCCGGGCTTTCCCGGCGCCCATGACGAAGCGGGCCATCGCCGCCGAGTAGGCAAAAACCCGATCGACTCCGCCGCCCAGCCGCGCGTCCACCCACGCTTGCATCCCCGCATGACGGTAATACGGCAGGGTCAGGGGCGCGCCGGTGAGCAAGCCGGTCAGCGAGCGCAGCTTGCCCAGACGGGGGTTCAAGTCGGCGAAATAAGTCGAGGCGCAGACCGAGCGAACTTTGTCGCAATGCCGCCAATCCTCCGGGTCATCCACGAAAGCGCCCAGATGCACCCGGTGGCGGCGCGACAGATGTTCCAGCAGATGCCAGGAACGAATCTTGTCGCCCTTGTCCGGCGGATAGGGGATGCGGTGAGCGAGGAAAAGCAGGTCTGGTAATTTCGGATTTCGGATTTCGGATTGCGGATTTGTTCCACCCGCGGTCTGCGTGGGGCAACCCTCCAAATCCGCAAGCGACCTCATCCGAGATTTCTGATGATGTGCGGGCCGATGAAATTGGCCAGCGACAGCGGCAAGCGCTGCCAGGCCTTGATGAACAGCCGGTACTTGGGATTGTTGGGGTTGTTCTGGGGCACCGCGTCGGCGCGCACCAGGTGGTAGCCGTAATGCAGTGGTTGCGGCTCGAAACCCCAGTTGTGCTTGAAGTCCCAGGAACCGGTTCCCTTTTTGCTGCGGCCGAAATCGAACAGCCGGCAACCCTTCTCCACCGCCAGCCGCATCACTTCCCAATACATGAAGTCGCTGCCGGCGAGCGCGCGCGCCGAGGCGGAAATGCCCGCGAAATACGGCCAAACCTCGTCGCGGAAGTAGAAATTCATGACCGCGCAGACCACGCGGCCATCCTGGGTCACGGTGACGATGTCGACGTCGTCACCAAACTCCTCCAGCATCACCTGGAAGTAGCGCCGCGAAAACACCGGCGTGCCCAGGCGATGCCAGCTCTCGCAGAAAACGGGGTAGAAACGCTCCAGATCGCGGTCGATCTCGCTCTTGAGGCCGGCCTTGATGCCCTTGCGCACCATCGCGCGCTGTTTGCGCGGAATGGCCAGCAGATTTTTTTCGACTTCCGGGTCCAGCGCCTTGCGGAAAGTGGCATAGAGATCGGTGCCGGGCCACTCGGGGTGAGCGGGCGCATCGCGATCACGGTATTCCAGATGTCCCACACCCAGGCTGAATGCCAATTCCCGCGCGGCCAGGTCCAGCGCCCGCGTCGCCTCCTCCGTGGTGGCGACGATGCCGCCGTAGACGCAGAAAGGCAGGGAAATCAGGGTATGGCCGAACAGCGCGCTCTTGACCTCGCCGAGAGGCAGCACCCCCTCGATGCGGCCATCCCGCTCCGCCAGGAGGAAGTGGCAGGGTTGCCTGAGCGAGTCCTCGATCACCCGCCGCCAGCCGTAGCGGTGGAAGAACGTCCCCGAGGGCGCATCCAGCACATAGGCGTCCCAGGCGGCGGCGTCGGCGGCTTCGGCCTTTCTGACGGTCAGGTTCATGGCGTGCTCATCGGCTAAGCGCGTAGGTCGGGTTAGGCGCAGCCGTAACCCGACATTTGGCGGTGTATCGTCGGGTTACGCTATCGCTAACCCGACCTACGCAACGTGGCGAGGAATTGAAATTCATGGCGCAAGCAGGTCGGCATGGACCTGATCGGCGCGGCCCCATTGGAAGTCGGCGCAAAGGCGGTCGAGCTTGTCTTCCATGCGATTCAGGTTGACGTAGTGGCGGAAACGGCTTTTCAGCGGGGCGCCCGGCACGCGCGGCTGCCCCGGATCGATTTCCCAGGGGTGGAAATAGAACATGGCGGGGCGCCGCTCCAGACGATTCACGCGGCCGATCAGCCAGCGCGAGGCGGCGTAGGGCAGCAGGCGAAAATAGCCGCCACCCGCCGCCGGCAAATTGCGCCCGGCCAGGGGAACCGTGGTGGGCGGCATCTCCAGCAAAGCCGGGCAGCTTTCCGGTCGGTAGGGGAAACGTGGCGCCTCGGGCATGCCGTAGTGGTCGTGGGCGATGGGATAGATGCTGGAGCTGTAGCGGTAACCGGCTTCCGCGAGGACATCCAGCGCCCACAGTTCAGCGCGGCCGATGGAAAAACTGGGCGCGCGGTAACCCGCGACGGAAACGCCGGAAAGGTCTTCCAGCAGCGCCTTGGCGCGTACCACGTCTTCCCGGAAAGCGGCGGGGGTCAGGTCGCCGACACGCTGGTGGCCCTGTCCATGGCTGGCCAGTTCATGGCCGGCGGCGACGATGGCGCGCACCACGCCGGGATGGCGTTCGGCGATCCAGCCCAGGGTGAAGAAAGTGGCGTGGATGCCATGCCGGTCGAACAGGGCGAGGATGCGCTCGACATTGGCTTCCACCCGGCAGGGCCATTGTTCCCAGGCGTCTCTTGCAATGGTGTGTTCGAAGGCGCCGACCTGGAAATAGTCTTCCACGTCCACACTCATTACATTGGTGATGCCATTCATGCGATCAGACGGCATCCAGCCAGCCGCGAAGGTGCGCGGCGATGCGTTCGGCGGCATGGCCGTCCCAATATTCCGGAATCCGCCCACGTTTGCCGCCGCTGGCGCGAATGTCGCGAAAGCAGGCGAGGATGGCGTCCGGGTTCGGCCCGGTCAGCGTGTTGGTGCCTTCACTCAGGGTGATCGGGCGTTCCGTGTTCTCGCGCACGGTGATGCAGGGGACGCCCAGGGCCGTGGTTTCTTCCTGCAAGCCGCCGGAATCGGTGAGCACCAGGGCGGCGTCGCGCATCAATCCCAGCATTTCCAGATAGCCTAATGGCGGCAGCAGACGGATGCCCGGTGCCGCCAACAGCGCCGCCAGGCCCTGGCGCTCGGCCGCCGCGCGGGTGCGCGGGTGGATGGGGAAGACCACATCGACCTCGCCCGCCACCACGGCCAGGGTTTCCAGAAGACTTTTCAGCGTGGCGGGGTCATCGACATTGGAGGGCCGGTGCAGGGTCACCACGGCATGGCCGCGAGCCGGCTTCGCGCCCAGCGTCCGCTCGGCCGGCACGGCCCGTTCCAGGTGCGCGCGCAGGGTGTCGATCATGACGTTGCCGACGAACTGGACGCGCGCCTCGGCGATGCCTTCGCGCAGAAGATTCGGCAACGCCGAACGCTCGGTGGTGTAGAGCAGATCGGCCAGTTGATCGGTCAGCACACGATTGATTTCTTCGGGCATGCCGCGGTCATAGCTGCGCAGACCGGCTTCCACATGGATGACCTTGACGCCTTTCTTGGCCGCGACCAGAGCACAGGCGATGGTGGAGTTGACATCGCCCACCACCAGCACGGCGCGCGGCTGTTCGGCGTCCAGCACCGGCTCGAAGGCACGCATGATGTCGGCGGTCTGCACCGCGTGGCTGGCCGAGCCTACTTCCAGGTTGACGTCCGGACGCGGAATCCCGAGCTGCTCGAAGAAGCTGTCGCTCATCGCCGGGTCGTAATGCTGGCCGGTGTGGACCAGCTTCGCGGCGATCGGTTGCGCGGCGAAAGCCGCCATGATCGGGGCGATCTTCATGAAGTTGGGGCGCGCGCCGACCACGCAGAGAATTTCGCTCATTCGTGTTCCTTTCCTGTGGTGATGGCGTAGAGCGCCTTGCGCATCATGGGAATGAGACGGTTGATGGAACGTTCGATGGCTTCCAGGCGCGCGCCCATATCTTCCGCCCGCCCGCCCATGTCTTCCGCCTGTCCGCCCTCGGCGGCAACGGGCGCGTGGGCTTCGGGGGCGGTGCGCGCCGGTTCTGCCGAGGCCGACCCCGCCGGCCTCAGCGGCTGGTGGTGGACTTCCTGGCGCAAGTCGCTGATTACTTCCCGCACCACCTCCGCGTCGATGTGAGGCCGCTCTTCCAGGTAGCCGAACAGGAGAATCCGGTCGCACAAAGTGTTGATGCGCCTCGGTACGCCATCGGTGAACTGGAAGATGTGGTCGAAGGCCTCCTCGGAAAACGAAGGCGAGCCCTTCCAGCCGGCGGTCTTCAGCCGGTGCAGGATGTACTGCATGGTTTCCGCGCGATCCAGCGGGCAGAGGTGATAGGACGCTATCACCCGCTGGCGCAGTTGCAGCATCTCCGGGCTTTGCAGGGTGTCGCGAAATTCCGGCTGGCCGAGCAGGAAAGATTGCAGCAGCGGCTTGTCGCCTTCGTGGAAGTTGGACAGCATGCGCAACTCCTCGATCGCGCGGTGATCCAGGTTCTGCACCTCGTCGACGATGAGCAACGGCCGCTGGCCCTGGCGCACGGCCATGCGCAGGTAGTCTTCCAGCGCCTTCAATACGCCCGACTTGGTGCTGCCCTCGACTTGCAGGCCGAAGGCGGTGGCGATGCTGCGCAGGGTGTCGTCGGCGTCGAGCTGGGTGCTGACCAGTTGCGCGACCAGGTACTGGCCATTCTCCAGCTTGCGCAGCAGGCTTTTGACCAGCGTGGTCTTGCCGGCGCCGACATCGCCGGTGATGACGATGAATCCCTCGCCCAGCGACAAGCCGTATTCCAGATAGGCAAAGGCGCGCTTGTGGCCGCGGCTGGCGTAGAAGAATCGGGGGTCGGGATTGAGCTGGAATGGCCGATCCCGCAGTTGGTAGTAGCGCTCGTACATGGTGTGCTCAGAAAGTCATGCCGAGTTGGGCGCTGACGGTGTTTTCCTTGACGTTGCCGGTGGGGCCATTGGTTTTTTGTTCCGAATGGCGAGCGTTCAGGCTGCTGCTTACATGCTGGCTGATCTTGTGCGCCAGCGACCAGTTGAGCATCCAGGTGTCGCTTGTCTGGGCCGCGGCCTCCGCTGTGCCCCAGGTGGTGCTCAGGGTACTGGCGGTGCGGCTGGACAAGGGCAACGACCAACTCGCCGTGGCCCTGATCTGCTTGTCCCCGCCGCCCGCGGCCGTGCCGAGATACTGGCGCTGGCCCTGGCTCAGGGTGAAGGCGAGGGAACTCCTGCCCAGCGAGTAGTTGTAAGTTCCCGCCCAGGTCTTGTTGAGGGTGGTCTGGTTGAGGAGTTCCGTGATCGGGATCTCGGTACCCGGCGCAACACAGTCCGCGGCTACCGCTGTGGCCTCGGCGGTAAAGCCACCCGCGCCGTCGGGGCAAAGATAGAGCGTGGAGGTGAAGCTCTGAGTGAGTTGCTGCGAGGCATCCACGATGGACTCGGCATAGCGCAGACTCAGGGCCGAACGCCGTAGCCGGTGGCTGAAATCGAAGGCATACGAAGTGGCTCCGTAGGATGAGAGGCCGGTAGTGGCGGCGTCACTGCCGAATGCGGCGTTGTTGAAATTCTTCTGCGCCGACGCGGACAGACTGGTCAGCTCGGACAGCGCCCAACGGCCGCTCAGGCTGTAGGAAGACGCGTTGTTGCGCCTGCCCGCCGTCGCGGCAATGTTGATTCGGCGGGAAGGCGACCAGTTGCCGCTCAGGCTCAGCAAGGGGGTGGCACCACTTTGCCCCACCGTGCCGGTCAGACTGAAATAACTGACCGGACTCCAGGTGGCGCCGCCGCTGAGATAGCGGCCGCCCCTTCCTTGCAGGCTGGCGACGCCCTGGCTGCCGTCATTTCCACCCGCGATGAAAACCCGTGTCTTGTGGTGAACGGCATAACCGATGTTGTAGTTTTCCTTGCTGAACACCGAGGTGGTGGCGCCATTGGAATTACCGCTCCTGCGTTGGTAGCCGGCGGAATAGGTCAGGCGATTCGGTCGCGCGCCATTGCGCAGGGAGAATTTCAGGTCATTGCTGATGCTGCTGGCGAGTACGTTCGAATCGGAACTCGCGTAGTTCAAGCCCAGGCTGGCATCGGTGATGAGGCTGCGCTCGAAAAACTCGTTATGCAGGCTGGGGGTGAGCGAAACGGAGCGGGTCTCGACCCGGTTCGCGACCGTATGGTAGGCATCCTGGTTGTTCGAGCCGACGGGACCGAATTGCGAGGCGGACTGCTGTGCCACTCGCGCGCTGCCATTAAGCTTCACGACGCCGTCAACCGGTTCGACCCGCATGCTGGCGTTGAGGTTGTGGTTCAGACTGTTCCGGCTGAAATCGTGGTCGTACAGGAGGCCGTTCAAGGTATAGGCCAGTTTGACGTCGCCCCGCTTGCCCTGCCGGGCCATGCCGATGTGCGGTGAAACCTGGGTGATGAACGAAGATTGGCCTCCGCTCGCGGCCAGGGAAACGTTGTCGGTATAGCGTTCCGACAGTGCCACACCGGATGTGACTTTCCAGTCGCTTGCCGCGAATACGGTCGCCGGCAGCAGCCAGACCAGTATCCAGAGAGGTCGTGACAAGGCGTTATTGCTCAGGAGCGTACTCGCCATAACCACCATAACCGTAACCGTAACCGTAATCCCCGCCGCCGCCCCCGGACGCGACCTTGTTGAGCACGAGGCCGATATGTTCGCAGTCGGCCAGATGCGCGAGCGCATCCGTGATCGCATCCTGCGGGGTGCGCTCCGCCTCCACCACGAACACGATCTGGCCCATGTAGGTGGCCAGGACGGATGCCTCGCTGGTGGAGAGTAGGGGCGGGGAATCGAAAATGATGATGCGGTCCGGGTAACGGCTGGCGATGTCGCGCACGAAATTCTTCATCGCGGAACTCGCCAGCAGCTCCGTCGCATGCGAGATGCTGTCGCCCGCCGGCAATACCGTGAGCTTGGCGATGTTGGTCTTGATCAGCGCATCCGACAACGGCAAGTCGGGGTTCTGCAGCACATCGATCAGGCCATGCTTCGCGCTCAAGCCGAGATAGCGCATCACGGTGGACTTGGATACATCGGCATCCACCAGCAAGACGGTGTGCTCCAGTTCGGTTGCCATGCTGATGGCCAGATTGATGGCGGTGAAGGTCTTGCCTTCGCCGGGCAGGGAACTGGTCACCATGATCAGATTGCCGTTGCGCACCCGTTCCGCCCCGCCATGTCCGAAGGCATTGGCCAGCAACGGGCGTTTGATCAGGCGATATTCCTCGGCAACCTTGCTGCGTCCGGAATCGGGGGTTACCGCGCCCATTTCCTTGAGACGGCCGATGTCGACATCGCCCTGCTGGCTGCCGACGACCGTCTCTGGGCCATCGTCTTCGATCTGAATTCGGGAGGGACGCCTGCCCGGCCGATCAAAAGAGGCCTCGATCCGGTCGATCGATTCCTCGATCAGATTGCGGGTGCCCCGCTCGCGCGGCCCTCCTCTGGATCCGTCCGCCGATTCCGGCCCCCTCGAACCGGGTGTCAGGGTACTGGCTATCTTGCTCGCCGCGCGCTCGATGATGCTCATGGCATTCTCCTCATCAGGCCGCGGGCGAAAGCAGCAGGTAATAGACGATCTGCCCCAGATAAGCGATGAACAGCGCCCCTGTCGCGGCAAAAAAGACATAGTTGAGCCTGCGCGCGCGATGCCGCATCGCGTCGGTCTGAATCATGGTCACCGCGCCCAGCAGCGGCAACCCGGTCAGTTCGTTCAACTGACGGCGACCGAGCACCGTGGGACGCAATTGCCCAAGCAGGAAGGCCAGCGTCACACCGATCGCGAGACCCCCAAAGGGGGCCGCCGTGACCAGAAGGGGGCGATTCGGCCAGACCGGCTTGCCCGCCACACGCGGCGGATCGATGACGCGAAAGTCCACGGTATCGGTCTTGGTCTCCACTTCACTGGTCATGGCCGCGGTTTCCCGGCGTTCGAGCAGCGCGGCGAAATTCCGCTTGTAAACGTCATAGTCGCGCATCATCTGGACGAATTCCCCCTCGATGCGCGGCACGCTGTCGGCTGTGCGATAGAGGTCGTCGCGCCGCTTGGTGAGTTGCGCCACCCGTGACTTGAGCGCCGCGACCGTGGCATCCGCCTCGGCTATGGCAATGGTGAGCTGCTGATAGATCGGGTTCTGCGCCTTGACCATTTCCTTGCTCTGCACCCGGGTCGTATCTTCTTCCTGTTTCTTCTGCTCCAGCAGGCGGGTAATCAGGTTCTTGCTGCGCGCAATCTCGGGATGCATGTCGGTATATTTCAGGCGCAGGTTGTCGATCTGCTGCTGCAAGGCCGAAATGCGCGCATCCAGCGCCGTTCCAGTCGGGGTAACGGGGGCCACGGAGACCAGGGTTTCTTCCTGATCTTCCAGTTGCAGCGACAGTTGTCGCTTGCGGTGGCTGGCCTCCTCGTATTCCTGCTTGGCCTGCTCCAGCGCCGTCGATGTCTGCGCATACTGGTTGTAGAACCCACCGCCCGACCCGGGCATGGCGCCCATGTTGCGGCGCTTGAACTCCTCCAGTTCCTTCTCTTTCTCCAGTAACCGCTGCTCGTAGCCCTGAAGCTGGTCGTCGATGAATTTCTGAGACTTGGACAGATCCTTGCGCGTCCCGCCCAGGCTGCTTTCCGTGAATATGGTCAACAAGGCCTGCACGACCCGTTTCGACAAATCCTGGTTGGAATCCACGAAGGAAATGACATACAGGTTCTCCCCCCCTCCCGCCAGGCCGACCTTGCCCGCCAGGCCGTTGTAGAGCGCCTCCTGCTGCTGCGGCGTTTTTGCGCGCAAATCCAGGTCGGTCATGCGCGCCAGTTTTTCCAGGTTGGGGCGGCTGACCAGGGTGCGGGTCATCATGGAAACCTGCTGCCCCAGATTGGGTTGAATCGCCAACCCACCCAGCAATGGCTTCAACAGGGATTGGGTATCGACATAAACCCGCGCATGGGCGCGGTAACGATTTTCCAGCGAATAGATCCATACCCAACTGACCACGGCGACCATCCAGGCGATGATCAACACCAGCCAGCGGCGGCGCCAGATGCTGCGCGCGTAACCCAGAATCTGTTCGATAACTGGATTCATGCGCCCCTCCCGCCAGCCCTTATACCGCTATGGCTCATCGATCAGAACCAGCGCTCGGGAATGATCAGGACATCGCCGGGACGCAATTCCACGTTCGCCGAGACATCCGCATCCTTGATCAGGTCATCGAGCCGCACCCCGAACTGCTGCGGTTTGTCATCGACCACACGCAGAATGCTGGCGCGATTGCCGGCGGCGAAATCGGTAATGCCGCCGACCGCGATCATCAGATCGAGCAACGACATGTGTTCGCGGTAATTGAGCGTCTGCGCCTTGGTCGCCTGTCCCAGCACGCGAATCTGCTGACTATAGGGGCCGACTCCCCCTCCCACGATCACGGTGACGATGGGGTCCTGAATGTACTTGCCCAGTATTTTTTCGATTTCGCGCGCCAACTGAGTCGGTGTTTTCCCGGTAGCCGGCATGTCCTCGACCAGGTTCATGGTCATCTTGCCGTCCGGGCGAATCGGGAAAGATCCCGACACTTCCGGGTTGCCCCAGACGAACACATTGACGCTATCCCCCGGCCCTAGAAGATAGGTCCATTCCGAAGCGCCATCGGCCTTGGCGGGCGCCGGCGGGTAGAGTGATTTGTTGGCACACGCCGACAGCAACGTGGCCAACAGCATGGGAAGCAGGAAACGATACATAAGGGGAGTTCCTCGCGGAGGATCACAAGCCGGCGGATTATGCCACAGGCACCAACCGGGTATTTTTTCAGGAAACCTGGATTTCAGCCCCGCCGGATACGAATTTCCACCCTATCCATATGGGATGCGTGATCAGTCCAGCCAGCGCACCAGATAGAAAAGGCGAAGGCCTTCCGACGAACGCGAAGGCCCGGAAGCCACCGCGGCGTAATAGCCCCGCTCCGGCTGCGCCGCCGCTCGCGCCGCCGCTTCGGAAACGTGGACGGCGACACAGCTTTCCGGGAAACGTTTGCGATTGCGTCGCGGTGCGTAGATAACCACATAGCCGGTCTGAACCAGTGGCGATTCGGTATCCGCTATCAGGCCGGCAATCGCTTCGGCCATCAGTTCGGCTTCTTGCCCGGCGCCACGAACCGCATTGCCTGCGCCGGGGCGGTCTCGTCGCTGTAACGCGGCCGCTCATTGCGCGCGAGGCCGAGCAACTCCGCCAGTTCGGCCTCGCGCGCGGAAATCAGCCCCAGACACATACGAATGTTTTCCACCGTATCCGGGCGCAACGGGCTGGGATCACCGTCGCGTGGCGCGGTGTCGCGCACGATGGAGGTCAGGGTTTTGCGCATGGCGCGCATGATCTGCTGTTCCTTGGAGAGTTCAGCGCTGGCTTCCGGGTTGTCCATGCAACGGCCTTCAGTGGGAGGGGAATGAGGCGGCACATTCTCCCCGTGCCCGCCGGACAGGGCAACCGCGATACCGTCGGGGGCTTTCGGATAGGTCTTTCGACCAGTTCCCGCCCGCCACGGGCCTCAAGTAAACTGCCGGTCTGCCGATAACCGTCGCGATCACAGCGAAGCCTGGATGCATCCCATGAAACTTTCCCTCTCCCTGCTCGGGGCACTGATAACGCTGCAACTGGCCGGCTGCGCCAGCAACGGCGATCCGCGCGACCCGCTTGAGCCGATGAACCGCGCCATTCACGACTTCAACGAAGGACTCGACCGCGTCGTCATGAAACCCGTGGCCAAGGGCTACAAGGCGGTCATGCCGACATTCGCGCAAACCAGTGTTCGCAACTTCTTCTCCAACCTGAACGATGTCACCGTCCTCGCCAACGACGTCCTTCAATTCAAATTGGAAAGTTCCACCTCCGACGTGCTGCGTCTCGGCATCAACAGCACCTTCGGCTTCCTGGGCCTGCTCGATATCGCCTCCGAAATGGGCTTGCACAAGCACAGCGAGGACTTCGGCCAGACGCTGGGCTTTTGGGGTGTCGGCAACGGCCCCTACCTTGTACTGCCTTTCTTCGGTCCCAGCAGCTTCCGCGACGGCGCCGGACTCATGGTCGACATGACCTACACCGACCTGCTCACACAGGTCGACGACATCCCGACGCGTAACCAGATCTGGCTTGTGCGCACAGTCAGCCGCCGCGCCGAACTGCTGGATGCCAAGAACGCGATCGATGCCGCGGCGCTCGACCCCTATGAATTCAGTCGCGACCTCTACCTGGCACACCGCCGTGGCCAAGTGCATGACGGCAAGCCGCCCGCCGAAGAGTAATGAACAAGGCGTTCATCAAGGATGAAGCCCCCGCTGACGAGGATGAAGAGGAAAACCGCGCCCCCCTCCCGGTCGGCACCAAGAACTACATGACCCCGGCCGGCCATGCCCGGCTCCAGGCCGAGTTCATCCATCTGATCAAGGTGGAGCGGCCGGAAGTGGTCGGCGTCGTGTCATGGGCCGCTGGCAACGGCGACCGCTCGGAAAACGGCGATTACATCTACGGCAAGAAACGCCTGCGCGAGATCGACCGGCGCCTGCGCTTTCTGACCAAGCGCCTGGACAATGCCGTGGTGGTCGACCCCCACTCACAGGAAAATACCGACTCCGTTTTCTTCGGCGCCACCGTTACCGTGCTCGACCAGCATGGCGACGAGTTCACCTACAGCATCGTCGGACTGGATGAAGCCGACCCGGGATGTGGACGCATTTCCTGGGTTTCTCCCCTGGCACGCGCCCTGATCAAGGCAAGACTGGGCGACAGCGTGCGCTTCCTGTCGCCAGGCGGACCGCGCGAACTGGAAATCGTCACCATCGAATACCGAACCCTCGACTGATCGTGTCCGCGGCCATTGCCCACGCTAAGATGCCGCCACCCTAACCGGAGCCCTAACCATGAACCTCATCAATGTCCTGCTGGTTGACGATCACCCTCTGCTGCGACTCGGTGTACGCCGTTCCCTGGAAAGT
This sequence comes from Pseudomonadota bacterium, assembly GCA_030684775.1. GTDB lineage: Bacteria > Pseudomonadota > Gammaproteobacteria > Burkholderiales > Thiobacillaceae > PFJX01. The sequence continues at coordinate 25,615 of JAUXXW010000066.1, forward strand.
GAAGAGGGTTTCGCGGTCGCTGGTGAATGCGCCGATCTCGCGGAAGTGAGAGCCTGGCTCGACGGAGGCGGCAAGGCTGCGGTCGCGATCCTCGATCGCAGTCTGCCCGACGGTGACGGACTGGAAGTGGTGCCGCAACTGAAAGAAGCCGGGATGAAAGTCATCGTGCTGACCGTCGAAGATGAAGACTTCGAGATCCGCGCCGCCATCGAAGCCGGTGTTGACGGCTATCTGCTCAAGTCTTCCGACACCGAACAGATCACCCACGCCATCGGCATGGTGCTACAGGATGCCGGTGCCTTCCCGCCGCATGTGGTGCAAAAACTCACCCGCGGCAGCGGCGAAGATCCCCTGGCCCGGCTCTCCGCGCGCGAGCTGGAAATCTCGGAATATGTCGCCCAGGGTTACAGCAACAAGGTGATCGGAGCCAAGCTCAACCTCTCCGACAACACCGTGCGCAACCACCTCGCCAACACCATGCAGAAGCTGAACTTCCACAACCGCGTGCA
>JAUXXW010000078.1 GCA_030684775.1 Pseudomonadota bacterium
GCACTATTTGAAAATCTACAACCATCACATCCCACAAAGGGCTTTGCACCATCAAACCCCCATACAGGCGCTGAAAAAGTGGCAGGCGGATAAGCCCGAATTATTCGTCAAGCGCGTTTATAAACAGGCGGGACTTGACAAATACGTGCATTAAGAGCAAGCCATGAAAATCCACATCAAGAACGGCCGTGTCATCGACCCCGCCAGCGGCCTGGACAGCATTCAGGACGTTTTTGTCGCCGCCGGGCACATCCAGGCCCTGGGCCAGGCGCCCGCCGATTTCCACGCCAACCAGGTGATCGACGCCGCCGGGTTGATCGTCTGTCCCGGCCTGGTCGATCTTTCCCTGCGCTTGCGCGAGCCGGGGCTGGAATACATCGCCGGGCTGGAATCCGAGATGAACGCGGCGGCGGTCGGCGGCGTGACTTCGCTGGCCTGCCCGCCCGATACCGATCCGCCCCTGGACGAGCCGGGCCTGGTGGAAATGCTCAAATTCCGCGCCCGCAACATGCCGGGGCCGCGCGTCTATCCGGTGGGCGCGCTGACTCGCGAACTCAAGGGCGAGCGCCTCACCGAGATGGCGGAACTGCACGAAGCCGGTTGCGTGGCCTTCAGCCAGGCCGATGCACCGCTGCTGGATACCCAGGTGCTGCTGCGCGCGCTGGAATACGCCACCACTTTCGACCTGCCGGTGTGGTTGCGCCCGCAGGACATGCATCTGTCACGCAATGGCGTCGCCCATGACGGCGTCGTCGCCGCGCGCCTGGGGCTGCATCCCATTCCGGTGCCGGCGGAAACCGTGGCGCTGGCCACCATCCTGCTGCTCACCCGGGAAACCGGGGCGCGCGTGCACCTGTGCCGACTCTCCAGTCGCGCCGGGGTGGAAATGGTGCGCCAGGCGAAGCGCGACGGTCTGCGCATCACTTGCGACGTGAACATCCACCATGTGCATCTTTCCGAAATGGATACGGCGGATTTCAATTCCAATTGCCATCTGGTGCCTCCGCTCAGAAGCCAGCGCGACCGCGATGCCATACGCCAGGCGCTCAAGGAAGGCGTGATCGATGCGATCTGTTCCGACCACGCGCCGGTGGACGACGATGCCAAGGAATTGCCGTTCCAGGAGGCCGAACCGGGCGCCACCGGCGTCGAACTGCTGCTGCCGCTGACTCTGAAATGGGCGAGCGAAACCGGCCTGCCGTTATCCCAGGCCTTGGGCTACATCACCCATCGTCCGGCCGCCATCATGGGCGTGAACGCCGGCCACATCAGCGCCGGCGCTCCGGCCGACCTGTGCGTGTTCGACCCCGAGGCCGCATGGCTGGTCAGTCCCTCCAGTCTCGCCAGCCTGGGCAAGAACAGCCCCTATCTCGGCCTGGAGATGATCGGCCAGGTGCGCTACACGATCATCGACGGCCATCTCGACTTCAAACGCGGCAGGGTAGGTCACGACGTTTGACAGGGTGGGTTTCAGGCATAAAAAACGGCTGACCTCGGTCAGCCGTTTTTTCGAGCACGGAACCTCGCTCAGTGAGCCTGTACGCCGGGACCGAAGAAGCGATAGCCCATGCGCATCTGGCGGCTGAGTTCCAGGCGCTTCTTGTCGGCGCCGCTGGCGAAGCTGCCGGCGATGGCGTTGAAGGCCTGTTCCGCCCAGGCGCTGTCGAGCAGCAGGTCGGACACGCCTTCGGCCCAGCGCAGCTTGTCGTTGGCGCTGGACAGTGTGCCGCCGCAGGTGGTCATCAGCGGGGCGATTTCGGAGGCGGGCAGTTCGTAGGATTTCAGGCGGGTAGCCAGTTGCACACAAGCGTCGCCCGTGGCGCAGGCGGCCGCGGCCTTGGCGAAGAGCGCGTCGGCGGCGGTGTTGTCACCGATGTCGCGGTACAACTTGGCGATGTGGGCCAGGGCGTAATGGTCCTTGGCGCGGCTGGCGGCGTCGCCGAGCAACTTGGCGGCCATGGTGGAGTCGCCCAGCGCGGTCTGCACGGTTTCCGCCATCTTGGTGTAGTCGTAGGGGTTCTCGCCGAGCTCGCGCTCATCCACGAACACGACGGCGCGGGCCTTGCCGTAGGCGGTGTCCTTGAGTTCGCCGGCGCAGGTCATGATGATTTCTCGGAACCAGACGAAGTCGGCGGCGGAGGCCACGCTTTCGTCGAGCAACTTGCCCAGCCAGTGCTTGTCGCCGAGGCGGTCGACGGCCAGGATCAGGGGCTTGAAGCGGGCGAAGTGGAAAGCGCCCTCGCCGCGCATCTGGTCTTCGGCGGAACCGAGCAGCTTGGAAGCGTAAGAGGCGTCGTCCAGTTCCGCCATGATGCGGTCGGCCAGGCCGATGAACTGCTTGACCGTCTTGGCCTTTTCTTCCTCGTTCTGGATGGCGACGTACTTGGCCTGGTTGGCCTCGCGTTTGGCCAGACGCTCCTTGAGGCGGCTCGCGCGCTCGACATCAGTAGCGGCGTATTTGTCCACCGCCTCGACGATCTTGCGCATGTCGTCGATGTTGTTCACGGCGTCTTCGGCGCGGGTCAGCATTTCGGTCACGCCGGCGGCATTGCCGCTGGCGGTGTTGGCTTCGACCAACTGCAGGAATTCGCCGGTGCTCTGGGCGATGGCGTTGCCCTTGGCCAGCACGGCCTGGGTGAAGCTTGCGTTGCCGGCGGCGGCGGCCAGCACCTGCATCAGGGCAGTGAAGTCCTTGGCGGAGTCGAGCGCCTTGGCGTAGAGCGCCTCGGCGGCGGCCGGGTCGATTTCGCCCATTGCGCCGGAGAGGACGATCAGGTCGGCCGGGCTGCTGTACTTGGCGGCGCCTTCGTTGAGGATTTCCACGGCCTTGGCCTTGTCGCCCTGAGCCAGCATCTTGGCCAGACGCGCGAAATCGCCGGCGCGGCCGCACTTGCTCTTGATCTTGTCGGTGATCTGGCCGAACAGGGCGGCGTCATTGATTTCGGCCACCACGGCGGCGAGGCCGTAGAGCTCTTCGGTCACGGACACTTCCTTGAGGGCACCGGCCAGCGCCTTACCGGCGGCGGCGGCATCACTCAGGGCCAGCCACTGACCCATGCCCACGGCCACTTTCTCGCTACCGTCCATGGCGAAGTCGGCGCCCTGGCCGAGCATTTCCTTGGCTTTTGCTGCGTCGCCGATAGCCTGGTAACCGATGGCCAGGGTGACGAAATCCTTGGTGAACATGGCGTCGCCGGCGACTTTGTCGAGCGCGGCTTTGGCGGCGGCGTCGCCGGTGAAAGCGGCGGCGCCGAGGATTTCCTTGGCGTAGGCCATGTCGGCCGGGGCCTCGAAGCACTCGCGGGCGAGGTCGAACAGGTCGGCGGCCTTGGCGGCGGCGGCAACGCGGGGGGCCAGTTTTTCACGGGTAGCCATGAGACAACTCCTTGAGAATTTGAGGAAAGCGATGAAACAGCCTGATGGCGCGCGAGTTTACCGAGGCGACCGCCCCATGTCAGCGAAGCTTTGTTTATGGCGTGATGGGGGGGGCTTATGGGCGAGCGTCCGCGCGGGCGATAGCGGCGCGTTTTCCAATGTCGGCGACGTCTTGGCAGGCAATGTGAAACAGCCCCGGATTGCCCGTTAGCCGGAGGCCCGCATGTAGCGTGGGCGTCCCACCTGCTTCGTCCTTCCGATCAGGCCTACTTCGCCAACTTCATCGGTATGCGTCGCAAGTTGTTCCCGGAACGGGGCGCGCGGTATCGCAACCGGCTGGAGGACGGCTTGCCGGCGGGAATCGCGCGCATCGCGGGGAAGGGCCGGGAACACTGGCACGCTCTCGCACGCGAAAATCTCGATCTGCATTCCCATCTGGGCGGCGCGGCGGAGGGGCGGATAGAACAGCTCATCGATTCCGACGCCGCGTTGATGTAAGCCTATTCCCAGGGCGGCATCAGCCGGCCGCGGGGGAAAGATGCGGCCCGGAGTTGCCCATGCGCCGCCACAGATTCGTGCTGACCCGCAAGCTGGTTTTCACTTCCGCGCGATTCACCGCGGTAATCAGGCTGGTCGCGAGGCTACGCGCCTCACTCGGCGTCATCAGCACCATCTCGCCGCCGACAAGTTCGATCGCGACGTTGTCCGTGCCGTCAGGGCCGGAAATCAGAGAAACGAATACAGCCTCGTTTGTGTGGTTGATTGCGGTGTTGTTCATGTGTTGCTCCCTAATCAGCAGTAACCGAATACTGTTGAGCAGGAAACATGCCAAAGGGAAATATGTCCGTGGATGCGCCGTCACCCCGCATGCATGGGGGAATTTCGGGTTTATTGCCTGATGTGCGCTGAAAGCTGAATACGGCAGAGGCTCGACAGCCTTGTCGGGCTTTCGTCAGGATTTCCGGTCTGTCCCGACCGGACATGAAAAAAGGCGGATATTTCCGCCTTTTTTCATGTCCGGGAGCAACCGCTAACTCGCCTTTTTGGCCACCGGCTTTTTCGCCGCCGGTTTCTTGGCGGCTGGCGCCGCTTTGGCCGCGGCCACTTTCTTCGCGGCTGCGGGGGCTTTCGCGACAGCCGCCTTCTTTACCGCGGTGGCTTTAGCGGCGACGGGTGTCGCGGCCGCGGGCTTGGCGGCTTTCGGCGCGGCAACGGCTTTCTTGGCTGGCGCAACCGCTTTCGCGGCCGGCTTCTTCACCGGGGTGGCGGCTTTGGGCGCCGCGGCCTTCCTGGCGACGACGGGTTTCTTCTCGGCCACAGGTGTCGCCACCTTCGCGGCGGCTTTCTTGACCGGGGTCTTGGCGGGGGCGGCGGCCTTTACGGCCACCTTCTTGACGGTCGCGGCGGCTTTCACCGGCGCCGCTTTGGCGGCCGCCTTGGGCGCGGCTACTTTTTTCGCGGCGGCGGGGGCGGCTTTCGCCGGGGCCTTGGCCACGGTGGCTTTCTTGGCCGGGGCCTTCGCGGGCGCGGCCGCAACGGGCGCTACCGTGGTCTTGGCGGGTTTCGTGGCCTTGCCGGCTGGCTTGGCGGCGGGTTTGGCAACTGCTTTGGCGGGTTTCTCGGCGGGCATGTCCAACTCCTCTGGGGGATGACTGAAAACGTCTGAAAAGCCTTATGCCTCAAGCAGTTCCACGAATTTGAGGCGTGCGCGGATTGTGCGCAAAAAAAAGCGCGCCCGGCAAGGCCGGAAACGCGCTTTTTCAGGGGTATTTCGCCGATTTACCCGACTTTTCTCTCCATCAACACATGTTCGTGCTGGAACAGCGCCGCCAACGGCTCGCGTTCCCGCACCAGATGGCTGTCGCCGCCATCCACCATGACCTCGGCGGCGCGCGGTCGGGTGTTGTAGTTGGAGCTCATGCTCATGCCGTAGGCGCCGGCCGAACAGATGGCCAGGAGGTCGCCTTCGGCAAGCGCCAGCTCGCGGTCGTGGCCGAGAAAATCGCCGCTTTCGCAGACCGGGCCGACGATGGCGTAATTGTGCGTCTCGCCCTGGCGTTCCCGCACCGGCAGGATGTCGTGCCAGGCGTCATAGAGCGCGGGGCGCATGAGGTCGTTCATGGCGGCATCGACGATGGCGAAGTCGCGGGTCTCACCGTGCTTGAGATATTCCACCCGAGTGAGCAGCCAGCCGGCATTGCCGACCAGAGAGCGGCCGGGTTCGACGATCAGGCTCTCGCTGCGACCGGCGAGGCGCTGCAACAGCACACGCGCGTAGTCGTCCAGGGCCGGCGGTGTTTCGTCGCGATAACGGATGCCGACGCCACCGCCGATGTCGATATGTTCGAGCTGGATGCCGCCCGCATTCAGCGCATCGACCAGTTCCAGCACCCGCTCCAGCGCCTCGGCGAAGGGGGCGATCTCGGTCAGTTGCGAGCCGATGTGGCAGTCGATGCCGATGACACGCAAATGCGGCAGCGCCGCCGCCTCGCGGTAAACGCGCAGGGCCTGGTCATGGGCGATGCCGAACTTGTTGCCCTTGAGGCCGGTGGAAATGTAGGGATGGGTCTTGGCGTCCACGTCCGGATTGACGCGCAGGCTGATCGGCGCCGTCACCCCGAGTTCGCCGGCCACCTGATTCAGGCGCAGCAGCTCGCTTTCCGATTCCACGTTGAAGCAATGGATGCCGGCCAGCAGGGCCGCGCGCATTTCCTCGGCGCGTTTGCCGACCCCGGAAAACACCACTTTGCAGGCATCGCCGCCAGCCGCCAGCACCCGCGCCAGTTCACCGCCGGAAACGATGTCGAAACCGGCGCCCATGCGCGCGAACAAATTGAGGATGGCGAGGCTGGCGTTGGCCTTCACCGCGTAGCAGATCAGGTGCGGATGCGCCGCCAGGGCCTGGTCATAGGCGCGATAAGCGGTTTCCAGCGCGGCGCGGGAATAGACGTAACAGGGGGTGGCGAATTCGCCGGCGATGGCCTCCAGCGGCACGCCTTCGACATGAAGCACGCCGTCGCGACGGCTCAGTTGGGTACCGGCAGGATTCATTTTGTGGATTGCGTGGTTTGCGCGGGTGCGTCGGGCAGATACAAGGCGCCTTTCTTGCCGCAGCCGGCGAGGAAAAACAGCGCGAGGAGAATGGTCAGAATGCGCATGGGAAGCCCTTAAAATGGCGAAAAGTCTAGCATGGAGCACCCGATGACCGAGAGCGAGTACACCCACCTGGCCGATGCCACCCTGAACCGTCTGGAAGCAGCCCTGGACGCGGCCGAAATCGACTACGAACGGGCGGCCGGCGGTGTGCTCGAAATCGAATTCGAGAACGGTTCGGTGATCGTGGTGAACAAACAGGCGGCGGCCCAGGAAATCTGGGTGGCGGCGAAAAGCGGCGGCTTCCATTACCGTTGGGATGCCGCCGCCTGGCGCGACACCCGTGGCGGCGAAGAGTTGTTCGCCGCACTGGCGCGGCTGGCCTCGGCGCAGGCGGGCGACAGGGTTGAACTAAGTTGAGTGACGTGGGACGTAGGTTGGGCAAAGCGAAGCGTGCCCAACATCGCGACAGTTCGTTGGGCACGCTTCGCTTTGCCCAACCTACGTCACTGGAGAATACGTTGAGCTGGGTTGAGAAGAGCGAACGTGCGCGCGGCGCACGCTACCGGTGATGGAGCCGACCATGGACGAACAATCCCTGTTCAAACAATTACCCGAACTGGAAGGCCAGCTTGGGGTGGAGCATGTCAAACCGCTGCTGGATCGCATCTCGGTGCGAAATTTGCCCGATGGCGAGGTGCTCCTGCATGACCAGGCGCCGATCGACGCGCTCTATCTGGTGCTCTCGGGTTGCCTGCGGCTGTCCATCGAGTTCGGCGACCATGCCATCCAGTTGGGCGAGATCGGCCCGGGTAACTGGGTGGGCGAAGTCGGCTATTTCAGCGGTGTGCGTCTCGCGTCCAGCAGCGTCACCGCCTGTGGCGACACCGAAGTCGCCCGCCTGGCCTACAAGGACTTCGACGCGCTGCTGGACGACGATTCGGTCGCGGTGTGCCGCCTGACCCACGGTTTCATCCAGATGCTGATGCGCCGTCTGGCGGTGACCGCGAACAATCCCATCATCGACCCGCAAGGCGAAATGCTGTTGCTGGGCGATCTTTCCGTGCCCTGGAAGGATCTGGCGCAGAGCCCCCACGGCGTGGTCGATTTTCTGAAAATCCTGCTGGGAGTGCACTGATGCTATTGCGTAACTTTCTGCGCAACCTGCCGAGCTTCCAGTACCTGTCGGAAGCCGATGTCGATCACATCGCCGCCGCCATGCGCGTGGACGACTATCCCGATCAGCATGTGTTCATCTACCAGGAACGGCTCAACAAGGAACTGTTCCTGCTGCTGGATGGCGCGGTGAAGGTCTGCCACTACGGCAACGGTGGCCGCTACTACACCCTGAAGACCCTGCAACCGGGCGAATTTTTCGGCATTCCCTCGATTTCCCAGGGCATCCCGTCCCTCACCAGTTGCCAGTCGAGCGGGCCGGTCAAAGTCGCCAGCCTGCCGTTTTCCGCCTACATGCTGCTGTACCAGCCGGATTCCGACATCGGCTGCCGCTTCCAGTACGTCATCGCCAGCCAGTTGGCCCGCGACCTGCACGACCGCCACGACGCCCTGCGCAACCTGCTGGTGCAGGTTTATGGGGACAAGAGCGGGAAAATCGTCGCGTAATGCGTACTTGGGTAACTTCCCCCTTTTTCAAAGGGGGATAGAGGGGGATTTCTTCACAGGTTGTGCATGTGCGAGCGTCCGAAAATCCCCCCCAGCCCCCCTTTGGGAAAGGGGGGCGCCAGGTCAGCCCAGCCGTTTGCGCGCCCGCGCCACCGCCGCGCGCACCGCTACCGGGGCGGTGCCGCCGAGATGGGTGCGTTGCGCCAGCGAACCTTCCAGGGTGAGCACCTGGTAGACGTCATCCGACACCAGCGGCGAGAACGCCTGTAATTCAGGCAAGGGCAGGTCGGCCAGGTCGCAGCCTTTCTGTTCCGCCGTTCGCACCGCGCGCGCCACCACCTCGTGCGCTTCGCGGAAGGGCAGGCCCTTCTTCACCAGGTAGTCGGCCAGGTCGGTGGCGGTGGCGTAGCCCTCGATGGCGGCCTGGCGCATGCGATCGGCGCGGACCTGGATGCCCGGCACCATTTCCGCGTAGATCGCCAGCGAGTCGATCAGGGTATCGGCGGCGTCGAACAGCGGTTCCTTGTCTTCCTGGTTGTCCTTGTTGTAGGCCAGCGGTTGCCCCTTCATCAGGGTCAGCAGCGCGATCAGGTGGCCGTTCATGCGCCCGGTCTTGCCGCGCATCAGTTCCGGCACGTCCGGGTTTTTCTTCTGCGGCATGATCGAGGAGCCGGTACAGAAGCGGTCGGGCAGGTCGATGAAGCCGAAGCGCGGCGTCATCCAGATCACCATTTCCTCGGACATGCGCGAGAGGTGGGTCATGATCAGGGCGCCGGCGGCGAGGAATTCGATGGCGAAGTCGCGATCCGAGACGGCATCCAGCGAGTTCTGGCAGATGTCCTCGAAGCCGAGTTCGCGCGCCACGAACTCGCGGTCGATCGGGTAGCTGGTGCCGGCCAGGGCGGCGGCGCCCAGGGGCAGGCGGTTGACGCGGCGGCGGCAGTCGACCAGGCGCTCATGGTCACGCCCGAGCATTTCGAACCAGGCCATCATGTGGTGCCCAAAAGTGACCGGCTGCGCCGCCTGGAGGTGGGTAAAGCCGGGCATCACGGTGTCCGCGTGCCGCTCCGCCAAGTCCAGCAGCGCGACCTGGGCGGCGCGCAGCAGGGCGAGAATGCTGTCGATGGCGTCGCGCAGCCACAGGCGCACGTCGGTGGCCACCTGGTCGTTGCGTGAGCGGCCGGTGTGCAGGCGCTTGCCGGCGTCGCCGACTTTTTTCGTCAGGGCGCGTTCGATGTTGAAATGGATGTCCTCATCGTCCAGATTCCAGACGAAGTTTCCCGCTTCGAAGTCGGCCAGGATTTCACCGAGGCCACGGCGGATGTCGGCGAGATCCTCGGCCGAGAGCACGCCGACTTTCTGCAACATGGCCGCGTGCGCCAGCGAGCCCTGGATGTCGAACGGCGCCAGGCGCCAGTCGAAGGGAATGGAGGCCGTGTAGCGCTTGACGCGCTCGGAGACCGGCTCGGAAAAACGGCCGGACCAGGCTTGGGCGGGAGTGGAGGGAGTGCTCATGGAGTGGTAGCTTTCGCGGCGTAGCTCAGGAGACGCGCATTATGACAAAGACGACCGAAGACTCCCGTTTCTCCCTGCCCGATTTCCGCAATCTGGGTATTTTGCTGCGCCTCATCCTCGCCGCGCAGGCGCTGGGCCTGGTCGCCGCCCTGTTGGCGGCAACGAGCCCGGCGGACACCCTGGGCATTTTTCTCGGCGATGCGGCTTATTTGCAACCGCCCCTGCTGCTCACCCTGCTGCTGCTGTTTTTGATCGGCCCCTGGCTGGCGCGCAGCCCGTCGCAACAGGGGGGGGTGGTCGCCGTGCTGGCGGCCGGCACCAGCGCCGTGCTGTGGCGGCTGATCCTGGAGATCAACTATCCCGATGCGGTAGCCGGCAGCCTGGCGCGCACCGCATTGCTCGCGGCGCTTATGGCCGTGGCCCTGCTGGTTTGGCATGACTGGCGCGCGCGGCGGCTTTCCCCGGCCCTGCCGGAAGCGCGTCTGCAAGCCCTGCAAGCGCGTATCCGCCCGCACTTCCTGTTCAACAGCCTCAACAGCGTGCTTTCGCTGATCCGCTCCGAACCGGCGCGCGCGGAAGCCGCGCTGGAAAACCTGGCCGACCTCTACCGCGTGTTGATGGCCGACAACCACGAGCTTTCGCCCTTGAGCCGCGAGATGGAACTGGCGCGTGCTTATCTCGACCTGGAATCCATGCGCCTGGACAAGCGTCTGCAGGTCGATTGGCGCACCGACAACGCGCCGCCCGGCGCCCTGTTGCCCTCTCTCCTGTTGCAACCGCTGCTGGAAAACGCCGTCTATCACGGCATCGAGCCGAATCCCCAGGGTGGCCGCATCGGTATCGACATCTTTGCGCGCGATCACCAGTTGCACGTCGTGGTGCGCAATCCCCTCGGCAGCGCCGTCCGCCCCGGCAACAGCATGGCGCTGTCCAACATCCGCGAGCGCCTGAGATTGCATTTCGATGCCGAAGCGCGCCTCTCCACCCACGAAGCCGGCGGCGAGTTTCATGTGCAGGTGGTGATGCCGTTGAAGACCGTGCCCGCGCGTCATGGACACTGAAGCCGGACGCGGCGCTTTTCTCCCCCCTTTATCAAAGGGGGGCCGGGGGGGATTTGTAGTTGATTCGCGGTCGATCTACCCGTGTAAATCCCCCCTAACCCCCCATTGGGAAAGGGGGGGATCGTAACCATGACCCTCCGCATCATCCTCGCCGACGACGAAGCGCTGGCGCGTAGCCGTTTGCGCAGCCTGCTCGGCGACCTGAACACGGAACTGCCGGTGGAAGTGGTGGCCGAGGCCGCGAACGGTGGCGAGGCGCTGGCGCGCGCGCGCGATACCGCCGCCGACGTCATTCTCATGGACATCCAGATGCCCGGCATGAGCGGCCTCGAAGCCGCACGCCACCTCACCGCCCTGAATCAGGGCGGCAAGCCCGCGCCCGCGATCATCTTCGTCACCGCCCACGACGAACACGCCATCGCCGCCTTCGAGCTGCGTGCCGTCGATTACCTGTTGAAGCCGGTGCGCCAGGTACGTCTGAAAGAAGCCCTGAGCCGCATCCGGCCGTTGCCGCCGGATACCGCCGCCAGCCTCGCGCCGCGCCGCGCCAACTTCACCGTGCTGGAACGCAACCGCATCCTGCAAGTGGCGGTGGCCGACGTGCTCTACCTGCGTGCCGAGCAACGCTATGTCACCGCCTGCACACGCGAGCGCGAATACCTGCTGGACGAATCGCTGGTGAAACTGGAAGAGGAATTTGCCGACGAGTTCCTCCGTCTGCACCGTAATTGCCTGGTCGCCCGCCGCCATCTGGTCGGCTTCGAGCGCGTGGAAGACGGCGGTGAGCCGGCCTGGCAGGCGCTGCTCAAGGACTGGCCGGAAAAACTGCCGGTGTCGCGCCGGCAACTGCATGTGGTGCGCGAGTTCAGGCATGGCGCCGGTTAGTGTGAAACAACCGCCATGCCGTAGGAGCGGCTTTAGCCGCGATGCGGGCGGCAGCCCGCAAAGGCGAAACGGTGTGGGCTTGGCGAGCGTTTGCGCTTTGCGCCTCACGGCGCATCGCGGCTAAAGCCGCTCCTACGGCGTACCCTGTTCTCCGGCTTTTCTCGCGGCGAATTCGCGTAGTTCCGGGCTGAGCCGGGCCTGGAGCGCGCGCTGATAGGCGGCGGCCGCGTCCGGGCGTTGCCCGGTGTGTTCCAGCGACACGGCGAAGCCGATCCACCAGGGCCCGTGCGCCGGGTTGAGGCGAGCTGCTTCGCGGTAGGCCTGGGCGGCTTCCTCATGCTGGCCGGACTTGGCGAGAACGCCGGCATACAGCCCCCAATAAGCCGCGTCCACGCCCTTGCCGATACCGCTCTTCAGGATGGCGAGGGACTGGCGGGTATCGCCGCGTTGCAGATGGAGCTGGCCCAGCCCACGGTTGTACCAGGCGTCATTCGCATGCAATTGCATGCCCTCACGCAGCAGGGTTTCACCGCGCGCCGTATCACCGGCCTCCAGGCTCAAGGCAATCAAGGTCTGCCGAGCCGGGCCGTGGTTCGGGTCGAGGCGTAGCGTGGACTCCAAGCCTTCCAGTGCGTCACGCCCGCGTCCCAACTCGACCAGACGCATCGCCTGGCGCCAGGCCTGATCGACCTGTTCGCCGGGTGAAGGTGGCCGGACTTCCTTGATGACCTTGGGCTGGCGCGTCTCGGGGAGATGCGTGTCGAGTTTGATACGGGGTGGGGTGGACTTTCCCTCTCCCGCCGAAGCATCGGCGACCAGGGGCTTCGCCAGGGGAACGGCGGTGGGGGTGCCCGGCGGGATTTCCCGGCGCGGCGCGTTTCCGTCGGGTTCAGGGAGGGTGGGTTGGGCATCGGTGCTTGATTCGACGGGAGGGGCGGCCAGCGGCGGAATGCTCAATGTGTCGCTCAAGCGCAACCGCGGCTCGGTGCCCTGCGCTACCGGCGCCGCCACCGGCGCTTCCGGCTGTGGCTGCGGCCGCGGCCAGAACCACCAGGCCGCGGCCAGGCCGACGGGGAGGAGGAGGAGCAGCCAGCGCGGCCACGAAGGTTTCTGACCGGTCTGAACGGCATGGACACCGGCGAGCGATGCCGGCGCAATGCCCTTCCGGTCGAGTTCCTTGAGGACACGGTTGATGACGCTCATGCCGTCTCCCCGTGGGTCGGCGAACGATAGTGAGCGTGGGGGTTGTTCATACCGCCTCCCGCCGGGCCGTCCCAAGGGAGGCGGTCACCCCCTTGGGGGGCAGCGAACGATAGTGAGCGTGGGGGGCTGTTCATACCATCCAGCGATCGATAAACGAGAGCCGAGCGTCCGCCGTGTCGCGGCCGGCCAGGCGAACATGGCGTGGCCTTACCTGATCGGCCCCCTCGCCGAAAGCGAGCAACAAGGCCTTGTGCGCGAGGATGTTGAGCAGGCGTGGCGCGCCCCGGCTGGCGCGGTGCAGTATTGCGGCGGCCGCCACCTGGAACAGCGGGTGGGTGGCGCCGGCCAGGCCGGCGCGGTGCATCAGGTAGGCGGGGGTTTCCGCGCTGGAGAGGGGGGTGAGCTGGTCATGGAAGGCGATGCGGCTTTTGATCTGGCGCACCGAGGGGTCGTTCAAACGCGTATCCAACTCGGGTTGGCCGAACAGGACGATCTGCAACAATTTGCGTTTCTCCGTTTCCAGATTGGTGATCAGCCGTAGCGCTTCCAGGCTTTCCAGCGGGATGGCCTGGGCTTCGTCGATCAGCGCCACGGCGCGCTGCCCCGCCCGCGCCAGTTCCAGCACCCGCATTTCCAGCGCCTTGGTGAGGCCGTAGGCGAGGCTGCGTTTGACGTCGCCGCCGAGTTCGGCGAGCAACGCCTGGTTGAGGGCGGCCGGAGTGAGATGCGGGTTGGGGATGAAGGCCACCGCCCAGCCATCGGCATCCAGGTGATTGAGCAGGTAGCGGCACAACAGGGTCTTGCCGGAGCCGACTTCGCCGACGATCTTTATCAGCCCCTCGCCCGAGTCCAGCGCCACCAGCAGCGTGTTGAGCGCCGCCTGGGTGCCGGCTCCGGGAAAGAAATAGCCGGTATCGGGCGTCAGGCCGAAAGGGAATTCCTTCAGGCCGAAGTGGGCGAGATACATCCTGCTCCCCCCTTGGGAAAGGCGCTTTTCTCGTTAGCTGGTGATGCGGCAGAAAGCGCCCGAGGGAGTGGCCTCCCCCTTTTCAAAAGGGGGAATGAGGGGGATTTAGCGACGTTTGTCTGGGTAGTCGCCTCAGGAATCCCCCCTAGCCCCCCTTTGGTAAAGGGGGGAACCACCGCGCCAACCGCATCACCAGTTAACAAGAAAAGAGCCTTGGGAAAGGGGGGTGTCGCTAGCGCTTCGCGGCTGGCCATCAACGCGGGCCCGGCCCGGTGGAAAACTCCTGTACCCGCGTCCCCGCCTCGCGCGCGGTGTCGAGCCAGTCCGATTGCTGTTTAATCAAGGTGGGCTTGAGCAGGATCACCAATTCCTGTTTCAGGCGCGAGGCATTGCTGTTTTTGAAGAAGATGCCGAGACCGGGGATGTTGCCCAGGCCGGGCACACCGGTGCTCGCGTCGCGCGATTCGCGTTTCATCAGGCCGCCGATGGCGGCGATCTCGCCATCTTTCAGGCGCACGATGCTGTCGGTCTCCGAGACGGTACTTTTCGCCAGCGGCAATTTGTAGGTCCCCTGGTTCTGGCCCAACTCAATGGTTTTTTCATCGGTGACGACCTGGCTGACCGAGGGATGCACATGCAGGATGATGTTGTCGGCGTCGTCGATCTGCGGCGTCACGTCGAGGGCGATACCGGAGAAAAACGGCTGCGTGGTCACCGTGGTCGAGGTGGTCGAACCGGTGCTGCCGCTGGTGGATGGGGTGCTGGTGATTTCGGTGACGAAGAATTCGTCCGTACCCACCTTGAGAATGGCTTTCTGGTTGTTGATGGCGGCGATGCGCGGGCTCGACAACACCTGCACGCCACCTTGCGTTTCCAGGAAATTGATCAGCGCGGCGAAGCTGCCGGTCTGGAACGCCAGGCCGAACACCCCGGCGGAAGTGGTGGTCGCGCCGCTGATGACCGGCAGGCCGGTGGCCAGCAGCGAATTCAGGCTGGTGCCGGCGGTGGGCGCGGCGCCGGGCACCGGGAATGCGCCGGTATTGGCGCCCTTGGACCAGGAGTGGGTGCCTTTGTGGAAAATGCTCCAGTTGATGCCGCTCTGCGCGCCTTCGTTGAGGGTCACTTCGAGAATTTTGGCCTCGATCATCACCTGCCGCTGTACCGAAATCCGGGCCGCCTTGAGGTACTCGTCGATCTGCCGTTGCTCGACCGGCAGGGCGCGCACCGCCAACATGCCGGCGTGCGGGCTGGCCACCACGCTGCGCCCTTGCGGGCAACTCATCGTGACGCTGGGCTGGGGTGCTGTTCCGGTCGTCGGCGTTGCGCCAGCGCCGGTCGAACAGCCGATCAGGAGGCCTACGGTCATTTGTAGTTCGTACCAGAAATCGGTGGATATGCTGGTGGTGATGCGGCTGCTGTCGACCTGGGTGGCGCCGCCGGAACTGCCCGAGGAAGTAGTGCCGCCGGAGGAACTGCCGCCGCCGGCGTCGGCGATGGAGCCGGAAATCACACGCAGTTCGGATTTTCCCTGGCGCAGTCCGGAAGGGTAGTTGATGGAATAGAAGCGGGTCTGCGCGGTCAACGGTTGCACGAAGATGCGGTTGCCGTCGATGCGGTAGTCGTAGCCGTAAGTCTCGCGGATGGCGCTCATCGCCTCGGGCACGCTCACGTCCTTGAGGTTGACCGTGATGCTGCCCGCCACTTCCGGATGCAGCAGCATGCTGTAACGGGTGCCGGAGGCGATGCCGAGGAATACCTGTTGCGCCGAGGCATTGTTCACCGCGAGATCGAAGCGCGGTTCCACCGGTTGCGCGGCGACTTTGGGCAATTCCAGCCTGCTCTCCGGCGCCAGGGCGGCCGCCACGGCGGCGGGCAGGGGCGCGGGTTTCGGGGCCGTCATGGCGTTGCGCATCTCGTCCTGGATCGCCGGCAGGGTCGCTGGTTGCCTGACCTGGGCGCAGCCGGAGAGCGCAAGCGCCAGGAGCAACAACGCGGGAAAATGGCGCGGGCATGCCGGCTGGCGGTCGGCGCCACACAAGGCCGCTTGCGCGGTCGGTTGAGCGTGATGGTTCATGGCTTCTCCAGCTTGCCTTTGCCGACAGGCGTCTTTTTCACATCCGGCAACAGTTTGAGTTGTATCGGTCCCGTCGGCGTCTTCAACCAGACGCCGGACTCGTCGATCTTGCCGACACGCCCGCTTTCCAGTCGGTCGCCCACCCGCACCACCTGGCCGTCGAGAATGGCATAGGGCTTCTTGCCCATCAAAAACACGCTGCTGACCACCAAGGGGGCCGCCTGGGGGGCTTCCGCCGCGCGGGGTTGCTCGCTGAACCCGGTGGGTGGCCGGGTGGGATCGGTCAAATCGGCGGCAACGGCCGGCGGCGCGCAGGCCATGACGCAGGATGTGGCGAGTACGGCGAACCGCATCACGCGGGAGCGATGTGGTTCGTCGGCGCTATTCATACCGTCAACCATGTCCGCTCCGCGCTCAGGGTGTAGAGGGTCAGGGTGAGCTCGATCTCGGGGTGGTGGCTGGCATCCAGTTCGGCGCGCGACCAGTAGAACCCGACCGGCAGTTTTTCCAGGCTTTCCATGTAGTGGACCAGGTTGGCGTAGCCGCCGACGAGCGTGATGCGCACCCCCTGGCGGAACAGGGCGGCTTCCTCCGGCTTCGCGTTGGCGGGCAGGCCCAACGGTTCCGGGGCCAGGGTCTTCAGGTTGCCCAGGCGCAGGCCGGGCTGGTTGCGCAGCAGGCCTTGCAGCACTTGTGCCATGTCCTTGGCGGCAACCAGGCGGTTTTGTTGTTGCCCGACATCGTTCATGCGTGCTTCCAGCGCCTTGCGGGCGGTTTCCAGGCGTTCCTGAACGGCGCGCGCGGGGTCGATCCGGTTGGCGCGCCGCGTCAGCGCATCCTGGGCGGCGGCGATCTGGGCGGTGGCGGCGGCCAGCTTTTCCTGTTCCGCGAGGCGCGACTTGTCCAACGAGCCCAGCAGCGCGCCATCCACCACCGCCCAGAGGCCGGCCAGCAGCAGCAGGAACAGAATCACCCGCTCACGCGGGGTCAGGGCGTCGATCTTTTCCAGGTATACGGCGAGTTGTTTCATTGCGTGCTCCTGGCCGCGGCCTGATTGGCGAGTAGATCGGGCAGCGACACCGTGGCGGGAAGGCCCGGGGTGGGCGCCGTGGTGGCCGCCTCCGGCACACGCGCGCTGAGCGTGAACTCCAGGAAACGGGGCGCGGGCGGGGCAGCGCCGCCGGCGGGCAAGGCCTCGAATCCGCCGGTTTTCTCGTTCGGCGGGTTCAGCGTGAGGCTGGCGAAGGAAAGACCGACAAACAAAGGCTCTCGGCGCAGGCTGGCGATCAGGCGGGCACTGTCTTCACCGGTGAGGGCGCGGCCGAGCAGCGTCATCTCGTGGCCACGCCCCGCGATCTCCACCCGGGTCAACCAGGCGCCACTCACATGCGCGCGGGAAAGGGCGCGGAACTGCGCGGCGTAACCGGTCGTCGACCCGAGCGCGCCGCTGGCCAGTGCCGCCTGGGCCAGATGAAGATTTCGCAACCGGGCTTCCAGCCCTTCCGCCTCGGCCTGCATTTTCGGGTCCACCTGATTGGCCTCGTTGTCGGCGCCGACCTGTGCCTCCAGATGGGCGGCTCTTGCGCTGACCTGATTCACATCCCGGCGCAGTTGCGCGAGGCGCCAGGCATCCCAGGCGTAGACGGCCAGTAAACCGCACAGGAACAGCACGCCGCCCACCAGCAGCTTGCGCGCCGGCAAGATGATCCTGGGTGGGCGAAATGCGGCTTGGTAGAGGTTGATGTGTTTCATCCTGGAAACCTCGGTTGCTCGCGCCGTGGCCCTCGGAAAGCCGCATGGCACTCGGCGCCACCGATGCCGCTTTCCATTTGAAAGAAACCGCGCAGCCCCCGTGGGTGCGGGCTTGCCCGCGAGGCAACGGTTGCCATCGCGGGCAAGCCCGCTCCTACGGGGGGGGTAAATGAGGGCTTCAGGTTCATCTCGCCTCCCGCAGGGCCGCGCCAAGGGAGGCGACTGCCCCCTCGGGGGGCAGCGAACGAATGTGAGCGTGGGGGCTGTTCACCTCGCCTCCCGCCGGGTCGCCCCAAGGGAGGCGACTGCCCCCTCGGGGGGGCAGCGAACGAATGTGAGCGTGGGGGCTGTTCACCTCGCCTCCCGCAGGGCCGCGCCGAG
>JAUXXW010000081.1 GCA_030684775.1 Pseudomonadota bacterium
CGTAGAAGCGTAGGTTGGGCAAAGCGCAGCGTGCCCAACAACCCGTCGCCATGTTGGGCACGCTGCGCTTTGCCCAACCTACGTCTACTCACCCAGCGGGTGACACCTTCCCGAAATCCCAATAACCGCCAGGCATTCAGATCCTTTTCATCCCGGCAACTGCTGCTTGCAGGATGAACGTTACCCGCATCAGTCTGGATCTGGCAAAGAACGTCTTCCAGGTTCACGGCGTCGACCGTGACGAACGTGGGGGCAAACAGGCCGAACCGGCGGCGGGCGAGTCTGAGTAGGGCGATGGCCTTCGAGACCGCTCTTCCCTGCTTATCGGGAGGAGTCCATATGCGCCCTATGCGAGCCACGACTCGGCCGCATTTCGTCAGGGTCAGGCCGCATCCGAACGAAACGACGCACCCAGGCCGCCAGCCGCTCCAGCCACAGCAGTACATCCCCCGGCGGAATCGCCCACAACTTTCCGCCGCGCCGCCAGAACAACCGCGCCAGACCGACAGCGAGCAACAGCGGCCAGGCCGCCGACCATAGCCCCGGCGCGGACAGCCCATGCGCCACGGCGCCGGCGTCCGCCGCGAGCCAGAGCAGGGAAATCGCCGCCGGCAACACCAGCCAGGGCAACAGCAAGCCGGCGCCGCCGCCCCGCCCCCGCCGCAACAACCAGAGAAAACGCAACATCAACAGCGCGGTGCCCACGGCGGCCAGAGCCAGCGCCCAGGCCAGCACACCCGGCCAGGGCGCTGGCAGGCCCGACAACGCGGCGAGCAGTTGCGCCTTGGCGAGCGCGCCGCTGCTGAGCGGCGCGCCGGCCAGGGCCAGGGCGGGCAGCGCCAGCCCGGCCCAGACCAGCGCGTCGCAACCGCGCCGCCGCGCCACCCCCTCGCCGAGAAACAGGGCGCCCTTGGCCAGCGCGTGATGCAGCGCGTAGAAGCCGATGGCCGGCAGCAACGACGGCCAGGCTTGCGGCGCCAGCAGGCCGGCGCCCACGGCCAGGGTCAGGAAGCCCATCTGGCTGACGCTGGAATAGGCCAGCACAGTCTTGGCGTCACGCTGGAGCAGGCCCACCGCCACCCCGAAAAACGCCGCGCCGACGCCTACGCCGAGCATGGCCGTGCCCAGTTCCGGCAGCGCCACCTCGCCCAGGGGCAGAAAGCGCAGCCAGCCGAGCAGACCCGCCTTGATCATCGCCCCCGCCAGCACCGCGCTGGCCGGCGCCGGGGCCGCCGGGTAAGCCAGCGGCAGCCACATGTGCAACAGCGGCACCCCGGCCTTGACGCCGAAACCAAGCGCCAGCAGCACATACGCCAGCAGCGGGGTATCTCCCGAAGTCCGGGCCATGCCCGCCAGGAAGTGGCTTTGCGCCGCGTCCACCGACAGCAGCAGGCCGACCAGCAGCATCGCCTCTCCCAGCAGCGCCATGGCCAGGTAGACCCGCCCGGCCCGACGCGCCCTGGCGTCCGCGACATGCGCCACCAGGCCATAGGCGGCGAAGGTCATCAAGGCGAAGGCGAAATAGAAGCTGGCCGCGTCCAGCGCCAGGCACACCCCCAGATTGCCGGCCAGGGTAGCGAGAAAAAAGCCGGTGAAAACATGCCGGCGCGGGTCGTTCGCCAGCCAGGCGCGGGCATAAAACCCCGCCACCAGCCAGAGCAAGGCGGTGAAGGCGAGGAACAGCCGCCCGGTTTCATCCAGGCCGAAGCGGCTGCCCAACAGCAGCCAGGGCAGGTCCAGCACATAAGCAGCCGGCGCCAGACCCGCGAATAGCAAACCCGGCAATGCCGCCCAGGGTGCCAGCGCCAGGCCGACGCGGCGGCTCGCCGGGTAGAGCACCAGGGCGATCAGCAGCAAAGGGAGAAGGAGGACGAGGAGAAGCAACAGGCTCATGGCGCCCAGTTCAGATATTCCCGCGCCGCCACCAGCTTGGCCCAGTCCAGCGGCGACAGCGGGCTGGCCGCGAACAGGCCCACCAGCAGGGTGGCGGCGGCGGTCACCAGGGGCGGCAGGAGCAGCAGCCAGGCGGTCTCGCGCCCGTTTTTCATCGGGATGTTCTCCGCCGGCCACGGCGCGGTTTGGGGCCGGAACCAGGCGCGATGCAGGATGGGCAGGAAATAGGCGGCATTGAGCAGCGTGGAGACGGCCAGCACCGCCAGCACCCAGGGCATCCCCGCCTCCAGCGCGCCCAGGCCCAGATACCACTTGCTGATGAAACCGGCCAGGGGCGGCACGCCGATCATGCCGAGGGCGCCGATCGTGAAAGCCGCCGTGGTCCAGGGCATGCGCCAGCCGACCCCGTCCATGTCGCTCACTTTGTGGATGCCCAGCGTTTCGGCGTAATTGCCGGCGCAGAAGAACAGGGTGATCTTCATGATGCCCTGATGCACCAGATGGACGATGCCGCCGAGGGTGCCGACCGGCCCGAACAGGGCCACGCCGAGGGCGATGTAGGACACCTGGCTGATGGTGGAATAAGCCAGACGCCGCTTCAGATCATCCTGGAACAGGGCGCGCAGGCTGCCCCAGACGATGGTCAGCGAAGCCACCACCGCCAGCGGCACGAGGAGAGACAGGGACTGGGCGAACTCGACGCCGTAGACCTCGTACACCACTCGCACGATGCCGAAGGCGCCCGCCTTCACCACCGCCACCGCGTGCAGCAGGGCGGAGACCGGCGCCGGCGCCACCATGGCCTGGGGCAACCAGCCGTGCAGGGGCACCAGGGCGGCCTTTACGCCCAGGCCAGCGATCAGAAGAAAAAAGATCATCCGCAACTGGCCGGCGTATTCAGGCCCCAAGGTTGATGCCACGCCGCCCTGGGTGAATTCCACCTGGCCCAGCAGGCCATAAAGCCACACCACCCCGGCCAGCAGCACGGCGCCGCCGGTGAGGGTGTAGGCGAGATAAACGCCACCGGCACGCAAGGCCGCCGGCGTGCCGCGATGCACCACCAGGGGATAGGTGGACAGGGTGAGGAGTTCGTAGAACACGAAAAAGGTGAACAGGTTGCCCGCCATGGCCACGCCCACGGTGGCGGTGACGCACAGGCTGAAAAAACCGAAGAAACGGCTGCGATGCGGCGAACCTTCCAGGTAGCCGATGGCATACAGCGTGGTGAAGAACCACAGCACCGCCGACAGGGTGACGAACAGTAGGGCCAGGGCATCGGCCTTGAACACCAGTTCCAGGCCGGGCAGCACGCTGTAGCGGAAGACGTAGGACTCGCCGTGGAGCACGCCCCACAGCATGATGGCGATGAACAGCAGTTTCAGCACCGCGCCGGTCAGGTTGAACGCGCGACGCAGCCCATGCCGTTCCTCGGGCAGGCTGAAGATGACCAGCCCGGGAATGAGCGAACTGGCCAGCACCAGCAGGGGCAGGGTTTCGTTAACGGTCACGGAGACCACCCCGCGACCGTCCCTCACCCCCAGTCCCTCCCCCATGAGGGGAGGGGCGCTTCGAGCGCCGCCGCGCGACGTTTACGTTAAAGCTCATCCCGCCCCCAGCAAACCCAGCACCTCGCCGGCGCGCAGCCCCAGCAGCAGGCTGGCCAGGGCGAGGAGGAAAGCGGGCCACTCCAGCAGCCTCGGCACGGGTTTGAATTGTGTGCCCGCCTCCACCGGCAGGAAGGCCTGGCGCAACACCTTGAACACATAGGCTGCGGCGAGCAGGCCGCCCAGGATCATCACCACCACCCAACCCCACTGGCCGCTGTGCATGGCGCTGCTCATGAGCAACCACTTGGCGGTGAAGCCGCCCGAGGGCGGCAGGCCCATCAGGGTGACGCCGGCCAGGGCGAAGGTGAACAGGGTCAAGGGCAGGCGGCTGGACACGCCGCCCAGACGGGCGATGTCGTCGCGCCCCAGGGACAGGATCACCGTGCCGGCGGCGGCGAACATCGCCGCCTTGGCCAGACCGTGCGACAGCGCCTGCATCACCCCGCCCTGGATGGCGCTCGCGCTCGCCACAGAGCCGGTGTCGGTAGCCAGCGGGAACA
This sequence comes from Pseudomonadota bacterium, assembly GCA_030684775.1. Taxonomy (GTDB): domain Bacteria; phylum Pseudomonadota; class Gammaproteobacteria; order Burkholderiales; family Thiobacillaceae; genus PFJX01. The sequence goes on from JAUXXW010000081.1 coordinate 4,001, forward strand.
GCAGAAACAGATAGCCGATCTGGGCCACCGTGGAATAGGCCACCAGCATCTTCAGGCGCGTTTGCGCCAGCGCCATGAGCGAACCCCAGAGGATGGCTGCCGCCCCCAGCAACCCGAGTAACTGCGCCGCCGCCACGGTCGCCAACGGCGCGAACAGGTCCAGCCAGAGTCGCAGGATGAGATAGAACGAGGCCTTGACCACCAGGGCCGAGAGCAGCGCCGACACCGGCGCCGGCGCGCCGCCATGGGCCGGCGGCAGCCAGAAATGGAAGGGGAACAGCGCGGTCTTGAGCATCAGCCCCAGCAACATCAGCGCCGCCGCCAGGAACACCGCCAGCGGCGCGTCGGCGCCGAGCAGGGGCGCCAGGATCGACAGGGAGACACTGCCGTAAGCGCCATAAAGCAGCGCCACGCCGAGCAGATAGGCGCCGGAACCGAGCAGCGTCGCCATCAGATAGCGCAGCGCCGCCGTCACCGGCCCGGCGCCACCGGACGCGGCCACCAGCCCCACCGCCGCCAGACCCAGCAGTTCCAGGGTGACGTAGAGATTGAACACATCGGCGGCCAGAAACAGCGCGTTCATCGCCGCCAGCAGCGCGCCAGCGAGCGGCCAGAAGTAGCGCGCGCCCTCTTCATGCGCCGCGTAGTAGGCGCGTGCATAAACGGCCAGCGGCAGCGCCACCGCCTGAGCGAGCAACAGCATCACCGCGCTGAGTCCGTCGACCGCGAGGTCGATACCCAGCGGCGCGCCCCAACCGCCGACGGCATAGACCCGCTCGCCCTCGCCCGCCACCTGCCTCGCCAATCCGCCCGCCAGCGCCAGTTGCAGCAGCAGCCCCGCCACCGCCAGGCGGCCGCCACGCCCCGGCCCGCGCACGAAGGCCAGGGTCGCCCAGAACAGCGGCAACAGGATCAGCCAGGGCAGTGGATCAAGCATCCCGCTCCTCCTTATCGTTCCCGTGTTCCCGTTGCCGGCGCGCCAGAGCCAGGGCCAGAGCGGTGGCGGCGATGGAGACGACGATGCCGGTGAGCACCATGGCCTGCGGCACCGGGTCGGCCGTGCCGTCGCGCTGTCCCAGACCCACCAGCACCAGGAAAGCGCCGCTGCCCATGACGTTGAAAGCCAGTATCTTGCGCAAGGGATGTGAGCGCAGGATCAAACCCGCCACGCCGAAGGCGAACAACGCCGCGCCAGCCAGGGCATAGAGCAGGCCGGCGCTCATTGGCGGCTCGCGCCGGACAAGGCCAGGAACAAGCCAGCCAGGGTCAGGCCGATGGATAGGGTCAGCCCCGTCTCGATCAACATGATCAGCGCGCCGGCCCAGGCGGGCGGGTATTGCAGCAGGACGCCTTGCCCCATCACCGCCGCCGCCACCGCGAGAAAGACCAGCAGGCCGAAACCCAGCCCGGCGCGCAGCACCCATCGTGGCGTCGCCCCGCCCGGCAACAGCCCGGCCAGATTCAGCAACACCGCCGCCGCCGCCAGCACCGCGCCGGCCTGGAAAGCGCCGCCCGGCTGGTGCGCGCCGGCCCACAGCAGATAACCCGCCACCAGCAGCGCCAACGGCGCCAGCACACGCGCCAGCAGGCGCGGCACTTTCAGGCTGGCGCGCGCGGAGCGCGGCGTTACTGGAGCGCGGCCGGGCGCCCGCCCGCCCGCCACCGCCAGCACACCCAGCAAGGCCAGCCACAGCACCGCCACCTCCAGCAGGGTGTCGTAGCCGCGAAAATTGAGCAGCACCGCCGTCACCGGATGCGCCACGCCGCTGGCGTCCATCGCCGCCGCCACCTCGCGCGGCAAACTAATGGCGGGTTCCGGCAACAGCAGCAATGCCCCGGCCAGGGCCAGCCCCAGCGCGACGGCCAGGACAATGGCCAGGCCATTCAGAAAGTAGGTCGGAAAAGCCGGCGGGCCGGCGCCTTCCGACGACATGACGGTGGAAGGCGCGATAAGGCCGCTTTTCCGCCTTACGGGGCCGCGCAGATGCCCCAGCGCATCCAGCAGCAGTGCCCCGGTCAGCCCGGCGCCGATGGCCGCCTCGGCCAGCGCGATGTCGGGCGCGTCGAGCCGCGCCCAGGCCAGTGCCATGAGCAGACCGAAGACGATGAACAACACCACGGCGCGGAACAGATCCGGGGTGGTCAGCGCCCGCCCCGCGCTCCACAACAGGGCGGCGATCAGCAGCAGATCGAAGGCCAGGTTCATGTCGCTCCCCTCCCCGCGTGGGGGAGGGGCCGGGGGTGAGGGAACGGGCGTGGCAAGTCGAGACTCATGATTCGTCGTGACGCCGAATGCCAGGTTCATCCGCCCGCCAGGGCGCGATGCCGCGCCGCCAGGCGCGATGGGCAACCAGGAAACTCACGGTCGCGCTGGCGGCCAGGGCCAGCAGCCAGACCAGTACCAGCTTCAAGGCCGCCGCCAGGCTGTCCGCCTGGAACAACAGGCCGATGACGATGCAGCCCAGGCCCAGGTTGTCCGCCTTGGCCAGGGCGTGCAGGCGGGTATAGACATCGGGAAAGCGCAGCAGGCCCACCGTGCCGGCCAGGAAAAACGCCGCGCCGACCAGCAGGAAGATGGCGCTCAGCCAGTCAAGGCCGCTCATCGTCCTCCTCTCGCCGCCAGGCGCGCAGGGAGAAAGCCGTGCCGGTGATGGCAGCCAGCAGGGCGAAGACCAGCGCCACGTCTACCAGCGCCATCCCGCCCCCGGCATGGGCCAGCAACAGCAGCAGCGCCACCCCGGTGGTACCGAACAGCAACGCCGCCAACAGCCGGTCGGCGGGCGTCGGGCCGCGCGTCACCCGCCACAAGGCCAGCACCAGGTTGGCGAGCAGGAAGACGGCGAGCAACTGGTTGAGGGCGGACAGATCCATCGTCATCGCCGCTCGACGTGTTCGCGCAGGAAGCCGGCCAGCGCCTCGACCCACTCCGGGCGCATGAAGATGAAGCCGTCGTTGTGGCCGCCCGCCAGGCGCAGAAAGACCTTGGGCGCGGGCGCCGCCTGGAACAGTTTTTCTCCGTGGTGAAACGGCACGATCTCGTCGTCGGGACTGTGCGCGACCAGCACCGGGCTGTGAATTTTTGCCATCGCCCCGGCGGTGTCGTAACGCAGGCGCGCCAGCCAGCGCGCCGGAAGCCAGGGATAGAGATCGGCGGCGAGATCCGGCACCGAGGTGAACACCGAGGCCAGCACCAGCGCGCCCGGCTGCTCGCGCGGCGGTTGTTGCGCCGCCAGCCGGGCCGCGACGGCGCCGCCCAGGGATTCGCCGAACAGGACGACGCGCCCGGGCGCGATGCCGCGTTGCCCGGTGAGATGCGCCCAGGCGGTCTCGGCATCAAGGTACAAACCCGCTTCGGAAGGCTTGCCGCTGCTGCGCCCGTAACCCCGGTAGTCGAAGATCAGCACGCCATAACCGAGGCGATGGAACATGGCGATGCTGTCCATGCGGTGGGCCATGTTGCCGGCGTTGCCATGCAGGAAGAGCACCACACCGCGCGCCTGCGGCGCCGGCACGAACCAGGCGTCCAGTCGTTCGCCATCGGCGGTGTCCAGGGTCAAGGCTTCGAACGCCATGCCGTGTTCGCGCGGCGTGGTGTGAATCTCGCGGCCGATCTCGGGGTAATAGGCCAGCCTGTCCTGGAACAGGAACAGCAGCGCGGCAAAGCCGCCATAGGCCAGCAGCAACGTGGTCAGCAGACTGGTCAGCATCGGGCGCATCCCGTTTTACAGTTCAGTCGTCGTAATAGACGTAGGTTGGGCAAAGCGCAGCGTGCCCAACATGGCGACGGGTTGTTGGGCACGCTGCGCTTTGCCCAACCTACGCTTCCTTGCTTTTAGGTATCCCATTGCAAGGCGGCCTATGCCGCCAACCGCAGGCCGAACATCCGCGCCACATGCCGCTCGGCGACGCGCACCTCTTCGGCGACGGGGCGGCGCGTATCCAGCACATGCAGGCGCAGACGCGCGCCCTCCAGGCCCACGCTCAAGGTACCGGGCAGCAGATTCAGGGTATTCGCCAACACCACCCGCCCGGCGCCGTCCGGCAGGCGGAGCATGATCTCCAGCACGCCGGGATGCAGATCGAGCCGGGGGCGCAGCGCCATGCCCGCGACCTGGACGCCGCCGCGCACGGATTGCGCCAGAAAGAACGCGAGATACTCCGCCAGACCGCGCCAGGACGGCAGGTTGCCGCGCGGCGGCAGCAGCGCCAGGCTGGCAGCCAGGGCCAGCGCGACGCTGACCAGGCCCACCCCCCAACTGTCGGCGCGGCCTCCCGCCAATATCCACCACAGGACGGCGAACAAGGCGCCGCGCCAGAACAGGGCGCGCAAGGGAAATCGGGGCATCGAGTGTTCTCCTTCGTATCCTGATTATCCTGGATAACGGTATCCCCAAAGTTCGGCGGCAATCGTCCGGAACCTTATGCCGGCGGCATAGTCCGATGCGGCGCACTAGCGCTGTCGGCGCCTGCCGACATGTCTTGTGCGTCCCTCACCATCACAATGGAGAATACCTATGAAATCCGCTGTTCTACTTGCCGTGCTCTCGCTCTCTCTTTCCGGTGTCGCCTCCGCCCAGTTCAAGTCGGAAGACGCCATCAAGTACCGCCAGTCGGCCTACGTCACCATGGCCTGGAACATGGCCCGCATCAAGGCGAGCGTCGAAGGCGCCTACAACAAGGACGATGTGATCAAGGCGGCCAATGTCATTCAGGCCATCGCCAACTCCGGCATGGGCGCCCTGTATCAGCCGGGTACCGAGACGGGCAAGGGCTGGGAGGACACCCGCGTCAAACCCGAACTCTTCACCAACAAGGAAGGCGTGGGCAAGGCCGCCATGGCTTTCAACAAGGAAGCCAACGAGATGGCCAGGATCGCCGCCGGCGGCGATGTCGCGGCGGCCAAGGAGCAGTTCGGCAAGCTCGGCGCCACCTGCAAGGGCTGCCATACCGACTTCAAAATCAAGAAATAAGCCTCCCCATGCGGTTCACGCAGGCGCCCGTGGGCGCCTGTTTTTCTTTGCGATGACAAGAGTACACATCATGAACGGCAAGCGCCTTCGTCTCTGGGACCTACCCACCCGCCTGTTCCACTGGCTGCTCGTCCTGGCCATCGTCGCCGCCATTGTCAGCGGCCAGTTGGGCGGCAATCTGATCGTCTGGCACGGTCGCATCGGCATTTTCATCGTCGGCCTGATCGTCTTTCGCTTGGCCTGGGGCGTGCTCGGTTCGACCTATGCCCGCTTTGCCCAGTTCTTCCCGACGCCGGCCAGGGTCAAGGCCCAACTGCGCGGCGAGTGGCGTCAGCCGGGGCACAATCCGCTCGGCGCCCTGTCGGTCCTTGCCCTGCTCGGGCTGATTGGCTTCCAGGCGGTGTCCGGCCTGTTCGCCAACGACGATATCGCCTTCAACGGCCCGCTCTACGATCTGGTCGACGGGGCGTTGAGCAACCGTCTGAGCGGCCTGCACTATCTGGCGTCGAACGGGCTGTATCTGCTGATCGCGCTGCATCTTGGCGCGATTGTCTTCTATCGCCGGGTCAAGCAGATCAATCTGGTCAGGCCGATGCTCACCGGCTGGCATGAGGACAAGGGCGAGGGCGAGGACGCGCGGGGGGGCGGTCCGCTGGCCCTGATCGTTGCCCTGATGCTGGCCGTGGCCGCGGCGTACGGCGCCAGCGGCGCCTGGTTGCCCGAACCGCCACCGCCGCCGGCCGTGGAAATCCCCGCCTGGTAGGTTGGTAAAGCGTCTCGAAGCGATGTGGCGCGCCAGGCGTCTTTCACAAGGCGCGCCGCCGCCGCAAGTAACGCGCGACCCAATACACCGCCAGCGCGGCGATGACGTGCTTCAAGGTGTGGCCGCTGACCAGGCCGCCGGTCAGATCAAAGACCGGGTGATCGCTCAGATCGCACAGCAGGGCGAGCAGATACAGCCCGACGACGATCAGGATGTCGCGCCCGCCGCTGTAGCGGGGGGGATACAACCAGAGCAGGAGCGGAATCAGCAGCATCGGATAAGCCTGCATCAACAGGTAGGGGCGCAGGTCGCCCGCGCCGCGCGCCTCGCCCCAGCCCCAATAGAAGACGCTGCCCAGGCCGGCGATGAGTAGCGGCGGCAGCAGGCGCAGCCCGGTTTTGACGCCGACGCGCTCGCCCAGAATCGCGCCCAGCCAGGCCATGAACGCCAGCGCGATGGCCGCCCGATCCCACAGCAGACCATCATTGTCGGGCGCCAGATGGTAATGACCCGAACCCAGCCCGACCAGCAGGCTGGCGGCGAAGAACAGCGCGTAAGGCCAAGCCTCGCGTGCCTCGACAAACGCGCGCCGCCCCGCCGGACTGTAGAGAAAGCGCAGGCCGACCAGGCCCGCCAGCAGAAAAAAGGCATTGGAGGCGGTATCCAGGCAATTGGGCAACCCTGGGCAGGCGCGTTGATCCGCGAAATCGTGGTACGCCGATGGCTGCGCGATGGGCGGCAGCGCCAGGGCGAGGGCCACCAGGAGCAGGCCGGGCAGCAGCAGGATGAGCAGTTTCAAGCGCGGGTTCAATTCGAGACCGGCTCGGGCAATGGGCGTCGATGTTGGCACAAATGCGGACATGGGCGGCTTCCCCCTTTTCCCTTGATTGTCTTCGCGCAAACCGCGGCTATGCGTGAGCGCGTGGGGAAATGTGGCTTCCCCCTTTCCCAAAGGGGGAATGAGGGGGATTTGGCAACGTTTGCCTATGCGGCCGCCCCAGGAATCCTCCCAGCCCCCCTTTGATAAAGGGGGTAACCACCGCGTCAATCGCATCGCCAGTCAACGCGCACAGCGCCTTTACAAAGCGGGGGCCGCGGCACGACTGTTTCGATATCCGGCATGGGCTCGGCGCCATGCCCCAGCCGTTCATGCCGCCTCCCGCTCCGCCAACAGCAGGTCGATCACCCGCCACAAGCGCCACAGATCGGGCAGATCCTCGCTCCAGAAGCGCCAGGAGAACAGGCTGGAAAAGCTCAGGTCGACATGGCCGAGGACACGATGGATGAGAAACGCCTCGGCCTGGCCCTCGGGCGCTGCGGCGGCGAGGGCCAGGCTTTCCGGCCAGGGAATGAGGTTGTCATTCCTGCCATGCACCAGCAACAACCGCGCCCGCAACGGCTTCAGGTCGTGGCGCGCGAGATTGAGGCGTTCCATATCCGCGCGCATGGCCTCCGGCAACGCGGCCAGCAGTTCCGGGAAACGGGCCGGATCGGGGTTGACCGCCAGCGCGTAGACCGCCTTGCCTTGCGCGCTCAGTCCCGCCGCCAGCGGCGCCAGATCGGCATCGGGATCGCGACCGCGCAGTTCCACCATGCGCTCGAAGCGTTCATCGTCACCGGCATCGTCCAGGTAATCCAGACTGGCATGGACCAGCACCATCCTGCCGGTGTCGTCCGGCGTGATCCGCCGCCATTGGCCTTCATGTTCAAACCAGCCGGTGGTGAAGAAACGCATCGCACGCGGCAGGTCGTGATAGCCACCGAGACCGACGACGAAGCGCACCTGCTCGCGGATGTCGTCTTGCAGCGCGGCGAGCAGCGCCGGGCCGACCGCATAGCTGAAGGCGAACATCCCGGCGCGGCCGCCGGGGGCGAGTTCGGGGCGGCTGGCCAGATAGCTGAAGGCATCGGCGATCTCGCGCGCATCCGACGGCCGCACACGCATCGAACGGAAGCCCGGCATTTCCGGCGCCAGCACCGCGAAACCGGCGCGCGCCAGGGTGGTGGCGAACGCCACCAGGCGCGGGTCGTCCTTGGCCCCGGGCACCGCGCCGGGCACGGCGACGATGGCGGCGCGCGGACAGCGCGCGCCGCAACCTTCGAGCGGGCCGGGCAGATAAAGGTCGGCGCTGTGCTGGCGCCCGGAAACGGAATAAGTCACAACTTGCCGCAGCGGCGCGGGGGTGGCGCGCTTGAGCCCGGACGCGCCCTCGACGGCGGCGATGTCACCCAGCACCAGCGCGGCCTCGTAATGCCGCGCCGGCGCGCAACCCGCCAGCAGGATGATCAGCGCGAGGAGCGGCAAGGCGATCACACCGTTCGCCGTGCGAAAAGAATCCGGTTGGCGCGGGGCGGGGTTCGGGTGGTTTCTCCGGCATGATCCAGTCAGAGTCGGTTTGCGTTGGATCAGGGAAAAACAGCGCGGCAAGGCGGTCGACATCGCGAGCGATCCATCTCCTTTTAATCAGTAATTCAGCCTAATGGAAATTGCGGTCAATGGCCGCACGATACACAATGCCCGCGCTGTCGGTATGTAATAAGCATCCGTTGGTTACGCATGACATAAGGGGATAGAAATGAATACGCTTCAAACGAGGATTCCGCGTCCCAAACAGATGGCCGGCATCCTGGCCTGTTGTGCCGGTTTCGCCGCGCCCCCCATTCTCGCCGACACGAAAACCAGCAAAGACGGGGCCAAGGATTACGCGCTGACCGTCTATGGCGGGCGTCTCACCGACGGCGATTGGCATGAATCGTTCGGCCCCGGCACGAACTTCATCGATTCGGACCTGGTGGTGGCCGCCCTGGCAAAAACCCTGTCCCGCTCGGCGGACGGTGGCCGCTCCTACGAGGTAGAGGCTCAAATCGCCAAGCACTCCGGCATTCAGGACAATCTGGAATACAACCTGCTCGGGGCCGTGCGCTGGCACGATCTGTTCTGGAGCGAAAAACTGAATACCACCGCCGCCATCGGCCTGGGTGCGTCCTATGCGTCATCGGTGCCGCGCGCCGAGGCCACCATCATCAACAGCGGTAGCGAGAAGCTGCTGGCCTACTGGCACCTCGAACTCACCCTGGGCCCGCCGCGCGGCGATTGGCAAGCATCGCTGCGCATGCACCACCGTTCCACCGCCTATGGCCTGTTCGGCGGCAACGGCGGCTCGAATGCCGTGACGCTGGGCGTGCGCTACGAGTTCGATTGAACCACCGGAGCCGATGCTTCGCCCCTCACCGCATCTACGGCTTCATCCAGCGAGATGCCGGGCGCGCAACGCCGCGCGGCGACCGCGCGCCACATTCACGCCGGCAAGCAGAATCAGCCCGATGACGAAGTAAACCCCGGTCAGCAGCAGCGCGCGGCGGTGGTCGCCGCCGGTCAGCCAGGTGGTGAGGCCGTAGCTGAGCGGGCCGGCGATGGACGCGAGTTTCACCGCCAGTCCCCAGAAGCCGTAGAACTCCGCCAGGCGTGAAGGCGGCGCCAGCACCCCCACCAGCGCGCGACCGGCGGATTGCGCGCCGCCCAGACAGAGGCCGGCGAGGGCCGCCGCCATCCAGAACAGCGCCGCATCCCTTGACAACCCCGCCGCCGCCCAAGCCAGCAGGATGGTCACGATCCAGCCGGCCAGGATCAGGGCGATGGCGCGGACATGGCCGATGCGATCCTGGACATGGCCGAACACGAAGGCGCCCACGGCCGCCGCGATGTTGACCACGAACACCAGCAACAAGGTCTGCCGGGTGTTGAAGCCCATCGCCTGGGTGGCATAGACGGCGGCCAGGGTAATGACCACCTGGATGCCCGCCTGATAGAACACGCTACAGATCAGGAAGCGACGTAGATCGGCAAACGGCCGCAAGTGATGCAGGGTTTGCCGCAACCGCGACCACGCCGTCGGCACGTCGCCCGCAGCCACGCGCGGCACGGCGCGCTCGCGCAGCAGCAGAAAGGTCGGCAGGCTGGCCAGGGCGAAGAGGGCGGCGGTAATCAACATCGTCACCGGCACGAACTGCGCGGCGCTCTGGCCGCGCGCCTCGGCCCAGGTGACATACAGCAGACACAAGCCCAGCGTGGTCAGCCCGCCCAGGTAACCGATTCCCCAACCCCAACCGGACACCCGACCGAGCGCGCGATCCTTGGCGATTTCCGGGAGAAACGCCGCGATCAGATTCTCTCCAGTGCCGTAAAAGAAGTTGGCGGCGACCACACAGACGATGGCTAGCCACAATGTTTCCGGCTGCGCGAAATAAAGCAGGCCGGTGAACAGCACACAGCCCGTTGTGGTGATGGCCAGCAGCTTCTTCTTCGCCGCGCGCAGGTCGGCAAAGGCGCCGATCACCGGTGCGCTCAGCACGATCAGCGCATAGGACACCGACAGCGCGGCGGTCCAGGCCAAAGTGGCCCAGGGCGCGTTGCCCGCGACCACCGCCACGAAATAGGCGTTGAACAGCGCGGTGATGACGACGGTGGTAAAGCCGGAGTTGGCGAAGTCGTACATCGCCCAGCCCAACAACTCGCGCGGACGGACACCGGCGCGCAGGGCGCCCTGGAAATGGGGTTGCATCATGTGCGCCTCGGGGACGGAGTGATTTTCGGGCGTCGCTAGCGCCCGGGAGGATACCGCCCCTGAAACGACAGAAAGACGCTTCGTGTCGGCAAATCGCGCATGGGGTGGGTGAGGTAGCGCCGTTGGGCACGCTTCGCTTTACCCAACCTACGGCACTGATGTTCCAGGATCATCGCCGTCGCCAGTGAAAGTTGGCTTTGACCACTGAAAAGGTTTCGCGTATAAAGGCGGACTTTCCGTATTCGTGTAGCAGGGATAATTATCATGGCCCGTGTATGTCAGGTGACCGGCAAGAAGCCGATGGTGGGTAACAACGTTTCCCACGCCAATAACAGAACCAAGCGTCGTTTTCTGCCCAATCTGCAATCCCGCCGTTTCTGGGTGGAGAGCGAGAACCGCTGGGTACGTCTGCGTGTCACCAATGCCGCGTTGCGCACTATCGACAAGAATGGTATCGAATCCGTCCTGGCCGATCTGCGTGCTAGCGGCGCGCTGTAAGGAGAAAGATCATGGCTAAAGGCGGACGTGAAAAGATCAAGCTGGAGTCCACCGCGGGCACCGGCCATTTCTACACCACCACCAAGAACAAGAAGACCATGCCCGGCAAGATGGAGATCAGCAAGTTCGATCCCGTCGTCCGCAAGCATGTGGCTTACAAGGAAATCAAGCTGAAATAAGCGCTGCGTCGTTTCCGGTTCATCGAAAAACCCCGCCTCGGCGGGGTTTTTCTTGTCCGCGCAGGCTTCTCGATGCGCTGCTAACATTCCGCGCACTTTCGTCGGAGAAGTTCGTTTATGCCCCACTCGTCCCGGTTCAGCCTCGCTCCGCGTCTGGCGGGCATTGCGCTGGAACACACGAGCGACGGCATCATGATTACGGATGCCGACAACCGTATCGTCTATGTGAACCGCGCCTTCAGCGAAGTCACCGGCTATACCTTCGAGGAGGCGGTCGGCCATCCTCCCAGCCTGCTGAGTTCCGGCCACCATGATGTGGCGTTCTATCGGGGCATGTGGGCCGCGCTGCGCGAAGCGGGGCAGTGGCAAGGGGAAATCTGGGATCGCCGCAAGAATGGCGACATCTACCCGGAGCGGCTCAGCATCACCGTCGTGCGCGATGGCGACGGCTATATCGAGTGCCATGTGGCGGTGTTCACCGACATCCAGGCACTGCAACGCGCGGAAGAGAAGTTGCAACGCCTCACCCACTTCGACGCGCTCACCGAACTGCCCAACCGCGCCCAACTCAGCGAGCGCCTGCACCAGTTGGTGGAAGCGGCGCGCGGCAACAACCAGTTGCTTGCCGTCATGCTGCTCGATCTCGACGGCTTCAAGAACCTCAATGACCGCTATGGCCATGCTCTGGGCGACCGTGTTCTGGTCGCCATCGCGCAGCGCCTGAAGCAGGTGGCGCGCAGCAGCGACGTGGTGGCGCGCCTGGGCGGCGACGAGTTTGCCCTGGTGCTGCGCGGCCTGCCGCACATGGACGAAGTGGAACGGGTGGCCACGCGCATCCTGGTTCTGGCCGGCGCGCCCTGCGAGATCGACGGCCAGCGCTACCAGCTCTCCGCCAGTCTCGGCATCACCTTGTTCCCCTTCGACAGCGCCGATCCGGACACCCTGCTGCGCCACGCCGACCAGGCCATGTACCAGGCCAAGGAAGGCGGCCGCAACCGCTATCACCTGTTCGACGCGGAACAGGACCAGCAGGCGCAGACCCGGCGCCAGTTGCTCGACCGCCTCGCCGACGGCCTGGCCAATGATGAATTGGTGCTGCTCTACCAGCCCAAGGTCAACCTGCGCACCGGCCAGGTGGTCGGCCTCGAAGCGCTGCTGCGCTGGCGGCACCCGGAATTGGGCCTGTTGCTGCCCGGAACCTTCCTGCCGCATGTCGAGCATCACGACCTGATCGTGGAAGCCGGCGAATGGGTGGTGCGCCAGGCGCTGGCCCAGATCACCGCCTGGGATCGGGTCGGACTGACCATCCCGGTGAGCGTCAATGTATCGGCCCGGCAATTGCTGCGGGAAGACTTCGCGGACTGTATGCGGCACTGCCTGGATGATTTCCCGGATGCGCCGCCAGGGCGGCTGGAACTGGAAATTCTCGAATCGGCGGCGCTGGAGAACACCCACCATGTGCGTGGCGTGATCGAGGCCTGCTGGGGCATGGGAGTCAGCTTTGCCCTGGACGATTTCGGCACCGGCTACGCCTCGCTCTCCTACCTGCGCGACATTCCCGCCGAGACGCTGAAGATCGACCAGAGTTTCGTGCGCGACGTGCTGGAAGACAGCGACGACCTGACTCTGGTGGAGGGCATCATCGGCCTGGCCACCGCCTTCCGCCGCACCGTGGTGGCCGAGGGCGTGGAAACGCCGGAACAGGGCGTGCTGCTCATGCGCCTGGGCTGCGACATCGCCCAGGGCTACGGTATTGCCCGGCCGATGCCGGCGGCGGATGTTCCGGCCTGGGTCGCCGCCTACCAGCCCGACCCGCAGTGGGCGCTGTGGGCCGATACCCACTGGGAAATGAGCGATTTTCCGCTGCTGGTGGCGCAGTACGATCACATCAAATGGGTGCGCCGCATCCTGCTCTACATGGATGGCGCCACCCTGCAACTAGGCGCCGCCGAGCTCTGCGACCACCACCAGTGCCGCTTCGGGCACTGGTATTACGGCCACGGCCGGCGCCGCTACGGCCAGCTTCAGGAATTCACCGACCTGGAATCCATTCACATCGCCGTGCACCAGGTCGGCCCCAGCATCGTCGAACTGCGCAAAGCCGGAAAAATGGAACAGGCGCGCGAACAGGTAAGCCAACTCCTCGCCCTGAAAGACCAGATACTGGAAAAACTTTCCAACCTGCAACACTGCGTGGCCGGAAAGTCCGCCGATCCGGACTTCGCCCAATTAGGGCTGTTCTGAGCCGCGCTTGAGCGGGTTTCCCGCCGCGCCCATGTAAAATCGCGGGTTGATCTTTCAGGTACCCCTCATGCTCACCGCTTCCAACCTCACCATCCAGTTCGGCGCGAAGCCGCTGTTCGAAAACGTCAACGTCAAATTCGGCGACGGCAACCGCTATGGCCTGATCGGCGCCAACGGCTGCGGCAAATCCACCCTGATGAAAATCCTCGCCGGGGTGCTGGAGTCGACCGCCGGCAATGTCTCGATCGATCCGCACGAGCGCATGGCCTTTCTGCGCCAGGATCAGTTCGCCTTCGAGGACATCCGTGTGCTCGACGTGGTGTTGATGGGCCACGCCGAAATGTGGCGGGTGATGCGGGAGAAAGACGCCATCTACATGAACCCGGAGGCGAGCGAGGCGGACTACATGCACGCCGCCGAACTGGAAACGCAGTTCGGCGAGATGGGCGGCTACGACGCCGAGGCGCGCGCCGGCGAACTGCTGCTGGGCCTGGACATCCCCTCCGACAAGCACCAGGGGCCGATGCGCGAAGTGGCGCCGGGCTGGAAGCTGCGGGTGTTGCTGGCGCAGGTGCTGTTCGGCGACCCGGACATCCTGCTGCTCGACGAACCGACCAACAACCTGGACATCAACACCATCCGCTGGCTGGAGAACGTGATCAACAACCGCAACTCCACCATGATCATCATTTCCCACGACCGCCACTTCCTGAACCAGGTCTGCACTCACATGGCCGATCTGGATTACCAGACCCTCAAGGTCTATCCCGGCAATTACGACGACTTCATGGAAGCCGCCACCCAGGCGCGTGAACGCCAGAGCGCGGCCAACGCCCGGGCCAAGGACAAGATCGCCGATTTGCAGAACTTCGTGCGCCGCTTCTCCGCCAACGCCTCCAAGGCCAAGCAGGCCACCAGCCGTCTGAAGCTGATCGACAAGATCAAGCCGGAAGACATGAAGCCTTCCAGCCGCCAGTACCCCTGGATTCGTTTCGACTACGACGAGAAGGACAAACTGCACCGCCTGGCCTGCGAGGTGGAGGGGCTGAACTTCAGTTACGAGCCGTCGCAGCCGCTGCTGCGCAACCTCAGTTTCAACATCGCCGCCGGCGACCGGATCGCCATCATCGGCGAGAACGGGGTCGGCAAGACCACGCTGCTGAAACTGCTGGTGGGGGAATTGAGCGCGCAAAAGGGCACCCTGAAGTGGACGGAGAAGGCCAAGCCGGGCTACTTCGCGCAAGACCATTCCGCCGATTTCGATTCCGACCAGCCGCTCACCGAATGGATCACCGAATGGGTGCGCGCCGGTGGTTACGATGGCAACGACGTGGAAACCCTGATTCGCGGCACCCTCGGCCGCCTGCTCTTCTCCGGTGACGATGTGAAGAAGGCGGTGCGGGTGATTTCCGGCGGCGAACAGGGCCGCATGCTGTTCGGCAAGCTGATGCTGCTACGCCGCAACGTGCTGCTGATGGACGAGCCGACCAACCACCTGGACATGGAATCCATCGAAGCCCTCAACACCGGCCTGGAAAAATTCCCCGGCACCCTGGTGTTCGTCTCGCACGACCGCGAATTCGTGTCGTCGCTCGCCAACAAGATCATCGAAATCAAGCTCGACGGCAGTAACGTGGTCTACTTCGGCGGATATGAGGAATACCTGGCGAGCCAGGGGCTGGATTGACCCGGGAGCGGGGCCGCGACAGAAAGGGGCAAGGAAGGCCGCTCTCACAAGAAACACCATGCAGTGACGTAGTGACGTAGGTTGGGCAAAGCGTAGCGTGCCCAACATCGTGGCGGTTCGTTGGGCACGCTACGCTTTGCCCAACCTACGGCGCCATGCCGCGAAATCACGAGCCACTACATCTAGTGGTTGTCTGTA
>JAUXXW010000070.1 GCA_030684775.1 Pseudomonadota bacterium
CGTAGAAGCGTAGGTTGGGCAAAGCGCAGCGTGCCCAACAACCCGTCGCCATGTTGGGCACGCTGCGCTTTGCCCAACCTACGTCTACTCACCCAGCGGGTGACACCTTCCCGAAATCCCAATAACCGCCAGGCATTCAGACCCTTTTCATCCCGGCAACTGCTGTTTCCAGGATCAATTGGTTGCGTTATCCGACAGCGTTTTCGCTGTTATTGCGAATTTTCCCAGTCGAAGCGTGGCAGCCGTTTGAAGGCCCTTTGCAGGCCTTCGCCCCAGCTTTTTTGCAGGGATTTGATGAAGGGGGATTGCAGCTTGAACACGCGCTGGATGGGTTTTTCCAGGCTGTCGGCGCGGTAAATGGCCAGTTCAAGCGGTGGCCCGACCGAGAGGTTGGCGCGCATGGTTGAATCCAGCGACACCATGGCGCAGCGGGCGGCGTCTTCCAGGGAGGTGGAGTTCGCGATGATGCGGTCCAGGATGGGTTTGCCGTATTTGGTTTCGCCGATCTGCAGGTAGGGGGTCTCGGGTGAGGCGCTGATGTAGTTGCCTTCCGGGTAGATCAGGATGATCTCGGGGGGGCGCCCGGCAATCTGGCCACCCAAAATCATGGTGGCGCTGGCGCCGGCGTTGGCGCCGGCATCTTGAAAAGCGGCGGCATGCCGTAACTGTTCCTTGCGGCTGATTTCGCCGATGTACTTGGCGGCGTCATGGAGATGCCGGCAAGTGAAAAGATTTGGTTTGGCCTCGTCCTCGATGTCGTTCTGGATGGTATTGACCACCGCCTGGGTGGTCGCCAGATTGCCCGAGGTGAGCAGAACCAGGCTTCGATCCCCCGGTTTGGCGAAGACATGCATCTTGCTGTAGGTGCGGATGTAGTCGACTCCGGCATTGGTGCGCGAATCCGAGGCAAAGACGATGCCGGTATTCGTCTTGATGGCGAGGCAATAGGTCATGTTGGTGTTCAGAGAAGGCCACGGGTTCCGGCCCAAAATGGCCGGTAAGGCTGGCGCTTATAATAGCCACTGTCCACACCAAGACCGAGGGGAAATGCATGGCCATCCGCTGGGGCAGCTATCCAACCAAAGGGCTACACGACGAAATCATCCAGGCACGCGGCAAGCCACGGCCCGCCGCCGATCAACTCTGCCAGTTCCTGCGCGGCCTGAGCGACAAGGAAATCGAGGAATACAAGGCCGCGGCCGACCTCGCCATCAAGCTGATGGGCATCACCTTCACCGTTTATTCCGACAGCGACGGCTCCATCGACCGGACCTGGCCATTCGACATCATCCCTCGCGTCGTCGATAGCCGTGAATGGCGGCAGATCGAACGTGGCCTGGTGCAACGGGTGAAGGCGCTCAACCTGTTCATTGCCGACCTCTACGATCAGCAGCAAGTGGTCAAGGACGGTGTGTTCCCCGGCGAACTCCTGGAAGATTCGGTCAATTTCCGCCCCCAGTGCGTGGGCGTCAAACCGCCCCAGGGAATCTGGGCGCACATTTGCGGCTCCGATCTGGTGCGTGACAAAGATGGTGTCGTTTATGTCCTGGAGGACAACCTGCGAGTGCCTTCGGGCGTTTCCTACATGCTGGAGAACCGCCAGGTGATGAAGCGGGTGTTCCCGGATCTGTTCGAGAACGAGAGCATTCTGCCGGTGGATGACTACCCCTCAAAGCTGTACGACATGCTGGCCTCCCTCAGCCCGCGCCGGGTCGCCAAGCCGGTGGTCGCGGTGTTGACGCCGGGCATCTACAACTCGGCCTACTTCGAGCACAGCTATCTGGCCCAGCAGATGGGCGCGGAACTGGTTGAAGGCAGCGATTTGGTCGTGGGCGATGACGATTGCGTCTATATGCGCACCATCGACGGGCCGAAGCGAGTGGACGTGATCTATCGCCGCATCGACGACCTGTTCCTCGACCCGGAAGCCTTCAACCCCGACTCCACCCTCGGCGTGGCCGGCCTGATGCGGGCCTGGAAGGCCGGCAAGGTGGGGCTGGCCAACGCGCCCGGCGCCGGGGTGGCGGATGACAAGGTGGTCTATGCCTATGTGCCGGACCTGATCCGCTACTACCTGCACGAAGAACCCTTGATACCCAACGTGCCCACTTACCGCTGTATCTACAAGGAAGAGCGGGATTACGTGCTGGCGCACATCGCCGAACTGGTGGTGAAGCCGGCCAACGAGTCCGGCGGCTACGGCATGCTGATCGGCCCGCAGGCCAGCACCGAGGAATGCGAACAGTTCGTTCGCGCCATCAAGCGCAACCCGCGCAACTACGTCGCCCAGCCGATGCTCACCCTGTCCACGGCGCCGACCCTGGTGGGTACCAAGGTCGAACCACGCCACCTGGACCTGCGCCCATTCATCCTGTCCGGCAAGGAAACCTACGTCACCACCGGCGGCTTGACCCGGGTCGCCCTGCGCAAGGGTTCCACCGTGGTCAACTCCTCCCAGGGCGGCGGCAGCAAGGACACCTGGATCGTCGATCTCGAAGGGGGTAACTGACATGCTTTCACGCGTAGCCAACAGCCTCTACTGGATCGGCCGCTATATCGAACGGGCCGAGGATATCGCCCGCCTGATCAGCGTCAGCAGCCACTTGCAGCTCGACCTGCCCAAGGGCATTCGTCCGGGCTGGATCAGCATCGTGCACATCCTGGGCGATGAAGAAGCGTTCCTGAAACAAGGACTGGAAAATGACGAGCGCCAGATCATGAAATTCCTGATCGGCGACCTGAGCCATCCCGGCTCCATCCTCAGTTCCCTGTCCATGGCGCGGGAGAGCGCGCGTACGGTGCGCGATGTCATGCCGCGCGAGGCCTGGGAAGAGATCAACGCCCTCTACCAGACCGCCAAGTCCGATGCCCAGAAGGGTTACTGGCCGAAGAACCGGCATGTCTATCTGCAGCAGATAGTGCGCGGCGCGCAGACCATCACCGGCATCCTGTCCGGCTCCATGCTGCACGACGAGACCTACCATTTCGTGCGCCTGGGCCGCAATCTGGAACGCGCCGACATGACCTCGCGCATCATCGACGTCCGCTCCGCCGACCTGGTCCCCCCCGCCGAGCACGAACTCACCCCGTTCGAGAACATTCAGTGGATGAGTGTCCTGAAATCGCTGACCGGCTACCAGATGTACCGCCGCTCGGTGCAGGAGCCGGTGCGCCGCCGCGACGTGCTGGAATTTCTGTTCAAGGAGCGGCTCTTCCCCCGCGCCATCCTGCATTGCATCGGCGAGATAGAGGGTTGTGCTCTGGCGCTCAAGAAGAACACCAAGGTGCTCGCCCAGATCCACGCGGTGGAACGATCAATCGAGAAGGTGAAGCCCGGCGCGCTGGAGCAGGCTGAATTGCATCACCTTATCGACCAGTTGCAACTCGGTCTCGCCGGCATCGACGAAGCTATTCGGGAAAGCTATTTCGCCTGACAACGCCTGAACCCAGGCATGGTCATATAACGTTTTTTCAGATCATTTCCCCATTTCAGGCGCGCCAGTTTCCGGTGCATCCGGAATAACAAAACAGGATGAAGCATGCAGCGCTATAAAATTCTTCATCGCACTTACTACAATTTTTCCGGCACCGTGACGCTCGGGCCACATCAGTTACGCCTGCGCCCGAGGGAAGATCACGAAATGCGGATCGAATCATCCAGCCTGAAGATCACGCCATCGGCCACCCTGCTCTGGCACCGTGACGTGGAAGGGAATTCGGTTGCTACGGCTACCTTCGATTCGCCCACCAGTCAGCTCGCGGTCGAGAGCGAAGTCATCATTCAGCAATTCAACGAGGCGCCACTCGATTTTCTGGTGGCAAATCATGCAATTAACTACCCATTCGCCTATCAATCCGACGAAGTCATATTGCTGTTGCCCTATATGGCATTTCCGGACAATCAAACAAAAAATCAGTTGACTGAATGGATTGCCCATTTCTGGCAATCCAGTGAACAGATTCAGACCTACACCCTGTTGCAGCGACTCGCCAGCCACATCCAGAAAACGCTGTCATATCAACGACGGGAAGAACCCGGCGTACAAACCGCGGCGCAAACACTGGCTTGCGGAACCGGCTCCTGCCGTGACTTCGCGACCCTGTTCATGGAAGCGGCGCGCTGCCTGGGCCTGGCCTCGCGCTTTGTCAGCGGTTATCTCCACGCCCCGCTGGCAACGGATGGCTTGGGCGCAACCCATGCCTGGGCCGAGGTCTATCTCCCCGGCGCGGGCTGGAAGGGGTTCGACCCCACCATCGGGGAAATCGCCGGAACGGACCACATCGCCGTCGCGGTAGCCAGATTGCCCGAAGCCGTGCCGCCGATCGCGGGCACGTTCGTCGGCACGCCGGGAGCCAGCCTTGATGTGGGGGTTTGGGTCTCGAAGTATTAGTTGGGGACGGCGAAAAACTCCGCTGATGAAGCGTTTAACCAATTGATTCCATTAATGGCCAGACAAGCTCGCCACGAACGGAGTCGATGGGTTTCCGCGATTCGGGTGGCGCGCGCGGTTTCCCGGTTCATGCGCTGGTGAAGTGCGTCTTGGGACACCGAACTCCAGGCCGGGATGCGGTAGATGCCGTCGCTCCCAACGTTGTCGGTGCCCAACCCTCATCCTGAAGTTTCCGGCCGCCCTGCCGATATGTTGGTTACATTTTTTTCGAGGGGTGCGAAATGAATCAATTTGTCAGGTTGGCCTTGCTGGGTGTGGTATTCGTGTTGAGCGGCCTGGTTGTCGTTTCTCCCGCTTTCGCGGTGGATATGTCGGCGATGAACGATGCCGACAAGGAAAAGATCCGCCTCATCGTCAAGGAAGTCATCCGCGAATACGCCGCCTCGCTGAATGAAAAACAGGGCAGTGGCGCCGCCAACGAGATCGTCAAGGACATTCGCCAGGCGAACATCAATTTCATGCGCACCCACGGCCCGGCCCACTTCAAATCGTTTCTCGACAGCCAGCATCCGCGCGCCACGGTGATTACCTGTTCCGATTCCCGTGTCCATACCCATGCGCTCGACGCGTCGCCGGACGGTGACCTGTTCATGATTCGCAACATCGGCAATCAGATGGCGACGGCGGAAGGTTCGATTGAATATGGCGTGCATCACCTGCATACGCCGCTGTTGCTGTTCATCGGCCATACCGCGTGCGGGGCGATCAAGGCGGCGGCCTCCGATTATTCCAAGGAGTCGGGCGCGATTCGGCGCGAGCTGGACACCATCCAGATTCCCAAAGGCGACCCCGGCCTCTCCAGCATCAAGCTGAACGTGAACAACCAGGTGCGCCAGGCGATGAGCAAGTTCGAGAACGAGGTCATCAGCGGCCAGCTCACCGTGATGGGTGCCATCTACGACTTCAGGAACGAGATGAAGCAGGGGCAGGGCAGACTCAACATCGTCAACGTGAACGGCGAGACCGATGTCGCGAAAATCGCCGCCATGGAAATGATGAAGGAAGCCCCGGCGCACAAGCCGGCACGAGCCATGCGTCGACCGGCACCAAAAAAAGCGCAGCCCACGGAAGCCGAATCGGGGGAAAATCCCACCCCCATCAAGCTATTCCAGAAGCCCGCGAAGCAAGCGCCTTCGCACTAACCCCCACCCACTCGAAAGGACAGCAAGCAACATGGAACGCATATACAACTTCAGCGCCGGCCCAGCCGTTTTGCCTCGTGAAGTCCTGGAACAGGCGCGCGACGAACTCGTGAACTGGCAGGGCTGCGGCATGTCGGTCATGGAAATGTCGCATCGCGGCAAGGAATACATGGGCATCCAGGCCGCAGCGGAAGCCGATCTGCGCGAGCTGATGGGCATTCCCGCCAACTACAAGGTGCTGTTCCTGCAGGGTGGCGCGTCCAGCCAGTTCGCGATGGTTCCCATGAACCTGCTGCGCGGCAAGTCCTCCGCCGATTACCTGAACACCGGCGAGTGGTCGAAGAAAGCGATCAAGGAAGCCAAGAAATACGGCGCCGTGAACGTGGTGGCCAGTTCCGAGGACAAGAACTTCTCCTACGCCCCGACCCAGGACACCTGGAAGCTGGACCCGAACGCGGCCTACGTTCACTACACCCCGAACGAAACCATCGGCGGCGTCGAGATGTTCTGGATTCCGGAAACAGGTGACGTGCCGCTGGTGGCGGACATGTCCTCCTGCATCCTGTCGCGTCCGATGGATATTTCAAAATTCGGCGTGATCTACGCCGGCGCGCAGAAGAACATCGGCCCGGCCGGCGTCACCGTGGTGATCGTGCGTGACGACCTGATCGGCCAGACCGTCGCCGGCACGCCGACCATGTTCGACTACAAGACCCACGCCGATAACGAGTCCATGTACAACACCCCGCCCACCTACGGCATCTACATGGCCGGCCTGGTATTCAAGTTATTGAAGGCGAAGGGCGGGCTGGCCGCGATGGAACAGCAGAACATCCTCAAAGCCAATCTGCTGTACGACTACATGGACGCCACCGATTTCTACAATTCGCCGGTCGCCCGCGAAAACCGCTCGCGCATGAACGTGCCGTTCACCCTGAAGGATGCCGCGCTGGACGCGGACTTCCTCAATGCCGCCAAAGCGCGCGGCCTGGTGCAGTTGAAGGGGCACCGTTCCGTCGGCGGGATGCGCGCTTCCATCTACAACGCCATGCCGGTGGAAGGCGTGCAGGCGCTGGTGGACACCATGAAGGAATTCGAGAAAGCGCGCGGCTGATTCATCGGCCCCTAGCCGGCCGGCGCGAGGTGCGCCGGCTTGTCTTTTTTATTTCCGGAGAGAGAGACCCGGTCGCGTAGGTCGGAAAAGCCGGCGTCTTCATGCCGGCGCCTTCCGACAAATCAGGCGGACGCCGTAAATCCCGGCGGAAGGCGCGATAAGGCCGCTTTTCCCATTCGGCGGAAGGCGCGATAAGGCTGCTTTTCCGCCCTACGTGGCGGCTATTTGTCCAGCCGTAGCGAGACGTAGTGGGTGTTGTCTTCGCGCTTTATCAGCAAGGCGGCACGCTTGCGTTTCGGGTCGCTCAGGAGGCGGGAGAGTTCCTCCGCGTCGTTCACTTCCTGGTTGTTGACCGCCAGGATGATGTCACCGTTGTGGATTCCGGCGCGGCTGGCCTCGCCTTCCGCTTCTTCCACCAGGACACCGCTGCTGATTTTCAGAACTTTCTTCTGTTCGGCGGAGAGTTTGCTCACCACCAGGCCGGCGCGGTTGCTTTTCTTCTTTTCCGGCGCTACGGCGGCAAGCTGATCGTCCTTGACCTCGCCGACACTGACGACGAGTTCGTGCATCGCACCTTTGCGCCAGACGCTCAGGGTGGCACGGCTGCCAGGCTTGCTGGCACCGACCATGCGGGGCAGGTCGATGGAACCCGCGACCGGTTTGCCGTTGTATTTGAGGATGATGTCGGACACCTTGAGGCCCGCCTTGTCGGCCGGGCTGCCCGCTTCGATGTCGGCCACCAGGGCGCCTTCCGGGTTCTTCAGGCCGAAAGAGTCGGCCAGATCGGCGGTGACTTCCTGGATCACCACGCCCAGGCGGCCACGGCTGACGCTGCCGCGCGTCTTCAGTTGTTCGGCCACGTCTGTGGCGACGTCGATGGGAATCGCGAACGACAGGCCCATGTAGCCGCCGGAGCGGGAGATGATCTGCGAGTTCATGCCGACTACTTCCCCTTTCATGTTGAATAGCGGGCCGCCCGAGTTGCCGGGGTTCACCGCGACATCGGTCTGGATGAAGGGAACGTAGTTTTCCTGCGGCAGAGAGCGACCGATGGCGGAAACGATGCCGGCGGTGACCGAGTTTTCGAAGCCGAACGGCGCGCCGATGGCGAGCACCCATTCACCCACGCGCAACTGGCTGGGGTCCCCCATCTTCACTCGGGGCAATCCTTCGGCGTTGATCTTGATCAGGGCGACATCGGTGCGGCTGTCCGTGCCGACTACCTTGGCGCGGAACTCGCGCTTGTCGGCGAGTTTGACGATGACTTCATCGACATGATCGACCACGTGGGTATTGGTCAGAATGTAACCGTCGGAGGAAATCAGGAAGCCGGAACCCTGGCCGTGGCGCGGTGGCAGGAAAGCTTCGCCCTCGGGTGGCATGAATTTGCGGAAGAAATCGAACATTTCTTCGGGGGCCGGCATCCGCTTGCTGCCACGCTTGAGACGACGCGCTTCCTGGCTGGTGGCGATGTTGACCACGGCGGGCGACTGCTTTTCCACCAGATCGACAAAATCCGGCAGTTGCGCGGAGGCGCCGCCGGACAGGAAGCTCAGAGTCAGGCCGATAAGGACAAACCATTTCTTCATGTCACACCTCGAAAAAAGTAGCGCCGGCGCTCCCGCCGGCTTGGGTATCGGTGCCGGCGGGGAGGCCGGCGCCACGAGTCAGCGGCTGGCGCAGCCCGTTTCACCGCGTCGCAGCACCACCGGGTAAGAGACCGGGGCGCTGCGCCGCTTCAAATACAGCGCGGCCAGCCCGAGGCCGGCAAGACCGCCGCTTACCGCGCCAAGTTCCCCGGCGAATTGCTGTCCGACCCCCGCACCGAGCAGCAGCAGCAGAAGCGGCACCAGGTAGCCCGATACCGCCGCGCCGAGCAGGGCGCCATCGGGCAAGCCCACCACCACGGCCTCACCCACAGCCGCGCCGATGGGGTTGTCGACCCGGTATTCCGGCTCATCCGCATGTAGCACGCGGGCGAACAGCGAGCTGCCACAGCCCTTGCCGCCGCAAGCGCCACAGGAGGAGGGCGCCGCGCTGACCACCCAGGCGCTGTCACCTTCCAGGCGGGTGACGCGGGCGGGGGTTTCGATCATGTTTCGCTCCCCCCTTTTTCAAAGGGGGGCTGGGGGGGATTTATCAAACGTTCGCGCAGACGCGGGTTGGACGTAGGTTGGACGCGGAATTCGGTTCGGGCGGTCATTACCTTGGTTCCAATCCCATGGCGATGGTTTCCACCGCTGGCCAGGGCGCATCGCCCAGTACGGTGGCCTGGAAATCGCCAACCTGGCGGCGCATCAGATGGACCATGCCGCGCGGGCTTTCGCCTTTGACGGTGTCCACCGGCTTGTCGCTGGGCGACAGGAACAAGGAGATGTGGGTTAGGCCATCACTGAATACCCAGTGCTCCACCTCGCTCCGCATATTGGGCAGTTGGCGTTTCACGGCGGCGATGCGCGTATAGCCGGGTGGCAGGTTCCTGGCTACGACCTGTTCCGATTCGAGTTGACGTGCTGGTTCGGGCAAGACGGGCAGGAGCATCGGCCGGGGAACAGGCCAACTCGGCGGTTTCATCGCGTAACCCTGCGTCGCCAGCTTGATCTCGGCAAACGCGTACTGCATCAACGGCTGGTTGCCGGCGTTGACCAGAACGGCTTTCAGCGGCAGGCCGCTGTCTTTTTCCGCGCACAGGATGTAGCCCCAGCGGAAAGCGTCTTTGGGCTGAATTTCCACATTGCGGCAATCCAGGCCGGCGACCCGCGCCATTTCGCCCAGGCGAACTTCGTACCAGTTGGTCAGGGCCGCCGGATTGGCCGGAAGCAGGTCGGGAAAGTGGCGGCTGTTGAGTCGCTTTTCCGTTCTCACCTGGCTGCCATCGGTCACCAGGGTCACCGCGCCGGTCTGGCTGCAACGCACTTCGCGCAGGTTGCCGTCCAGGGCCACGAGGCGGCTGTCATTGCCCTGGCCGGCGGGGCGATTGCTGATCGACAGGGTTTGCATCGTGTCGCCTTGGCGCATCACGAAAACCCCTTCGTAGGTCATGCGGCGCGAGGCATCCGCCATCTTCTGCAGCCAGACGGCGGCTTCGGCTTGCGGCAGGGGTTGCGCGGCCTGTGCGCTCGCCGCGCAAAGCAGTAACAGCCATGCCGCCCTCACCGCGCTTCCCTGCTCAGTGAGACGCGGGTGAAATGCATTTCCGGCACGGTGAGCACGGCCTGGGCATAGTCCTGATGCGCTGCCAGGTAGGGCATGACGTCGGCGGGTGGGTGCGCGGGGGTTTGCAGTGATGCCAGCGGTACGGCGTTTTCCTGGCGTGGCACCGCGCTCCACAGGCCCCAGGTGATGGCTGCGCAGGTGGCGGCCGCAAGCCACAGCAACGGCCGTCGCTGTGGCGTTTTTCGTACAGGTGCCAGCACGGTGGGTTCGTCTTCGAGGGCGGCCATGACCTTCCGCGTCAGATCGGGGAGGTCATTGTGATGCCCGCGCAGGAGATCGCCGACGGCGCAGTATTCGGCAAAGCGCGCTCGCGCGGCGGGATCACCGCTCAGTTGGCGGATCGCCAGTTGCGCGCTCTGGTCGGAAAGTTCGCCGTCCAGCAGGGCCGAGAGGTTGTCGTCGGCTTCGTGTGACTTGTTCATCTTGCTACCACCTTTTGTCGTCCGGAGTGCCCAGAATCGGTCGCAACTTGCCGGCGATCGCCTCGCGTGCCCGGAAGATGCGGGAACGTACCGTGCCGATCGGGCAGGCCATGTATTCGGCTATTTCCTCGTAACTCATGCCTTCCATTTCCCGCAGGGTAATGGCCTGGCGTAGTTCCTCAGGCAAGGCATCCACCGCTTGGTTCACCGCTATGGCTACCTGTTTCGACAAGAGTTCCGTTTCCGGTGTGCTGATGTCCTGTGCCACCAGCCGTTCATCCGGCTCGTCGTCGTCGTTCATCGCCTGGTCGCTGACCGTGCGCATGGCCTTGCCGCGCGAGACCAGGTGGTTTTTGGCGGTATTGACGGCAATGCGATAGAGCCAGGTGTAGAACGCCGCGTCGCCGCGAAATTGCGGCAGGGCGCGGTAGGCCTTGATGAAGGTTTCCTGGGCGATGTCCTCCAGGTCGTCCGCGTTGCGCACCATGCGCGAGAGCAGGCGGATGACCTTGCGGCGGTATTTCTCCACCAGCAGCCCGAACGCCTGTTTGTCGCCTTCGCGTACCCGTTCGACCAGTTGCAGGTCGATTTCCCGATCGCTCATCCTCATCCTCGCGTGGCGGTGGCCGCCACGGCTTGCAATCCATGTCGGGTCGAGTATAACCGGGCGAACAACGGCCAAGCCCGGTGCGAAAGACCGGCATGGCGCCGCGCCATCCCCATTTTTCAGAACCATCCCATGCAACGTTTCGACGTCCTCATCATCGGCTCCGGCATGTCCGCCGCCACCCTGGCTTTGTCCCTGCCCGAGCATCTGCGTATCGCGGTGGTGACCAAGAAGGCCGATTCGGACAGTTCCAGTTATTGGGCGCAGGGCGGCATCGCCGCCGTCACCGGCCCGGACGACAGCTTCGACGACCATGTGCGCGACACACTGGTGGCGGGCGCCGGCCTGTGCAACGAAGCCGTGGTGCGCCAGGTGGTGGAAGCGGCGCCGGCCGCGGTGCAATGGCTGGTCGAACAGGGCGCGCCGTTCGATCACGAGGGCGCGGCCTATCACCTGACCCGGGAAGGTGGCCACTCGAAGCGCCGGGTGCTGCACGCGGCGGATGCCACCGGCCGCGCCGTGCAGGACATCCTCCTGGCGCGCATGGCGGCGCGGCCCAATGTGACCCTGTTCACCCACCATATCGCCATCGACCTGATTACCGACCGCAGCCTCGGGCGCGAGGGCAGGGCGGTGCACGGTGCCTACGTGCTGGATACCGCCGCCGGCCAGGTGGAAACCTATGCCGCCGGCTTCACCGCGCTCGCCACGGGCGGCACCGGCAAGGCCTTTCTCTACACCACCAATCCGGACACGGCCACCGGCGACGGCATCGCGATGGCCTGGCGCGCCGGCTGCCGGGTGGCCAATCTGGAGTTCGTCCAGTTTCACCCGACCTGTTTGTATCACCCGCACGCAAAGTCCTTCCTGATTACCGAGGCGATGCGCGGCGAGGGCGCCTTGCTGCGCCTGCCCGACGGCAGTCGTTTCATGCCTGAACACGACGAACGCGCCGAGCTGGCGCCGCGCGACGTGGTGGCGCGCGCCATCGACCTGGAAATGAAGAAACGCGGCCTCGATTGCGTGTACCTGGACATCACCCACAAGCCGGCCAAGTTCATCGTCAGCCACTTTCCCAATATCCACGCGCGCTGCCTGGAACTGGGCATCGACATTACCCGCGAATGGATACCGGTGGCGCCGGCCGCGCACTACACCTGCGGCGGCATCGTGGTGGACAAGAACGGTCGCGCCGACGCCGACAATCTCTACGCCATCGGCGAAGCCAGTTGCACCGGTTTGCACGGCGCCAACCGGCTCGCCTCCAATTCCCTGCTGGAATGTCTGGTCTATGGCCGCGCGGCGGCCGCGCATATCGCCGAAGCCGTGCCCGCCGCGCGGGTGGAACTGCCGGATTGGGACGAAAGCCGGGTGACCGATGCCGATGAGGAAATCGTCATCGCCCACAACTGGCACGAATTGCGCCGCTTCATGTGGGATTACGTCGGCATCGTCCGCACCCGCAAGCGCTTGGAGCGGGCCAGCCACCGCATCAAACTGCTGGCTGACGAGATCGACGAGTACTACAGCAACTTCCGGGTAAGCAACGACCTGATCGAACTGCGCAACCTGGTACTCACCGCCGACCTGATCGTGCGCTGCGCGACGCTACGCCACGAAAGCCGGGGATTGCACGCCTCGCGGGATTACCCGGGGCTGCTGGCGGAGGCGAAGGATACGGTGCTGGAGCCGTAGGGGCCGTCAGACCCGTAGGTTGGGCAAATCGCAGCGTGCCCAACATGGTGACGGGTTGTTGGGCACGCTGCGCTTTGCCCAACCTACCTCGAATCCCACGGAAATCAGCCTTCCGCCCGCTTCACCAGGAAGTGCACCAGCAGCGGCACCGGGCGGCCGGTGCCGCCTTTTTCCTTGCCGGATTTCCAGGCGGTGCCGGCGATGTCGAGGTGCGCCCAGTCGTACTTTTTCGTGAACTTGCCGAGGAAGGCGGCGGCGGTGATGGTGCCGCCGGGGCGGCCGCCGATGTTGGCCATGTCGGCGAAGTTGCTCTTCAGTTGTTCCTCGTACTCCTCGAACAGCGGCAGTTGCCAGCAGCGATCATTTGACACTTCCCCCGCGTGCAGCAACTCTCGCGCCAGGGCGTCGTCGTTGGCGAGCAGGCCGCTGGTGTGGTGTCCCAAGGCGATCACGCAGGCACCGGTGAGGGTGGCGATGTCCACCACGCAGGCCGGCTCGAAACGCTCCGCGTAGGTCAGGGCGTCGCACAGGATCAGGCGGCCCTCGGCGTCGGTGTTGAGGATTTCGATGGTCTGCCCGGACATGCTGGTGACGATGTCGCCCGGCTTGTTGGCGTGGCCGTTGGGCATGTTCTCGCAGGTGGGGATGAGACCGACCACGTTGAGCGGCAGCTTGAGTTCGCCCAGCGCGCGGAAGGTGCCCAGCACCGAGGCGGCGCCGCACATGTCGTATTTCATCTCGTCCATGTCGGCGCCGGGCTTGAGCGAGATGCCGCCGGAGTCGAAGGTGATGCCCTTGCCCACCAGGACGACGGGTTTCTGGCCTTTCTCGCCGCCCTGGTGGCGCAGGATGATGAAGCGCGGCGGCTCGTCACTGCCTTTCGCGACGGAGAGGAAGGAACCCATGCCCAGTTGTTCGATGGCGGCGCGATCCAGCACTTCGATGCCGAAACCCTGTGTTTTCGCCAGTTCCTCGGCTTGCGCGGCGAGATGGCTGGGCGTGCAGACGTTGCCCGGCAGGTTGCCCAGGTCTTTCGCCAGCTTCATGCCGGCGGCGATGGCCTGGCCGCGCTGCGCCGCCGCCTCGCCGGTGAGGAGTTCGCCGCGGCGCGGCACAGCCAGGGTCAACTTGCGCAAGGCTCGTTTGTGTTCCTCCGGCTTGCTTTTCATCTGGTCGAAGCGATACAGCGTTTCTTCCGCGACCCGTACCGCCTGTTCCACGTTCCAGCCGAGATCGCGTTTCTTTACCGGAATCTCGCTGAGGTAGAGCGCCGCCTCGCCGACGCCGGTGTCGGCGAGGGCCTTGACCGCGGCGCGCACGGCGTCGCGATATTGCTTGTCGCGGAATTCACGCTCCTTGCCGAGACCGACCAGCAGCACCCGGTCGCAGTGCAGTCCGGGCACGTTGTGCAGCAGCAGGGTGGTGCCCGCCTTGCCGTCCATGTCGCCACGCCGGAGAATGTCGGCCAGATAACCCTGGGCGGCGTGGTCGATGACATCACCGGCAATACTGAGTTTGCGGTGGTCGAATACACCGACGATCACACAAGCACCGCGCTGTTTTTCCGGGCTGACACTTTTAATGCTGAATTCCATCCTGGTCTCCAAAAACCGATGAACCTGCCGAAAACATACAAATACTTACGGATACGGGCAGTTTCGTGGATTATCGGCAGTTGCTCTTCAAATAGTCAAAACTCAATCTCCTGATCCATGCCCCGATTCCTGCGTATTTTCGACCGCGCCCTGATCCGCGAGATGGCCGCCGGCAGCGGCATGGCGTTTGCCTCGCTGGGGTCGATTTTCGCCGTGGTGTTGTTGGTGCGTGTGCTGGGGCGGGCGGCGATCGGTGACCTCGCCAATGACGCGGTGTTTCCCCTGTTGGGGTTCGGCTTCGTGCGTTTTCTGCCGATTCTGCTTTCCCTGGCCCTGTTCATCGGCGTGTTCATGAGCCTGTCCCGCCTTTGGCGCGACAGCGAGGCGGTGATCTGGATGAACGGCGGCCTGGGGCCGTTCGACTGGATGCGCCCGGTTGTCGTGTTTTCCCTGCCGGCGGCGGTGATCATCGCGGTTGTGAGCATGCTGCTGATTCCCTGGTCGGTGAGCAAGCAGACTCAGTACGAGGAGGTGCTGGACAGCCGGGACCGCGTGTCCACACTGGCGCCCGGGGTGTTTTCCGAGGATCACGGGGGGCAGCGCGTGTTCTTTGTGGAATCCGCATCGCCCAGTGGCAACAGCGTCGGCAACGTGTTCGTTCAATCGGTGCAGCAGGGCCGCATGGGGGTGGTCGTCGCCCGGCAGGGGCATATGCGGCGCATGGACAACGGCGACCACTTCCTGGTGCTGGAACAGGGCAATCGTTATGAGGGCACGCCTGGCGTGGCGGACTTCCGGGTGGCCGATTTCAGTAGTTATGCCGTGCGTATCGAGCCGCGGGTGATTGCCGAAAAGGCCGGTGGCCCGCACTCCCGTAGCCTGACGACGCTGTTCGCCAACCCGACGCCGGAAAACATGGCGGAATGGGTCTGGCGCATCAGCTATCCGCTCAGTTCACTGATCCTCTGTCTGCTGGCGGTGCCCTTGAGTTATGTGAATCCGCGCGCCGGCCGGTCCCTCAACGTGGTGTTCGCCATTCTGGTTTACTTCGCCTACAGCAATCTGGTCGGCCTGTCACAGGGCTGGGTGGAGCGTTCCCATCTCTCCGCCGGCGAGAGCATCGTGCTGGTGCATGGTTTCATGCTGATTGTTCTGATGCTGGCTTACTGGCGGCGCTTTCATGGGCCGGGTCGATCATGAGCATCCTGTTTCGCTACGTTTCCCGTGAAATTATCGGCGCCAGCATGCTGGCCGCGTTGGCGCTCACCGGCATGTTCTCCTGTTTCGAGTTCATTCGCGAAATCTCCGAGAACCGTGCCGAGGCCTATACCCCGCTGGTCGCCACCCTGTTCGTCTTGCTCAATGTCCCGGGGCGCTTGAACGAATTGATTCCGGTCGCCGTGCTGGTGGGGGGCTTGTTCGCCTGGAACCGCCTGGCCCTCAGTTCGGAATTCACCGTGATGCGCGCGGGCGGCCTGTCCGCGCCGCGACTGGCGGCCTGGATGATCGGCGTGGGTTTGCTCATCGGCGGTTTCGCTCTGTTGATCGGCGAGTACGTCATGCCACCCGCCGAACGCGCCGCGCAACAACTGAAACTGCGCGCCACCAGCGGGGTGGTGGCCAAGGAATTCCAGACCGGGGTGTGGGCGAAAGATGGCACGACTTTCATCAATATCCGTGAGATGCGGCCCGATGCCAGCCTCCTGGATGTGCGTTTGTATGTCTTCGATGACGGCTTCCAACTGCGTTCGCTACGCCGCGCCGAGTCCGCCGAATGGCGCGATGGCAACTGGATGCTCAGGAAAGTGACGGAAACGCGTCTTGGCGATGGCCGCACCGAGACGCTGCACCTGGCGGATCAGGCATGGGTGTCCGCCGTCACGCCGGACCTCCTGGCGGTATTGATGGTTTCCCCGCAGCGCATGTCGATGGCCACGCTGCATTCCTATATTCAGCACCTGACGCAGAACCATCAGGACGCGCAGCGTTACGTCATCGCCTTCTGGAATAAGGTGACCTACCCGCTGGCCGCACCGGTGATGCTGTTGCTGGCCCTCGCGTTTGCCTATCACCCGCCGCGAGTGGGCGGGGCGGGCGGGCGCCTGCTTCTGGGTATCCTGCTGGGCCTGGGTTTCCATCTTGCCAACCGGTTGTCCGCCCAGTTCGCGCAGTTGCAGGATTGGCCGGCGCCGCTATCCACATCGGCTCCGGTTCTCGCTTTCGGCCTGGCGGCCGGCATCGCTATCTGGTGGATGGAGCGGCGTTGACCAAACGGGTGCCCGCCAGGCGGTCGTGCAGATACTGGCGGTCCGCCGAGAAAATCGCCCAACCCCAACTGACGGGGAACAGCAGGCAGGCCAGCAGATAGCGCTTCACGACCTGGCGGGTGCCGGGAAGAGTGCCTTCCACGGATTCCAGGCGGATGTGCCAGGTCTTCATGGCCAGGGTCTGGCCGCGCCGCCAGAACAAGGTGAAGTAGCCTCCCGCGACCAGCAGCCAGTAGGCCCAGACGAGCGGCCGAAACAAGGCCGGGGGGAGGGACAGGGTCAAGGCCACGACCGGGATGCTGGCGACGAACAGCACGGCCGTCAGCAACATCGCCTCATAGACGAGGCAGGCAAGGCGGCGCGGCAAGGAAGGTGGGGTCATGTTGCGTGTATGGCGGGAATTGGGCGGGAACTATACCTTGGGAGCCTGCCGGACTTTATTCGCCGCGCGCGCCGCAACGGCCCGGCCCTCCGGGTTGTGGCCAGAAAGCGCGTCTGCCGCGTTGCGGCGCTTGGCAAGGGAATGGCCATTGCCGGCGCGCCACGCCTTGCATCCATCGCTTTCTGGCCGCAACGCGCACGACGAATAAAGTCCGGCAGGCTCCTCAGTTTGCAATTGGCGAACCCTTCCCATAGAATGCCGCGTTTTCCGGATTAGCTCAGATTTTTGGAGATTGGCATGTACGCGGTGATTAAAACCGGTGGTAAACAATACAAGGTATCTACCGGCGGCAAGCTGAAGGTGGAGACGCTTCCCGTTGAAGTGGGTGGTGAGGTCGAAATCACCGACGTGCTCATGGTGGCCGATGGTGACGACATCAAGGTCGGTTCCCCGATGGTGGCTGGTGCTTCCGTCAAGGCGACCGTGCTTTCGCATGGCCGTGGCATCAAGGTGCTGATTTTCAAGATGCGCCGTCGCAAGCACTATCGCAAGACCCAGGGACATCGTCAGAACTACACGGAAATCCGCATCGACGGCATCGATGTTGCGGCTTCCGTCTGAACAGGAGTAGATAAACATGGCACACAAGAAAGCAGGCGGCAGTTCACGTAACGGTCGCGACTCCAACCCCAAGATGCTGGGTGTGAAGCGCTACGGCGGCCAGTTCGTGCCCGCCGGCAACATCCTGGTGCGGCAGCGTGGCACCCAGTTCCACCCCGGTCTGAATGTTGGCTTGGGCAAGGACTTCACCCTGTTCGCGAAAGTGGACGGTGTGGTCGAATTCACCGTGAAGGGCGAGCGTCAGCGCCGCACGGTCAACGTGGTGCCGGTCGCGGCGTAAGCCCCAATCGCCACCCGAAGGAGCCCTATCCGCGGATAGGGCTTTTTTCATTTCAAGGCGTTTTTCCCAGGCTATCCAATGAAATTCATCGACGAAGCCCGTATTGATGTCATCGCGGGGCGTGGCGGCAATGGCTCCGCCTCGTTCCGGCGCGAAAAGTTCATCCCCATGGGCGGGCCGGATGGTGGCGATGGCGGCAAAGGCGGCAGTATCTGGGCCGAGGCCGACCGCAACATCAACACCCTGGTCGAATACCGTTTCACCCGCATGTTCCGCGCCCAGCACGGTGAGAACGGTCGCGGCGCCGACTGCTACGGCAAGGGCGGCGATGACATGACTCTGCGCGTGCCGGTGGGGACGGTGATTACCGAAGATGAGACCGGCGCGCTGATCGCCGACCTCGCGACCGATGGCCAGCGTGCCCTGATCGCGAAGGGCGGCATTGGCGGTCTGGGCAACCTGCACTTCAAATCCAGCACCAACCGGGCGCCGCGCCAGACCACGGCGGGCGAAGTGGGCGAGGAATCGCGACTGCACATGGAGCTGAAGGTGCTCGCCGACGTGGGTTTGCTGGGCATGCCCAATGCTGGGAAGTCCACCCTGATCCGCGCGATTTCCGCCGCCAAGCCCAAGGTGGCCGACTATCCATTCACCACCCTGCATCCCAACCTGGGCGTGGTGCGAGTCGATAGTGAGCGTAGTTTCGTGGTCGCGGATGTGCCCGGCCTGATCGAGGGCGCGGCCGAGGGCGCCGGCCTGGGCCACCAGTTCCTGCGCCACCTGGCGCGCACCAGCTTGTTGTTGCATCTGGTCGACCTGGCCCCGTTCGACCCGGAAGTCGACCCGGTGCGCGAGGCGCGCGCCATCGTCGAGGAACTTCGTAAATACGACGAAGACCTTCATGCCAAGCCGCGCTGGCTGGTGCTCAACAAGACCGATCTGATCCCCGAGGAAGAACGCGCCGAGCGCATCGCCGACTTCCTCAAGGCGTTCGGATGGGAG
The DNA here is from genome assembly GCA_030684775.1 of Pseudomonadota bacterium. Lineage (GTDB taxonomy): Bacteria > Pseudomonadota > Gammaproteobacteria > Burkholderiales > Thiobacillaceae > PFJX01. Next base: position 18,795 of record JAUXXW010000070.1, read on the forward strand.
GGACCAGTGTTCGCGATTTCCGCGATCAACGGTGGCGGCTGCCAGCCCCTGGTGTTCGCCATCATGGAGCACCTGCAAAAAAGCCGTGCCGCTGCGGAGGCGGGGGAGGGCGCATGAACCTCTGTAGCGCCGGCTTCCAGCCGGCTGTTTTAAAAGACGCCGGCTGGAAGCCGGCGCTACAAGCGTGGCTGAGGTGCTCAGGATGATCCATTCCGCGAGTCGTTCTGTCGTGGCCGATGCCCAGCGCCTGGTGGTGAAAGTCGGCAGCAGCCTGGTGACCAACGAAGGGCGCGGTCTCGACCATGATCGCCTGGCGCTGTGGTCGGCGCAGATCGCCAAGCTCACCACGCTGGGCAAGGAGATTGTGCTGGTCTCCAGCGGCGCCATCGCCGAAGGCATCAGCCGACTCGGTTGGTCGCGCCGGCCGGCCGCGCTGAATGAACTCCAGGCCGCCGCCGCCGTCGGCCAGATGGGCTTGATCGAGGCCTATGAGCGCAGTTTCCGCGTGCATGGCCTGCACACCGCGCAGATTCTGCTCACCCATGCCGACCTCGCCGACCGCGAGCGTTATCTCAATGCCCGCTCCACCCTGCGCACCTTGCTGGAGCTCAAGGTCATTCCGATCATCAACGAGAACGACACGGTCACCACCGAGGAAATCAAGGTCGGCGACAACGACACCCTGAGCGCCCTGGTGGCCAACCTGATCGAGGCCGATGCCCTGATCATCCTCACCGATCAGCGCGGTCTCTACAGCGCCGACCCGCGCAAGCATCCGGACGCCGAATTCATCCATGAAGCCGTGGCCGGCACGGCAAATCTGGAAGCGATGGCTGGAGGCGCCGGTTCCAGCGTGGGCACCGGCGGCATGTTGACCAAGATCCTGGCCGCCAAGCGCGCCGCGCGCAGTGGCGCGCACACGGTCATCGTCAGTGGCCGCGAGGACGATGTCCTGGCGCGCCTGGGCGCGGGTGAGGCCCTCGGCACGCAACTCCTCGCCCGTAACGAACCGCTGGCCGCGCGCCGCCAGTGGCTGGCCGACCATCTGCAAGTGCGTGGCCGCCTGAAGCTGGACGACGGCGCGGTGCGCGCGCTGCGCGAGCAGGGCAAGAGCCTGCTGCCGATCGGCGTGGCGGAAGTGGTCGGTGACTTCCATCGTGGCGAAGTGGTCGCCTGCATCGACGGCGACGGCCGCGACATCGCGCGTGGCCTGGTCAATTACGGTGCCGACGAGGCCCGCCGCATTGCCCGCCACCCGAGCAGCCAGATCGCCTCCCTGCTCGGCTACATGGACGAGGCGGAACTCATCCACCGGGATAACCTGGTATTGCTGTAGCGCGGCGCGCGCCCTCCAGATAGGGCGCGCGTCGTAAGCCGCTTGTGCTGTATTTTTCTGCAATCTTCATGGCCCGCCGGATAAAGGGCACGCTATAGTCGCGAGCTTCGTGGGCAAGCCAGGCAAGTCCGAACAACGCGCGCGAGAAAAATAAAGCCGGCACACGAAATGTCGGCAACCCGGTAATTCAACAGGGTCTGGAGGAGATCGTTTTGCGCTACCCCACATTTGTGCGTCTTTCGCTAACCGTGCGCTGAATATGCCGCGTCCACGCGCTTCTCTGCTCAACCGCGCCAACCGCATGTTGTTTGTGGTCGGCTTGCTGGCCGCCATGCTGGCCATGGGAGCGGCCTGGCTGGCCTGGCAGGAGGTGGTGAACGCCTACGCGGCGCGTGGCCATGAGCAGACCTTGCGGCATTACCAAAGCAAGCTGGCGGACACCCGGCAGGAATGGGACAAAACCGCGCGGCGCCTCAAGGCGCAGATCGAGTTCATGCGTATCGGTGAACTCGGTGCCGAGCGGCGAGTGGCCAACCTGCGCGCCTTTTTCAATGCCCAGGCGGAAAGCCGCGCATTCGAAGGTGTCCTGCTGGTCACCTCGGAAGGAACGCAAGTGTTCAGCATCGGCTGCCAGGCCATGCTCCTAGACAGCCTGAACATGAATGATCTTTATGTCCGCAGCCATTGTTCGGATGCCGACACGGTCTATGCCATCACCCGTGTGCCGATCTGGCTGGGGAAAGACGGACATGGCATGGTCCTGTTCGCGCGCGCGCTCGATAACGGCTTGCTTACCCACCTGGCGCGCGGCATGGACACCTTGTTCCTGCGCCATAACGGGCAGACTTTGGCCAGCTCCCAGGGGATTTCGGGACTGGACATGCCGATCGATGCTCGCCAGAGCGGCCGTCTGGCGGACGGGGTAACCCTGCAAGCCACGCTTTCCCTGCGGGAAGACGAGGGCGCGCGCGCGCCGCTGCTCGTCATCCGCCACGCCCTGGATCCCCTGGTTTCGCCCTATACCGTCATGGCCGGCGCCGCCGTGCTCACCCTGTCTTTGCTGGCGCTGATCTGGTTCGGGCTGGGGCGCGGCATGCGTGGCCACCTCAAGGAGATCGAAGCCTTGAGCCGTTCGGCCGGTTCCTTTCTGGTGCAATTCCGGCGTTCTCCGGCGGTGCGGCAGGCGTTGGAAAAACTCACTCCGCGCGCGGACGAAATGGGCCGCCTCGGCGTGGCGCTGGACAGCCTCATGGAAGAGGCGGAAAACCGCCACGCGGAACAAGCCGCGCACATGCAAACCCTGGATCTGCTGGAAGAGGCCGTGGTGGAACTGGATCTGGCGGGGCGCATCACGCGGGTGAGTTCCGGCTGGCGCAAGGTCACCGGCATCGACGCCGATGTCAGCGGCCAGGTGCTGGCCGAATATCTCGACCCGGAGGACACGCCGGCGCTCACCGCGCTGGTCGCGGCCCTGGCCCGCCAGGAAAAGCAGCAGGTCAGCGCCCGCCTGCGTCTCGCCCCCCACAATGAGGAGGAACGTTGGCTGGAATTGCGCCTGGTGCGCGCGGCGGGAGGCAAAAACGGGGGCGACAGCCTGCGTGGCGTGTTGCGCGACATCACCCAGAGCTATTTGCAGGAGCGCCGCATCACCCATATGGCCCTGCACGATGCGCTCACCGGCCTGCCCAACCGGGTGCTGCTGGAAGACCGCATGAAGGTCGCCATGCGCCAGGCGGAACGCAGCCAGCGCAAGGTGGCACTGGGCTTCATCGACCTCGACCACTTCAAGCACGTCAACGACAGCCTGGGCCACAAGATGGGCGACCAGTTGCTCATCGCCCTGAGCCAGCGCCTGCGTTATCACCTCAGGAGTGGCGACACCCTGGCGCGTTGGGGCGGGGACGAGTTTGTCGTGCTGTTGCCGGATATGCCCAGCATCGAGTCCATCCGCGAGGTGGCGGAAAAGTTGCGTGAGGCCACCGGAGCGGCGCTAGCGGTGGAAGAAAGCGAGTTCAACCTGACCTTCAGCGCCGGCTTCACGGTGTTTCCGGACGATGCGGACAGCGGTGAGCTGCTCCTCGCACACGCTGACCGGGCCATGTTCTATGCCAAGGCGCAGGGCCGCAACAACCTGCAATTCTTTGCCGACATGGCCCATAAGGGCCTGGGCAAGAAAGAGATTTACATCCAGCAACGCCTGGCCGCCGCCATCCGCGATAAACGCATCACCAACCACTATCAGCCGCTGGTCGATGCCCGCAGCGGGCGGGTCAATGGCGTGGAAACCCTGGCGCGTTGGTACGAGCCGGACATGGGCTGGATCAGCCCGGCCACCTTCATTCCGATGGCGGAAAATCTCGGCCTCATCCGCGACCTCGGCGAACAGGTCTGGCTCCAGGCGCTGCATGACATGCAAAGCTGGGAAGAACACGATCTCATGCTCTCGGTGAACCTCTCGAAACGCCAGTTGTTCATGCCTTATTTCACCGAGAAATTACTGGAGGATGTCCAGGCACATGGCCTGGAACCGGGCCGGGTGACGCTGGAAATCACCGAATCCATCGCCCTTCTGGATGTCGAATACGCCGCCGAACGCCTCAAAGAGCTGGGTGACGCCGGCTTCCGCCTGTCCATCGACGACTTCGGCACCGGCTATTCCTCGCTCTCGCAGTTGCATGACCTGCCGGTGAATGAACTCAAGATCGACATCGCCTTTGTTCGCCGCATCCAGCAGCCACAAGGTGCCCGCCTGATCCAGACCATCGTCGGCATGGCCGATACCCTGGAATTGGCGACCGTGGCCGAAGGCGTGGAAGACGAAGCGGTCGCCGAACGGCTCAAGGGAATGGGGGTGGGTGTCCTGCAAGGTTGGCACCTTGGCCGGCCCATGCCGGCGGAAGCACTGACGGCCTGGCTGGCGGGGAGGTAGCTGCGTAGGTAGCTGCGTAGGTAGCTGCGTAGGTTGGGCAAAGCGCAGCGTGCCCAACACTGCGGCGGGTTGTTGGGCACGCTGCGCTTTGCCCAACCTACGACACTACGACACTTGCTTGCCTGCGCTCAGCGTTTCCAGACCTTCCAGGCGTCGAGCATTCCCAGTCGCACGCAGCCGCCTTCCGGCCCGGTCAGCGTGACGCTGACATGCCGGTAGCGGCCGATGCGCAAGCCATGCAGCAGCGGCATGAACCACTCGGCATCCAGCCTGGCGGCATCCTCCGCCGTGGCGTTGGCGGGAAACTCCGGCAACACCAGCAAAGTGCTATTGGCCCAAGGCACGTCGCGCAGGCGTGCCGGGCAGGGCGCGCTGGCGCCGCCGGACAACCGCGCCAGCGCCAGCGCTTCCGTTTGTTCCGCCAGGACTTGCTGGAAATGGCGTCCGCCTTTCGGCATCTCGCCACCGCCCCAGAGCCAGAGGCCGTTGATCGGCATCTGTCCGCGCCGCTCGCGCGCCTGGTTTATCGGGTGGTCGTGGAGAATGATTTGCGCATCGTTCACCAGGCGCATGACCCGCGCCGCGCTGGGGCCGACCGGCAGCGCCGAATTCACATGGCGGGTGGCGACCACGTCCAGCGGCGTGGTGCGCAGTTTGACGGCATGGGAAGGATGGCCATACCAGCGCTCTGGCGTGGGTGCCAGCAGGTGCCAGCCGGCTTCCTCGAACAAGGGTTTGAGACTTGCCGCCAGGGCCTCGGACTCCAGCCCGCTCAGCCCGACATGCGTGGCGTCCAGCAGCGTCATGCCGCGCATGCCGACTTGCAGATGCACCGGGTCGGCGCGCAACCAGTAGCCCAGATTGGCGTTCAGGCCATCGTAGGTGGCGGTAACTGGCGCAAGCGGGCTGTCCTCCTGTCGGGCAACACCGAAGGCATCGCACAGCGCATCCGCCAGGCTGGTTTCACCGCTCAGGGCGCGTCCGCGCGCCAGCAGGCGTTCGAATGCCGGCATGGGGGTCTGTTCACTGTGGGGTGAATCCCACCAGGCCGCCAGGCCGGGAACGATGAGGTGAAGTTCGTGCAATTTCGGATTTCGGATTTTGGGTTTCGGAAAGTCGGGCGCGGCGATGCCGCGCGAGAAAATCCGAAATCCAGCTACTCCGCCTCGCCCTCGAACCCCGCTTGCGCGAGTTCCGCCGCGCGCACGATGGCGCGGGCTTTGTTGCAGGTTTCCAGCCATTCGTTTTCGGGCACGGAGTCGGCGACGATGCCGGCGCCGGCTTGCACGTAGAGGGTGTTGTCCTTGACCACTGCGGTGCGGATGGCGATGGCGACGTCCATGTCGCCGTTGAAGCCGAGGTAGCCGACGGCGCCGGCATAGACGCCGCGCTTGGTCGGTTCCAGTTCGTCGATGATTTCCATCGCCCGAATCTTCGGCGCGCCGGAGACGGTGCCGGCCGGGAAGGTGGCGCGCAGGACGTCCATCGCGCTCATCTCGGGGCGCAGGCTGGCTTCGACGTTGGAGACGATGTGCATGACGTGCGAATAGCGTTCGACGGTCATGTTCTCGGTGACTTTCACCGTGCCGACCTGGGCGACGCGACCGGCGTCGTTGCGGCCAAGGTCCATGAGTTGGACGTGTTCGGCACGCTCCTTGGGGTCGGCCAACAGTTCCGCTTCCAGGCGCTGGTCTTCCTCGCGGCTGGCGCCGCGCGGCCGGGTGCCGGCGATGGGGCGCACCGTCACCCGTTTGCCGCCGTCGTCGTCTTCCAGACGCACCAGGATTTCCGGTGAGGAGCCGACCACATGAAAACCGCCCATGTCGTAATAGAACATGTAGGGCGAGGGGTTGAGGCCGCGCAGCGCCCGGTACAGCGAGAGCGGATGCGCATGGAACGGCCGGCTCAAACGCTGGCTCAAAACCACCTGCATGATGTCGCCTTCGGTGATGTAGCGCTTGGCGCGCACCACCGCGTCCTTGAACGCCTGTTCGCCGAATTCCGATTCGGCTTCGGCGCCGTTGCCCTTGGCGCCACCCGGCGGCACGGCGGGGCGCAACAGGCGCCGCGACAGTTCCTTCAGGCGCAAGTGGGCTTTCAGGTAGGCCTCGGGCTCCAGCGGGTCGGCGTAGACGATCAGGGTGAGGCGGCCGGAGAGGTTGTCCACCACCGCCAGTTCGTCGCTGAGCAGGAGCAGGATGTCCGGGGTGTTGACCGGGTCTTCCTTGCGGGTGTCGGCCAGCTTTTTCTCGATGTAGCGCACCGTGTCGTAGCCGAAGTAGCCGCACAGGCCGCCGGGAAAACGCGGCAGGCCCGGCACCGGGGCGGCCTTGAAGCGCGCCAGGTAATCCTCGATGAAGGCCAGCGGGTCGTCGCAGGTGGATTGCTCCACCGGCAGGCCGTTGGTCTCGACACTGACGAAATGGCCATGCACGCGCAGCACAGTGCGGGCGGGCAGGCCGATGAAGGAATAGCGGCCGAAACGCTCGCCACCCACCACCGATTCCAGCAGGTAGGAATAGGGTTCGTTGGCGAGTTTCAGGTAAAGGGAAAGCGGCGTATCCAGGTCGGCGGGCAGTTGCTTGATGACCGGGATGCGGTTGTAGCCCTGGCGGGCGAGGCTATTGAATTTTTCTTCGTTGAACATGAGGCGACTCCGGAAGGACGGGATGTTTGAAACGCGGGAATGAAACGCGGTTCAGCCACGCCATCGGGCGGACTTCGCGCTCCCGGTTTCCAGAGTTTTCAAGTTCATTTTTTTACGATCAGTTTGGCGGCTTCCGCCAGGCTGTCCACCACGGCATCGAGATCCAGTTCCGCCACCGGGCGCCCACGGTTGTAGCCGTAGGGCACGCAGAACACGGGGCAGCCGGCGGCACGCGCGGCCTGGGCGTCATTGAGGGAGTCGCCGATCAGCAGCAATTCGTTCGGCTCGCAGTCGAATACCGCGCAGGCGTGGAACAGCGGCAAAGGCGAGGGCTTTTTCTCCGGCAGGGTGTCACCGGAGAGGATCAGCTCGAAGTAGTCGAACAGGCCGGTGTCTTTCAGCAGCGGGTGGGTGAAACGCGCGGCCTTGTTGGTGATGCAGGCCAGGTGCACACCGCTGGCCTTCAGGGCTTGCAGGCCTTCGATCACGCCGGGGTAGGGGCGGCTCTTGCGCGACACCCACTCGGCATAGTGTTGTTCGTAGATCGGCAACGCTTGGGCGAACAGTTCCGGCGCCGGGTCGGCATGCATGTCGCGGGTGAGGACCCGCTTCACCAGACGGGAGACACCGTTGCCGATGTAGGTCTTCACCTCGGCCAGGTCGATCGGCGGCTGGCCGAGATCTGCGGCCATCGCCATCGCGGCATCGGCGAGGTCGGGCGCGGTGTCGAGGAGGGTGCCGTCGAGGTCGATGACGACGGCTTTCAGAGAAATTGGAAAGTTCATTGTTGGGGGCTTGTAGCGCCGGCATCCTTGCCGGCGTCTTTTGAAAAACGCCGGCAGGGATGCCGGCGCTACATTTACGCTTTCGCCAGTTCCGCGCGCATGGCGGCGATGACCGTGTTGTAACGCTGCGGGTCGCTGTCGCGGGCGGCGCCGAAGATGGCGGAACCGGCCACGAAGGTATCCACGCCGGCTTTCGCCACTTCACAGATGTTGGCCGGGCCGACGCCGCCGTCGATCTCCAGGCGGCAGTTGTAGCCACCGGCGTCGATCATCGCGCGCACTTTTTTCGCCTTGTCCAGCACATAGGGGATGAATTTCTGGCCGCCGAAGCCGGGGTTCACCGACATCAACAGCACCATGTCGAGCTTGGGCAACATGTATTCCAGCACGTCCAGCGGGGTGGCCGGGTTGAACACCAGGCCGGCCTTGCAGCCGTTTTCCTTGATCAGGCCGATGGTGCGGTCGACGTGCTCGGAGGCTTCCGGGTGGAAGGTGATGTAGGTGGCGCCGGCCTTGGCGAAGTCGGGAATGATGCGGTCCACCGGCTTCACCATCAGATGCACGTCGATGGGGGCGGTGACGCCGTGTTTGCGCAGTGCTTCACAGACCAGCGGGCCTATGGTCAGGTTGGGCACATAGTGGTTGTCCATCACGTCGAAGTGGACGATGTCGGCGCCGGCGGCGAGCACGAAGTCCACTTCCTCGCCGAGCTTGGCGAAGTTGGCGGAAAGGATGGAAGGAGCAATCTGGTAATCGGCCATGATGGTTTTCCTGGGCTGTTGAAAGAATCCGCCGAATTCTACCTGCCCGCCCCGCGCACTGGACAGGGCTGGATGATTCGTGTGCAATCCTCGCCCGCACGCCACTCAGCAGCAGATAACCATGGCCGAGAGCAGGAAGTACCACATCACCGTCACCACCCGCACCCAGTTCATCCCGGAGCAATCCGACGAGAGCGCGGAGCGTTTCGTGTTCGCCTACACCATCACCATCGCCAATAGCGGCCAGATTCCGGCGCAGCTCATTTCCCGGCACTGGGTCATCACTGACGCGCACGAGAAGGTGCAGGAAGGACGCGGCCTCGGCGTGGTGGGTGAACAGCCGCTGCTGAAACCCGGCGAGCAGTTCGAGTACACCAGCGGCACCGCCATCGCCACGCCGGTCGGCGCGATGAAAGGCAGTTACCAGATGGTCGCGGAAGACGGCAGTCAGTTCGAAGCCGAGGTTTCCGAATTCATCCTGTCCGTACCGCGCGTTCTCCATTAACGGGCATGGATTGAGGCCACCATGAATCATGAACGTCCCGCGCCATGCCCGTTCCCTCCCTTGCAGGGCGCGCCCCGGACTGCATTCCGGGGCCGCT
>JAUXXW010000088.1 GCA_030684775.1 Pseudomonadota bacterium
ATGTTGGGCACGCTCCGCTTTGCCCAACCTACGAAGGCCTGGGGAATGCGCCGTTCATCGTGGCAGAATCGCCGCTCATCGTCCGCCTGCTGCCACACGGCCACGGCGCGGCTAGGATAGCAGTCCAACGAGCAGAGCCGAAACAACACAGCCATCGAGAGAACCCGGCACCATGCGCCACACCCCGGCAAACACCTTGCAACGCGGCATCACCCTGATCGAATTGCTGGTCACCATGAGCATTGCCGTGATTCTGCTCACCATCGGCGTGCCTTCATTCATTGATTTCATGGCTTCGAGCAAGGCCAGCAGCTACGCCAACGACCTGCTGATCGACATCAATTACGCGCGGAGCGAGGCGATCACCCGGGGGGCGCGGGTGGTGGTGTGCAAGGGGGCGGCAACGGCGGCGGGCTCGGATTGCACTACCGGCCATTGGGAAGCCGGCTGGAAGGTATTCGAAGATTGCAATGACAGTGAAACCATCAATACCGCGACCTGCCCGGATCGGAACGCCGATGGCGCGGCGGACGACGAGGAGGTGCTGCGTACTCACGCGGCTTTGTCTACCGGGTGGACGCTACGAGGCAATGGTGGTGTAACCAATCGCATCACCTTCTTGCCCGACGGCCGCACCACCAACATCGGAACACTGGTGGCGTGCAATGGCACGGAACTCAGCGTCGGCAATCAGACCCGGTCTTCGGCGGTGGTCGTGAATGTGACCGGCAGGGCCAGAGTGTCTCCGGACGCCAACAACAACGGCATTCCCGATGACGCCGCAAGTTGTAATTTGTGAGCGGGATGACGGTATGAAATCGCGCATGGAAATGAGTGGCGTAGGTTGGGCAAAGCGTAGCGTGCCCAACAAAGACGGCGCTCACGATTACAAGATGTTGGGCACGCTGCGCTTTGCCTTCATGCCCTTCAGGGTACAACCTACGCAATGTCCATTCCGCCAATCCGGCCTCACCCTGCTGGAAGTCATGATCACCGTGGTCATTCTCTCCCTGGGTCTGCTCGGTCTGGCCGGCCTGCAATTGACCGGCCTCAAGAACAATCGCGATGCCTACAACAGCGCAGTCTCCGCACAGGTCATGCAGGACATGGCGGAACGCATTCGTGCGGATCTGACGGGGATGAGGGCGGACAGTTACGACAGCCTGAATATTTCCGCCGATGCGAGCCAATGTGTCGCCGGCGTGGCGGTGACCCTGTCCAACCGTGCCGCCTGCCAATTGACGGCATTGCCACTGGGCACCGCGCGGATACGAGAGGTCAGCGCCAATTCCAATTCCTTTTACGTCGCGGTGCTCTGGCGCGATCAGCAAATGAATGGCGCGTCTGGCTGGACAACCGATACCACCGGCAACCCGGCCACCACCGCCTGCGGCACGGCCGTCGCCGACACCAAGTGTTACTACACCATGTTCCGGCCATGAAACCGATTGCCTTCCCCCGCTTCCAGGCCGGCCTGTCCCTGATCGAACTCATGGTCGCCATCACCCTGGGCCTGATGATCACCGCCTCACTGGGTTACATCATGGTCGGCAGTCGCTCCACCTACCGCACCCAGGATGCCAGCGCCCGCGTGCAGGACACCGGCCGCTTCGCCATGGAATTCATTGGCCGCAACCTGCTCGCGGCCGGGCGCACGGACATCACGCCACTGTTCACGGACAATCGTGTGGGCCTGCCGAGCAATGTGGTGCCGATCACGGGAACCAATGGCGCGAACACCGTGAATACCGGCGGAATACCCACCACGCGCGATGTCGATAATTTGACCGTGGTCTATCAATTATCGACTTTGAACGGCAAGACCATCCGGGACTGCAATGGCGTCGACGTTGGGAAAACGTTGAATGGCGGTGACATCCTGAAAGGCGGTGGGACAGATGTCGGCGACTACGGCAGTGTGAGGAGTGCGATCAGCATGGACGTGGTTGACTTCGAGTTGGAGTGCCTCGGTAATGGTTCCAATAATGCACAGCCATTTGCCGAAGGTATCGAAGACCTGCAATTGGTCTACGGCGTGGACAGCAATGGTGACGATGCCGTCGATAGTTGGTCTACCGCGGTTCCAGCGACTGTGAGCCAGATCGTGGCGGTGCAGGTCTGCATCATGGTGCGTTCACTCGGCAACGGCGTCGTCGGCGCGCCGCAGACGATAAGGGATTGTTCCGGAACCTCCTTTACACCCAATGACACCCGTCTGCGCCGCACCTTCACCTCCGTCTTCACCCTGCGCAACCGCGTCAACCCGTTGCCGCAGTAATGCCATGACACGACTCAAGCCATCGAACCGACCCGAGAACACCGTTATTCCCGCGAAAGCGAGCGTAGCCCGGATGGAGCTTCGCGGAATCCGGGGCCTTTGGCCCGCCACCGCGCGCCGGTTTCGCGGAATCTCCCCGGATTCCGCTGATGAAGCCCCTAAGCGAAGGACTAAGCCGCCAAAAGACGGTGGCCAAGTCCCTGCTTATGCGCTGCTGATGAGGCCTCTACCCTTCGGTAATCCGGGCTACGCGGGCTCGGCTCTGTTCGCGTTAGTCGCTGGTCAATGTGAAAGCGCGTGGAGGAGTGGCCTCCCCCTTTCTCAAAGGGGGAATGAGGGGGATTTAGCGACGTTTGCTTGGGTGACCGTCTCAGAAATCCCCCCTAACCCCCCTTTGAAAAAGGGGGGAATCCGTGCCCCAACTTCATTAACGGCCAACGCTGACAGAGCCGGCTACACGGATTTGCATAGCGGGATTCATGCAACGTCCCCACTTGCTTCGAGGCAATCCGGCGCGGCACTCATCACCAGCCTCGTCTTCCTCACCATCCTTACCATCCTCGGCATGAGTTCCCTGGGCACCGCCCTGCTGGAGAGTCGCATGGCCGGCAACGCGCGCGACCGCAATCTGGCCTTTCAGGCCGCCGAGATGGGGCTGCGCGATGCGGAATTGTGGATACGCGACTCCGGCCGCATCGTGGGCATCAATGAGGAAGGCTACGACACCGCCGCGACGTGTACCCCGGGTACCGGCACATGCGACGCGCAAATTTGCAAACACGGCCTTTGCTACAACGGCGCCAGCATGGAGGTCGGCGGTCCGGCATCTGCCTGGTACCTGGCGGACAGAGCTGTCTGGCAGGATGCGGATAAGTGGGATAGAGCACTGCAATACGCGGACTCGGCTGCCGTGCCGGTATCCGCACCCGGCCTCGCCGGCGCGGGCGGCAAGAAAGTCGTCAGTTTTAAAACAGGCGCAACCCGGGTGGTGATTTCCTCGTTCAATATCAACTGCGGCCAGATACCCGGTAATTGCCTCTATTCGCAGCCGGCCCAATTGCCGCTGGTTCGGCGTCAGCCGGAATATCTGATCGAAGCCTACGAAAAGAATGTGGGCGGCCTGCGTTATTACTATCGAATTACCGTTCGCGGCTATGGCATGCGCAGCGGCACGCGCGTCATGATTCAGGAAGTCTATGCGCCCTGATTGCCGGAGAAATAACATGAAAAATGGATTGGCTGAAAAACTGATCGTAGTTGTCTATGGCGTGTTGAGCGCATTCTCCGCCAACGCCGGATTATCGCTGTCCGATGCGCCCATGTTTGTCACCGAAACGCTGGAACCGAATGTGGTCATTTCGCCGGTGTACCAGTACGAATATAACGAAGTTTCTTTGATGGATGTGCCTCTGGCGGAATTTTTAGTGTGTCGTGGAGTGTTTATATCCGGCGTTTCCTGCTCCACTACTGGAGTAGAGCCGACAAATGTTCTCCTGTCATCAGGGTGGTATAACTCCGTTTTTGTTGGCTCATCTAACAGGGGATGGAGGGTCACGCCGTGGCCGGGTGCCTGCAAGACGAATAATGACGCGGCCTGTAGAGTGGGGTCGACTGGAAAACTATATAGCCAATTGACAGTATACCCAAATGATCGTGAGGCTGATGCAAGTGGTTCTGAGGTGATACATCCCTTGTTTTATACGATGGGGATCACTTCTGGCGATAGAAATGTGGTGAGAGAAGAGGTCTATCCTGAAGCGGAAGGAACCAACTATGTCGACGACACCAACAGGGGGAGAGTACGCTATTTTCGATCAGACAAGAATTTCCTGTACTTCAATCAGGACGTCGCCGATCTGCCAGGACGGAATGGCACGCTGGCAAAGGGTTATGAGCCCTGGCCCAATCTGGGTGGATATAGTTTCGACACCTATGCGAACACGACCAGCGCGGCGCAGCCTTTCTACAACCCCTTGAAAAAGCAACAGGGTGGAGTGGACATCAAGGCCAATTTGGCTGCAGCCGGATCAAGCTATATGTTCGCCAGTAATTTTGGCACCGGTTTTACTGATGATGTAGTAAACCTTCCTGTCCATCTCGGCCAGTATTGGACATACACTGGGTCGGAAGTGTTTGGCGCTAAAACGGTATGGAAATCGGGAAGTTACACAAGAAAAATCTGGAATGGCGTCGGGCTCGAGGCCATGAGTGATGCCGACAAGGTGAATTTCGCTCACTGGTTTACTTACTGGCGGTCATCCTATCTCGCGACTCGCGGAATTCTGTCGAATCTTGTCTATGAAATGGGGCCTGACAGGGCGGATTTGCTGGATAGGTTCAGGGTAGGTATTCATCATGCAAAGCAGGTCGTTTCTGCGCCGATATGTCCTATTCCTTCAATGCCCACTTTTTGTTTTACCCCCCCCCCTGTAACCACCTATCCATTCGACGTAAAGACCACCAAGGGAGCGACACTGGTCAATGATCTTGCCCAGGTTATCTTTGCTTCGGACACCATATTTACCCTTTACGATCATTCGCGTGTCACCGATTATTTCAAGACCACGGCGCCCTACCAGGATTCCCCGGGTGTATCGGGTTCGCCCATTCGTTCCTGCCGCCGCAATTACGAGATCATCGTGACCCCGGACTATACGGGGCTGCGCCATGACGGAGTTCCCTCCATCGGCAGCATTGGTAATCAGGACGCAGATATGGGTGCGCCTTATGCGGATGACAATGCGGACCAATGGGGCGATGTGGGTGCCTATGGCTGGAAAACGGATCTGATGCCTGGTTTGGCCGACACCTTGTTGCCAGGCGTACGTAATAAGCAGGAAAAACAGCACCTCGTGCGTTATGTCGTCGGCCCAAAAGCGAAGGGCAATATATTTCCTGATAGCGTGGCCGATTTCTCTGCCGCCGACGCGATTCTTAATGCCCAGAATGCCTCCACTTGGAATAATTCTCTGAATGCTTATGGTGGGGCGGCGAAGATGCAATACACCATCGACGATCTCTGGCATATGGCTTTGAACAGCCGAGGCTTCTTCTACACCAGCGACAATGTTCAGGACACCGTACAGAAACTTCTGGTTGCCTTCAATGACGTGTTGGTGCGTAATGTTTCCGGTTCGGCGGTGGCGACCAATGCTTCCTCATTGCAATTGGGTGGGCGGGTTTATCGGGCAACCGTCGAAACGGACTGGAAAGGCCATTTGCTGGCTTACAACATCACACCGGTAACGACTACGGTCAATAATGTCAGCCAGACGGTTTTGACGCTGGACTACGGTACTCCGGCCTGGGATCTGGCCGAGAGGGTTTCCGCTGTGAATCATAGTGACCGCGAGATATTGACCTACAACGGCACTGCGGGTGTGCCTTTTCTTTGGGCTAATCTCGATACTGCCGCGCAAGACCTGTTGAAATTAAATAGGCCGGCCGGTATTGCCGCGCCGAATGACTATGGTAATCGTCTAGTCGAATACCTGCGCGGCAGCGGTGAATGCGAAGACGGCGCCTCCACAACCTGTACTTCCGGTGTGACTTACGCCTTCCGCCGCCGCAATCTCGAAAGGACTGGTAATGGTCGCCTTCCTTATACCCCAGCCAACCCCAACGGCCGCAATGTGTTGGGCGATATAGCCAATTCCAGCCCCTGGTATACGTCTGCCCCGACGGCCGGTTTGTCGGATGTGGATCACCCCGGCTACAACCAGCATCGCACCACCAACAAGACGCGTGGCAATGTGCTCTATGTCGGTTCCAATGACGGCATGGTTCATGCTGTCGATGCGGGAACGACATCGAGCGCGGGGTCGGAATTGTTCGCCTATATACCGTCATTCGTGCATTTTACGGACACCACCGCAGGCACCATTCCTTGTACGGATGCCCGCAATCACGGCCTGCAATGCCTTTCCGATCCCGCCTACAGCCACAAATTCTATGCGGACGGCTCTCCGTTCAGCGCCGAGGCGGATCTTGGCGCGGCCGGGTGGAAAACCGTTCTTGCCGGTGGCGCAAACAAGGGCGGCAAAGGCTACTATCTTCTTGATGTCACCAACCCCGCAGCCATTACTGAGTTAAGCGCGGCCAGTACCGTGCTTTGGGAATTCACCCACCCCACCGATCTTCATTTCACCTTCAATCTTCCGGTAGCCGTCCCGACCAGTGGCCAGGCACGCCAGATTGCCCGCATGAATGGGGGTAAATGGGCGCTGATCGTCGGTAATGGGTATCCGGAAGTTTCCGGAAAGCAGGCCTGTCTTTTCATCATCTATTTATCCGGGCCGACGGGCGCCAGCAAGACCTGGGTCGAGAATACCGACTATCGGAAACTGTGTGTCGGAGTGGCGGACTACAGCGCCACCGGGACCAACGACGGCGGCCTTGATACCAATGGCCTGTCCACGCCCACGCCGGTTGATACCAATGGCGATGGCAATGTGGACGTCATCTACGCCGGCGACCTCAACGGCAATATGTGGCGTTTCAATGTCGCTGACACGGTGGCCGCCAATTGGGCGGTGGATTATTCCGGCAACCCCTTGTTCGTGGCCAAAAATGCCGCCGCCAAGCGCCAGCCCATCATCGCTCCACCGGAGGTGATGCCGCATACGGCAGGCACCACTTCCGGCTATTTGCTGTTGTTCGGCACCGGGAAATTTATCGAAGGGAGTGATCGCACCAATGCGGATGTGCAGACTTTCTACGGTGTGTGGGATCGGGGTTCGGTAGGTTTTTCCAATCTGAGTCGCGCCATACTGGTTTCTCAGGCGCTCGATACACCAGTCACTCTGGGCGATCTCACATACCGCACACAGACCAACAGAGTCGTTCCCCACTGGTGTGTCAGTGCCTCACTGAGTAGTGGTACATGCGGCGGAGATCACATGGGCTGGTATTGGGACATGCCGGTATCGGGTGAGCGCCTGACCGGGCGAGTGAATCTGATCAGTGGCACGGTGTTCTTCAACACCTTCTATCCCGCTTCGTCCGGGGGCACGCTGGACCCCTGTCAGTACGGTGGCGATGGCTGGCTCATGGGCTTGAACGCGGTGAATGGCTATATGGAAAACCAGTTTCCCGTGTTCGACCTTAATCAGGATGGTGTACTGGATGCCTCGGACAGCAGCGCGGCCGGCATCAAGGTAGGCGCCGCGTTGGGTGGCACGACTTTCGCGCGCGGCCTGGGTGAAGGGAAGATCGGCATCTATTCACCGACCAATCTGGGTACGGCCGCCAGCGAGGGTAAAAAAATGACCACTCCCGTCAATGTCCCTCCGGGGACGACCGGACGGGTATCCTGGATCGAGTTGCTGGATTGATCTGTGGGAGGCCGGTTACAGGTAAAGTGCGCCGTCAGCACCGTAGGTTGGGCAAAGCGAAGCGTGCCCAACGAACCGTCGTGATGTTGGGCACGCTTCGCTTTGCCCAACCTACGCCACTACCGATAGTGGGTGTATGTGTTAACCCGATAAGCACGGATTGGTCTTGTTGGAGGTACGTTTACAGGTTGCCGGCCTCCCGAGGACAGGGATCACACTGTCTGGAAGCCCGGTTACGGGTAAAGTGCGCCGTCAGGCGGACCATAGAGGGATAAAACATGAACAAGGGTTTCACTTTGATCGAACTGCTGGTGGCGATCATGATCGTGGGCATTCTGAGCGCGGTGGCGGTGAGTTCCTACCAGGACTACACGCTGCGGGCGCAGCGGGCGGATGCCAAGGTGGTGTTGCTGGAGGTGGCGGGGTGGATGGAGCGGAATTACACGGTAACCGGTAGCTACAATACCAATCCGGCGGGGGCCGCCATCACGGTGCCGCCGACTACTCAATCGCCCAGTTTGCCCTCTACGGCGCGTTACAACGTTGACTTTTCCAATGCGCTCGGCACCGCACAGGCGAACCCAACCGCCACTGCCTTCACGGTGCGGGCCGTCCCGGTCGGTGCCGATGCGGAGTGTGGGACGCTGACGCTGAATCAGCAGGGCACTCAGACAGAGTCAGGTACGGGAACGGTCGCCGATTGCTGGCAACGCTGACCGCATGCTCCTCGTAGGAGCGGACCGCGTCCGCGATAAACCACAGTCGCCATCGTGGACACGGTGATCGCGGACGCGGTCCGCTCCTACAGCCAGCGCTCCATGACCCCCCACCTGCTGGACATCCTCCGGCAACTTTCCCACGATGATTTCCATTCCGGCGAGGCGGTGGCGCGCCGGTTGCGGATTTCGCGCGCTTCCGTTCATAACGCGGTGCATGAGGCCGAGGCGCTGGGTTTGCGTGTTCAGGCGGTGCGTGGGCGCGGTTATCGTTTGGCCAACCCGGTCACCTGGCTGGATGCCGAGTCGTTTTCACCGTTCTTGCGAGCGCGTGGTTTCCAGGTTGAATTGGCGGCCTCGCTCGATTCGACCAATGCCCATCTGCTGGCCCAGGCCCAGTCGGGGGGGGCGCACAAGACCCTGGTGGCGGCGGAATGGCAGGGCAGGGGGCGCGGCCGCCGTGGCCGCGCCTGGCTGGCTGGCCTGGGTGGCGGCCTGATGTTCTCCCTGTTGTGGCGCTTCAATCGCCCGGCCAGCGAGTTGTCCGGTTTGTCGCTGGTAGTCGGCCTGGGCCTGGCGCAGGGGCTGCGTGAGTTGGGCTTGCGGGGCGCCGCCGTGAAGTGGCCCAACGATATTTTGGTCGATGGCGGCAAATTGGCGGGGGTGTTGATCGAACTGGCCGGCGATGTGCTTGGGCCGAGCGCGGCGGTCATCGGCATCGGGGTGAATGTGCTGGGGGTGGCTTCATTGCGCGCGGAGATCGAGCAGCCGATCACGGATATTTCCGAACATCTTGATGGGGTCGACCGCAACCGGTTGTTGCGGGAGATCGTTCCGCGCCTGGATGAGCACCTGACCCGGTTCGATTCAGAGGGCTTCGCGCCGTTTCGTCTGGATTGGGAGGCCATGCACGCGCACCAGGATCAGTTCGTACAGGTCGTCACCGGCCTGGGCGAACGCATCGCCGGCCAGGCGGTCGGCGTCGACAACAGCGGCGCCTTGCTGCTGGCCTGCGAGCAGGGGTTGCGGCGTTTTCATTCCGGCGAGGTCAGCTTGCGGGGAGGGGTATGAGCCTGGAAACGGTGATCGTAGGTTGGGCAAAGCGTAGCGTGCCCAACAAACCGCCGCGATGTTGGGCACGCTTCGCTTTGCCCAACCTACGCCACAACCTACGCCACAACCTACATCCCAACCTACGCCAGGCGGGTTGTTGATGTTCCTGCTGCTGGACGCCGGCAATACCCGGATCAAGTGGGGCGTGCGCGAGAAGGGTGATTGGCTGGCCCGTGGCATATGTCCCACCGGCGAGGCGTCGCGACTGGGCGAGAAATGGGCGGCTTATCCTCTGAACCGCGCGCTGCTGTCTTGTGTGGCGGGTGGCGCGACGCGCGCGAGTCTGGAAACGCTGTTGTCTTCCCGGGTCGAGCAGTTGCGTTGGGTAGTGGCGGCGGCGCGCGCGCATGGCGTGCACAGTGATTATCAGCCGGCCGAGTCGCTCGGCGCTGATCGCTATGCCGCCCTGGTGGCGGCACGGCGGCGGAACCTGGGTGCCTGTCTGGTGGTGAGCGTGGGCACGGCGCTGACGGTGGATGCCTTGACGCCCGAGGGCCACTTTCTCGGCGGCTGTATCGCGCCCGGGCCTGATCTCATGCGCGCGGCCTTGCTCCAGGGTACGGCGGGCGTGCGGGCAGGTGCCTCGCCGGCTTCTCTCACCCCGCTGGAGGCCACAGGCCAGGCCGACTGTTTCCCGCGTTCCACCGGCGCGGCGTTGGCGACCGGGCTGGCGCTGGCCCAGATGGGCGTGGTGGCGGACATGCGCGAGCGGCTGCGGCGGCACAGTGGCGCGGCGGTTACCATTCTGCTGACGGGTGGCGCGCGCGCCATCCTGGCGGCTGGTCTGGAGCCCCCGCTGTTGGAAATAGACGATCTGGTACTGGAAGGCCTGGTCTGGATGGCAAAGGATTTGAAATGGGAAGACTGTTAGGCCTGCTGGCCTTGTTGAACGTGCTGGTGCTGGTCGCCGGAGGGGGGCTGGAGGCGATGCGCGCAAAACCCGGCACATTGCTGGATTTCAATGCCGACAAGGTGCGCCTGCTGGGGCGCGTGGAACTTCCGGAAACGCCGCCCGCCAGGGTGGCCGAGCCGGTCGAGCCTCTCGCCATGCCTCAAAGTTCCGTGTCCCGCTGCCTCTCCTGGCCGGAACTGGATGGGGGGCTGCTGGAAGAGATCGAGTCGCGCATGAAAGGCGCCGGAATCGCCGTCACGGATTACGAGCTGCGTCTGGGAAAACGCCTCGGCTGGTGGGTTTACCTGCCGCCTTTCGCCGATGCCGAGGCCATGCGGGCCGCCATCGAGGACGCGAGCCGGAAAGGCGTCAAGGATATCGCCCCGGTACGAGGCGGCGATCTGCGCAACGCGGTTTCCCTGGGCGCTTTCCCCAGTCTGGAAAAGGCGCGGGTACAGGAAAAGAAACTGCGTTCGCTGGGGCTTGAGGGCATGCGGGCCGGCCCACGCCCGACTTCGGGCCATGCCACCCTGGTCATTGCCGCGGCCGTGGCGGAAACCGGGCTGGCCGGACTGGATGAGGGCTGGGGCAAGGGGCGAGCGCCACTGGCGTGCGCGGGGAATTGAGATATGACCGCTGTTCTCGCCTTTCTCGCTGACTTGGCTGTCGCCGAAGGGGATCGGAGTGAAGGCGCCAGGATGCGTGGCTTCCCCCTTTTCCAAAGGGGGAGTGAGGGGGATTTAGCGACATTGGCCTGTACCGCCGCTGCGGAAATCCCCCCCAGCCCCCCTTTGAAAAAGGGGGGAGTCAAGCGCCTGAATGCGCGAGGGGCTTTCCAGGTGGCGCTGTGGATAACCCTGTTGCTGTTCTCGTTCGTCGCCTCCCCGGCTTGGGCGGAGACGCCGGTGCCGGCGCTCCAGGCGCGGGTCACGGACCTGACCGCGACGCTGGATGCAAACAGTAAACAGGCCCTGGAAGCCAAACTCGCCGCCCTGGAGCAAGCCAAGGGTGCCCAGATCGCCGTTCTCATCGTCGCCGCGACGGCCCCTGAGAGCATCGAACAATATGCATTGCGCGTGGCGGAAACCTGGAAGTTGGGGCGCAAGGGCGTCGATGATGGGGCTTTGCTGCTGATCGCCAGGGACGAGCGCGCCTTGCGTATCGAAGTGGGTTACGGCCTGGAAGGGGCGATTCCGGACGCGCTGGCGAAACGCATCATTGCCGAGATCATCGTGCCGCGCTTCAAGGCGGGTGATTTTGTCGGCGGCATCGATGCCGGGGTGGCTGCGCTGATCAAACTGGCGGAGGGCGAGGCGCTGCCGGCGCCGAAACAAGGTGTGAGTGCCGACGGCCTGAAAGGGCTGGGCGACTCACTCCCCCTGGCGATGATGTTCATCTTTGTGATCGGGAGCGTGTTGCGCATGATCTTCGGCCGCCTCGTCGGCGCGGGTGTGGCCGGCGCGGTGGCTTTCCTGGGCGCCTGGCTGTTGCTGGGTGGTTTGCTGGTGGGGCTGGCCGCCGCGCTGGTTGCCTTCGTCTTCGTTCTTGTCGGCGGCCATGTCGGCGGACGCGGATATGGCCGCCACGGTGGCGGATATGGCGGAGGCGGCGGCTTCGGTGGGGGCGGCGGCGGCTTTGGCGGCGGCGGTGCTTCCGGACGTTGGTGAGGGGACGAACATGAACCGCTTGTTACGGCATCTGCTTTTTCCCGATTGGCTCATTCGCCGACGTTTCCCCGGCCATGTGCTGAAACGTATAGAGGCCGCGGTGAGCGCGTCGGAGCGGCATCATTCCGCCGAGTTGCGCTTCGCCGTCGAAGGGGCGTTGCACCCCAGCCAATTGCTGGCCGCCATGAGCGGGCGGGAACGCGCGCTGGAAGTGTTCTCGAACCTGCGCATCTGGGACACCGCGGCCAACAACGGTGTGCTGATCTACCTGCTGTTGGCGGATCGCGATGTCGAGATCGTCGCGGATCGCGGCTTGAACGGCCTGGTCCAGCCGGCGGAGTGGGAAGGCATTTGCCGTGAAATGGAAACCTGCTTCCAACGCGGTGAATTCGAGGCCGGTGCTTTGCTCGGTATCGAACGGGTGGATGGCCTGTTGCGCCGGCATTTTCCCAACTCCGGGGAAAACCCCAACGAATTGCCGGACGCGCCCAGCGTGCTGTAGGGGCGGCTTCGTTCTTCCGACTGGATGGAATTACGAGCCGGCGAGGCGCCGGCGCTACAGCCCGTAGGTTGGGCAAAGCGAAGCGTGCCCAACGAACCGCCACGATGTTGGGCACGCTCCGCTTTGCCCAACCTACGGCTTTACTTCACGCGGTTACGGTATTCGCCGGAGGTGCAGTCGATTTCGATCTTGTCGCCGATTTCCACGAAGGCGGGAACCTGGATCGTGTGGCCGGTGGGCTTGATGCGGGCCGGCTTCATCACCTTGCCGGAGGTGTCGCCCTTGACGGCGGGCTCGGTGTATTCCACTTCACGTACGACGGAACTGGGCAGGTTCACGGAGATGGCCTTGCCTTCGTAGAACACCACTTCCAGCGGCATGCCGTCTTCCAGATAGGGCAGGGCGTCGGACATGTTGTCGGCTTCGATTTCGTACTGGTTGTATTCGGTGTCCATGAACACATACATGGGGTCGGCGAAGTAGGAATAGGTGCAGTCGCGGCGCTCCAGGTTCACCGTTTCGAATTTCTCGTCGGCCTTGTAGACGGTTTCGCTGCCGCTGCCGGTGAGCAGGTTCTTGAATTTCATCTTGACCACGGAGGAGTTGCGGCCGGATTTCTGGAATTCGGCCTTCTGCACGACCAGCGGGTCGTTGCCGACCATGATCACATTGCCGGCGCGGAGTTCTTGAGCGGTTTTCATGGGGGAGCGTCCTGGGGCTAAAAAGCCCGCGATTTTAACAACTTGTTGATAAATTTCACCAAATTTGAAGCAAGGTCGTTTTTTTCGGCGAGCTGTGTGGCCCAGGCGCGGGCATGTGCTGAGAGGGTCGGCAACGCATCAATCCAGTCCGGCCAAAGAGCGTGGATATCTTCTTCCCGGTTCCAGGATTGCCACACCGCGCGAACCAGAGCGGCGGTATCGGGCGGCAGGTCGGCGAGATAGAGGCCGAGAAAGGCGGTGAGTTTGTCCAGATGCGCATTTTCTTCCTGGCGATAGGCCTGCCAGATCAGGGGACGGCCGGCAAACTGGGCACGGACGAAGGAATCCTCGCCGCGCACGAAGTTGAAATCGCAGGCCCAGAGCAGACGGTCGTAGTCGTCCTGCGACAGCATCGGCAGCACATGCGCGGTCAGCTTGCCGCGTTGCCAGGTCGTGCCGGCCCGTGCATCGACCGCGCCAAACCAGGCGGCGATTTGCGGCACGGCCTTGCCCATTGGAACCAGCAGGTCGATCACCTGATTCCCCTCGCCGCATGCGGTCAATAGACCGGCCAAGGAGGCGGATTCATAACTGAATAAAGAAATACGGAAATGCCGCTCCTCTTTATTCGTCAATCCCAGGCCGGCCCAGAAGCGGGATTGCGCGGTGAGATCGCGCTGGAATTCATCGCGCGCGTCATAAAGCCAGGTCTCGCGTGTAAGGCCACCTGTTCCCGGTGTGTAGCCGGGCATGAAAAAATGTTTCATGAGTGGCAAACGCGGATGTGGCGAAGGCAGGCCATGCACCCCTTGCACCCATTTCTCCGCGCTCAGATATTCCAGATTGATCCATATCGGCGGCGGCGATTCATCCGCCATGGCGAGGATGAATGAATCCGGCAGATCGCAGGCCAGTGCCTCGATAACCACGCTACCCGGTTCAGTCGGCGGCAGTGGTGTGGCCCAGTGGCGAATCTCGACGCCCTGGAGAAACTGGGTCGTGGCGTTGCAATCCAGTTCCGGGCGAATCTGACGAAATGCATGCAGGTCATCCACCCACAGACGAACAGGAATGGCGTATTCCGCGGCCAATTGCCGGGCAAGACGCCAGGTCACACCGATGTCGCCATAGTTGTCGACGATGCGGCAAAAAATATCCCAATGGACCGAGGCGGGTTGCACGAATAACTATTTGAATGATGTGGGAATAAAAAAGCCCTCGGAAATTACCCGAGGGCTTGGTCGGGCATTCGCCTCGGTCAAGCCACGCGGCAATCCTCGATGGTCTTGCCCTGGGCTTCGAGCGCGGCGACCCAGCCGGGACGGCGGCCACGTCCAGACCAACCCTGGCCACTCACCGGGTCGCGGTATTTCACGATGCCGGAGCCGGCACGCTTGATTTTGCCGCCACGCGCGGGGAACAAATCGCTGGGGTCGATACCGTATTCGGCCATGATGCGTTTGATTTCGGCGATGGCGCCGGCCATTTCCTGCTTGCGGGCATCATCCGCTTGACGTTTCAGGCCCTCGATCTGGGCCATCAATTCCTGATAAGACGCCATGTTGGCTCCTTGAATTTGAGTGAATACCCCAAGTCAATGGGGTGGCCGGATAGTAATGGAAAGAAAAGGCGAGGGGAAGCGGAAATAAAATCCGGCGTCATGCAATAAGTAGAACCGCGAAATCGGGAACCGGAATGACGGTAGTGCCGTAGCCCGGATGCAGTAGACGTAGGTTGGGCAAAGCGCAGCGTGCCCAACATGGCGACGGGTTGTTGGGCACGCTGCGCTTTGCCCAACCTACGCTTCTACGGCTTTAACTGCTGATTCATGCCGAAATGAATTGCCGATTAATCAGCGTTCTCCCAGCGATTCGTCCAGAGTTTTCGTGATGGGCTTGGTGAGATAGCGCAGCACGGTCTGGCGGCCGGTCTTGATTTCCACGGTAGCGGTCATGCCGGGCTGAATGTCGATGCGCTCATTCTTGCGGCTGGATAGATTGCGGTCTTGGGTTTTTACCTGCACTCGGTAATAAGTCATGTCACCCGAGCGTGTTTCTTCATTCAGGGTATCGGCGCTGATATAGCTCACCGTGCCTTGCAGCGAGCCGTAAATGGAATAGTCGTAGGCGTCGAATTTCACCGTGGCGGGCAATCGGGTCAGTGCCCACCTGTTGCATCCCGTGTGATTATGTCCCCGTCCGCAGCTGGCCGCTGTTCCGAGCCCGAGACCTGATGCAGCAACTGATTGAGTCGTTTACACCCTCTGGTGAGGCAACAAACGCCAGCCCCGTAGCCGGGTCAAGGGCA